>NZ_CYTU01000023.1:0-97879 GCF_001299375.1 Achromobacter sp. 2789STDY5608621 | reverse complement strand
TTACTTCAGGATCTTGGCGACGACGCCGGCGCCGACGGTACGACCGCCTTCACGGATGGCGAAACGCAGACCTTCTTCCATGGCGATCGGGGCCAGCAGCTTGACGGTCATCGTCACGTTGTCGCCCGGCAGAACCATTTCCTTGTCGGCCGGCAGGTCGATCGTGCCCGTCACGTCCGTCGTGCGGAAGTAGAACTGGGGACGATAGCCGTTGAAGAACGGGGTGTGGCGGCCGCCTTCTTCCTTGGACAGGATGTACACCTCGGACGTGAAGTCCGTGTGCGGGGTGATCGAGCCCGGCTTGGCCAGAACCTGGCCGCGCTGGACGTCTTCACGCTTGGTGCCGCGCAGCAGGATGCCCACGTTGTCGCCGGCTTGACCTTGGTCCAGCAGCTTGCGGAACATTTCCACGCCGGTGCAGGTCGTCTTGACCGTCGGGACGATACCGACGATTTCGATTTCTTCGCCGACCTTGATGATGCCGCGTTCGATACGGCCGGTCACCACGGTGCCGCGACCCGAGATCGAGAACACGTCTTCAACCGGCATCAGGAACGCGCCGTCAACGGCACGCTCGGGCGTCGGGATGTAGGTGTCCAGGGCTTGGGCCAGCGACAGGATCGCTTGCTCGCCCAGTTCGCCCTTGTCGCCTTCCAGCGCCAGCTTGGCCGAACCCTTCACGATCGGGGTGTCGTCGCCCGGGAAGTCGTACTTGCTCAGCAGTTCGCGAACTTCCATTTCCACCAGCTCGAGCAGCTCGGCGTCGTCAACCATGTCGGCCTTGTTCAGGAAGACGATGATGTACGGCACGCCAACCTGGCGGCTCAGCAGGATGTGTTCACGCGTTTGCGGCATCGGGCCGTCAGCGGCCGACACGACCAGGATCGCGCCGTCCATCTGGGCGGCGCCCGTGATCATGTTCTTGACGTAGTCAGCGTGGCCCGGGCAGTCAACGTGCGCGTAGTGGCGCGATTCCGTTTCGTACTCGACGTGGGCCGTGTTGATCGTGATGCCGCGTGCCTTTTCTTCAGGAGCCGCGTCGATCTGGTCGTAGCCCTTGGCTTCGCCGCCGAACTTGCTCGACAGAACGGTCGTGATCGCCGCCGTCAACGTCGTTTTGCCGTGGTCAACGTGACCAATCGTACCCACGTTCACGTGCGGCTTGGTACGTTCAAACTTGCCTTTTGCCATGGCTGACTCCTGACCTGGATTGCGCTTTTGACTGAAGCTGCTGACTGAAGATAAGACTTTGGAATTTGTGGTGCCCATGGCGCGGATCGAACGCGCGACCTCTCCCTTACCAAGGGAGTGCTCTACCACTGAGCCACATGGGCATGTGTACTGCTTGGAGCGGGTGAAGGGAATCGAACCCTCGTCGTAAGCTTGGAAGGCTTCTGCTCTACCATTGAGCTACACCCGCGGCTGTCCTTTCACCACCTCACTACTTTTCCCAGACTTTCAAAATCAAGGCCCGGAGAACTTACCGCCTTCGTTGCGAAGGCCGCCCAGTTCCCTAGGCCTACATTTTAAAATCCAGGCAAACATCGCCTGGATTCAGGTTTGGGTCTCTGGTGGAGGAGGTTGGATTCGAACCAACGTAGGCGCAAGGCCAACAGATTTACAGTCTGCCCCCTTTAACCACTCGGGCACCCCTCCAGCGGAGAACTTGAGATTATGAACACTTTCAAATCCGCTGTCAAACGCCTGGGACGAAAAATATTCAAATCTTTTGCTCTTCCTGCCGCGTTTCCGCGCAGAGGGGGCGAAGCTTACAAGATTCCGCGAACGGCTGCACGAAAAAGTTCAGCGTACTGGTCCGGCGCGTAGGCGACGGGGTTGGTGCCGCCCGATGGATCCTCGCTCGCCATGCGCCCTACCCGCTCGGCCTCGGCGTCATCGATACCGATGTCGGCCAGGGTGTGCGGGATGCCGACGGTCTCGCGCAGCGCCAGCACCCAGTCGAGCACGGCGCCGGGGCTGTCGTCAGGCAAGGCCAGGTAGCGCGCCAGCGCCTGCAGCCGCGGCGCGACCGCGTGCTGGTTGGCCTTGAGCACATAGGGCATGAGGATGGCGTTGAGCATGCCGTGGTGCGCGTCGTACAGCGCCCCCAGCGGATGCGCCAGCGCGTGCATCGCGCCCAGCCCGCGCTGGAACGCGGTGGCGCCCATGCTGGAGGCCACCAGCATCTGCTGGCGAGCCTGCAGGTCCGCGCCATCGGCCACGGCCTGCGGCAGGTATTCCTTGATGATGCGCATGCCTTCGAGCGCGATGCCGGCGGCCATCGGATGGAAGAACGGCGAACAGTAGGCTTCGAGGTTGTGCGACAGCGCATCCATGCCCGTGGCCGCGGTGATGCGCGGCGGCAGGCCGACGGTGAGTTCGGGGTCGAGAATCACGATGGCGGGCAGCATGCGCGCGTGGAAGATGATGCGCTTGACCTGCGCCGCCTCGTCGGTGATGACGGAGGCGCGCCCCACTTCCGAACCGGTGCCCGCGGTGGTCGGCACCGCCACCACCGGCGCCATGCCGGCGACGTTCACGCGCAGGTAGTTGTCGCCCACGTCCTCGAAATCCCACAGCGGACGCTTCTGCCCGGCCATCAGCGCGATGGCCTTGGCCGCGTCCAGCGCCGAGCCGCCGCCGAACGCGATGACGCCATCGTGGCGGCCTTCGCGATAACGCGCCACGCCATCGTCCACGTTCCGACCGGTGGGGTTGCCCTTCACTTCGTGGAACAGGCCGCATTCGAGTCCGGCCTGGCGGCAGCCGCGAACCGCGTCGGCGATCATGGGCAGCGCGGCCAGGCCGGGATCGGTGACCAGCAAGGGCCGCGCCATGCCGAGTTCGCGGCACCAGTCGGGCAATTCCTTGATGCGGCCGGGGCCCGCCTTGATGGCGGTGGGATAGTTCCAGTTGACGCTGGGGACAGTCATGTCGGCTCCTGGTCGCGCGTTCAGGCGGTGCGGCGCAGATGGAAGGATTTGGCTTGGGTGAGCTGTTCGTAGCCGACGCGCGACAACGAAACGCCGCGGCCGGTTTGCTTGACGCCGGTCCACGCCAGCGCGGGATCGAGGTAGTCGCAGCGGTTCATGAAGACGGTGCCGGTGCGCAACTGGCGGCCGAGATGCAGGGCGGCGTCTTCGTCCTGCGTGAAGACGGCGGCGGTCAGGCCATAGGGGCTGTCGTTCATCAGGGCCACGGCCTCTTCATCGCTGTCGACGGGCATCACGCCAACCACGGGGCCGAAGCATTCATCATTCATCACGCGCATGCGGTGGTCGACCTGCGTCAGCAGCGCGGGCGCCACGTACGGCGTGCCGGCGCGCGCGGCGTCGAAACGCGCGGCATCGACCAGGTTGCGGGCGCCGCGCGATTCCGCCTCGGCGATGACCTCGCGCACCTCGTCGGCGGCGCGCGTGCGCACCACCGGACCCAGCGTGGTGTCTTGCCGCAAGGGATCGCCCAGCACGTACTCGCGGGTCAGCGCCGCGGCGCGATCGATGAAGTCCTGGTAGCGTGCGCGCGCCACGTAGATGCGCTGGATGCCGCAGCACGATTGGCCGGAGTTGAAGAAGGCGCCGTCGACCAGCGTCTCGACCGCGTGCGCCAGGTTGGCGTCGGCGCGCACATAGGCGGGATCGTTGCCGCCCAGCTCCAGGCCCACGCCGATGAAGCGGCCGGCCGCGGCCTGCTCCACGCTCTGGCCGCCGCGCACCGAACCGGTGAAGGACACGTAGCCGATTTCAGGCGCGCGGATCAGCCGCTGCGCGATGTCATGGTTCGCATGCAGGTACTGGAACACGCCATGCGGCACGCCGGCCTCGCTGAAGGCGCGGCCGATGAGCTCGGCGCACAGCGGCGTCTGGTCGGAGTGTTTGAGGATGACGGTGTTGCCGGCCATCAGCGCCGGCACGATGCTGTTCACCGCCGTCAGCAGCGGATAGTTCCACGGCGCGATGGTGAGCGCCACGCCGATCGGCTCGCGGCTGATGAAGCGCGTGAAGCCCGCGATCTCCGGCACGTGGACCGGCGCCAGCGCTTCGGCGGCGATGCCGATCATGTGGCGCGCGCGCGCTTCGAAGCCATCGACTTCACCCGGCGTGTAGCGCAGGGGACGGCCCATCTGGATCGTGATGGCGCGCGCGATCTCGGCCTTGCCCGCGACAAAGCGCGTCACGGCCTCGGACAGGATGCGGCCACGCTGCTCGATGCCGAGCGCGTGCCACGCGCCCTGCGCGACCTGCGCGTCGGCCAGCGCCTGCGCGACCTGCGCCTCGCTGGCGTAGGGGCGGCGCACGACTTCGCGGCCGTCGATGGGACTGATGGTGATGAGTTCCTGCGTCATGGCGACCCTGTGCTTGCGTGGTGGATGAGTGAAGCGGCGGTGTTCAGATGATCTCGAAGTAGCGCGCCAGCTCCCAATCGGTGACGTGGCGCCGGAACTGGCGTTCTTCCCATTCGCGCGTGGCGGCGTAGTGTTCGACGAAGGCGGCGCCGAACAGCTCGCGCGCGGCCTCCGACTGGCGCAGGCGCTGCGCCGCTTCCCACAACGTGGTGGGCAGGCGCAGGTGGTCGGGAAACTGCTGCGTGTAGGCGTTTCCCTGCACCATCGGCTCGGGTCTCAGACCCTGTTCGATGCCGTGCAGGCCTGACGCCAACGCGGCGGACAACGCCAGGTACGGATTGGCGTCGGCCGAGCCGATGCGCACTTCGACGCGCTGCGACTTGTCGCTGCCCGGGATGAGGCGCAATGCGGTGGTGCGGTTCTCCATGCCCCAGGTCGCGTCCAGCGGCGCCCAGTAGCCCGGCACCAGGCGCGAATAGCTGTTGATGGTCTGCGCGTACAGCGCCATGAATTCGGGCAGGTAGCGCTGCACGCCGGCCATGAAGGCTTCCTGCGTCGCGCTCATGCCGTGCGGGCGCGACTCGTCGTAGAACGCCGAGCGGCCGCTGGTGCGGTCGCGCAGAGACAGGTGGATGTGGCCGCTCTGGCCGGGATGATCGTGCGACCACTTCGCCATGAAGGTGGCCATCAGGCCGTTCTGCTGCGCCAGCGCCTTGGTGAAGGTCTTGAAGAGGAAGGCCTTGTCGCCGGCGGCGGCGGCCTGGTCGACCGCGATGGCCGCCTCCAGCACGCCGGGACCGGTCTCGGTATGCAGGCCCTCGATCGGCATGTCCATGCGCTCGCACATGTCGAGCAGCTTGCGGTAGAAATCGCCCTGCACCGTGCTGCGCAGCACCGAGTAGCCGAAGTTGCCAGGGGTCCAGTTCTCCATGTCGCGGTAGTGCTTGGCGCGCACCGAGTGCGGCGTCTCGCGGAACATGAAGAACTCGTATTCGAGCGCGGCGTAGACCTCGAAGCCCATGCCGGCGGCGCGGTCCAGCGTGCGGTGCAGCAGGCGGCGCGGGC
Source organism: Achromobacter sp. 2789STDY5608621 (assembly GCF_001299375.1). Lineage (NCBI taxonomy): Bacteria > Pseudomonadati > Pseudomonadota > Betaproteobacteria > Burkholderiales > Alcaligenaceae > Achromobacter > Achromobacter sp. 2789STDY5608621. The sequence goes on along the minus strand of NZ_CYTU01000023.1, from coordinate 92,469 downwards.
AGATGTCGGCCGCGGGGCCTTCGAACTCGGCCAGGAACAGCAGCATGTCCTCGCCGCCGGGCCCCTGCTCCAGCGGCAACCGGCGGCAGGTGCTGGGCACGATGCGCAGCTTGGCATCGGGATAGGCCGTGTGCCAGCCGGTGTACTTGGTGTTGTCGTAGAGCTGGTCGTCCAGGTCCCAGCCGAACACCACGTCGCAGAACGCCAGCCCGCCGCGCAGCGCGGCCAGGAATTTGTCGCGCCTGACATACTTGCCCAGCATGACGCCATCGACGTCGGACAGGCCGATCTTGATATGCGAGAGCGTGCTGGCCTGGACCAGCCGCTCCGCGTCTTCCACCGTTGCTACCCCTAGTGCATGCATGGCTCGTTCACCTTGTCGTGGCTGAAGCGTTGCGTTGACGTGCGGGGTCGCGGGGCGCGATGTTTCAGGTCACGGCCGCCCCCAGCATCCGCATCGCCTCGCGATGCAGCTGCGGCGTGGCGGCCGCGATCACGCGGCCCTGCGACGCGAGGCCTAACGGCTGCCCCGACCAATCGGTAATGACGCCGCCCGCGCCTTCGATCACGGGCATCAGCGCCAGATAGTCATACGGCTGCAGGCCGGCCTCGACCACCAGGTCGACATGGCCGCTGGCCAGCAGGCCATAGCTGTAGCAATCGCCGCCATAGCGGCGCATGCGCACCGAGCGCGCCAGCGCCTCGAACGCGTCCAGGTCGGCGCCTTCGAAGATGTCGGGCGAGGTGGCGTAGAGAATCGCCTGGTCCAGTCCGGTGCACTGGCGCGCGCGGCAGGGTTCGCCATTCAGGCGCGCGGGCGAACCGGCAACGCCCAGCCAGCGTTCGGCCATCATGGGAATGTCGATCAGGCCCAGCACCGGGCGGCCGCGGTGCAGCAGGCCCAGCAGCGTGCCCCACAGGGGATTGCCGGAGATGAAGGCGCGGGTGCCGTCGATGGGATCGAGCGACCACACCCACTCGGCCTCCGCATGGCTGGCGCCGTATTCCTCGCCGAAGATGCCGTGATCCGGATACTCGCGGGCGATGGCCGCGCGCAGCGCTTCCTCGACCTCGCGGTCGGCACGGGTGACGGGACTTTCATCCGCTTTGGTCTCCACCGTCAGGGGGTGGCGGAACCACTGGCGCGACAAGGGCCGGACCTGGTCCGCCAGCGTCTGGGCGAACGAGGAAAACGCGGCCAATTGCTGCGCATTAAGCGGCGGCGAAGTTTGCATGACGAGCTCCGAGGCGTGGCGCGGCGCGGAAATACCCATGCGATTCGGGTTTTTCCAGTCTAGACACGTTGCCACAAATTTGCAAATATACCTAAAAACGCAACCCGGGAAACGCAACGTTTCCTCGCGCAACCTTACCGCCCCGCCGTCCGCAGAAAAGCAGCTCATCGCCGTTGCCGTGTATTCCTTTCCGGAGTTCCATCATGCAATGTAAGAAGAAGCTTGGTCTTGTGGTTGCAGTAATTTCCCTAGGTTTTGCCCAGGCCGTCCACGCCGGCGCCATCACCGTCTACACCGCGCTGGAGGAAGACGAGATCGCGGCCTACCTGAAGGCCGCCAACGCCGCCCTGCCGGATGTGAAGGTGAACGTGCTGCGCCTGTCCACCGGCGACCTGGGCGCGCGCCTGATCGCCGAGGCCGGCAATCCGCAGCAGGACGTGATCTGGGGCTTCGCCGTCAGCAACATGCTGGACCCGCGCCTGCAGAAGCTGCTGGAGCCGTATGCGGCCAAGGGCATCGACGCGCTGCCGGCGCAATACAAGGCCGCCGACAACAAGTGGTTCGCCGCCACCGGCTACGTGGCCGCGTTCTGTGTCAACACCGACCGGCTCAAATCCAAGAACCTGCCGATGCCGACCTCCTGGGAGGATCTGGCCAAGCCGGTCTACAAGGGCGAGATCGTCATCCCCAGCCCGGCCGCATCCGGCACCGGTTATCTGCAGATCGTCGCGCTGCTGCAGGGCCTGGGCGCCGAGAAAGGCTGGGCGCTGCTCAAGGACCTGGACAAGAACGTGGCGCAGTACACACCGTCGGGGTCGCGCCCCTGCAAGATGGCGCGCGCCGGCGAGTATGCGATCGGCGTGTCGTTCGCGTTCCCGGCGATGCAATCGATCGAGGAAGGCTTTCCGGTGAAGATGGTGATCCCGTCGAAATGGGTGGGCTACGAGCTGGAAGCCTCGGGCCTGATGAAGACCGCCAAGAATCCCGCGGACGCCAAGCGCTTCCTCGACTGGACGCTGTCGGCGCAGGCCGGCGGGCTGTACAGCAAGTACAAGGAACTGGTGACGATTCCGGGCGCCGCCCCCAACAAGGCGGCCGAGGCCGCCGGGCTGCCCAAGGACCTGACCGCCGTGCTGTACCCCGTGGACTTCCAGAAATCGGCGGCGGAACGCGACGCCACCATCAAGACCTGGCAGGACACCATCAAACGCTGACGGCGCGCGCGGCCGGCGCCGCCGGCCGCCACGCCACCGCCCGGAGTGGCCATGTACCTGGAATTGCGCGGGATCCGCAAGACCTTCGACGGCGCGGTGGCGCTGGAAGGCATCGACCTGTCTGTCGGCGAACACGAATTCGTCTGCCTGCTGGGCCCCAGCGGCTGCGGCAAGACCACCCTGCTGCGCATCGTCGCCGGCCTGCTGCCGTTCGACAGCGGCACCATCACGCTGGGCGGACGCGACCTGTCGGCGCTGCCGGCGCGCAAGCGCGGCTTCGGCATCGTGTTCCAGTCGTATTCGCTGTTTCCCAACATGACCGTGGCCGAAAACGTCGGCTACGGCCTGCGCATCCGCGGCGAGAGCCGCGAGCGCATCGAGGCGCGGGTGCGTGAATTGCTGGCGCTGATCAAGCTGCCGGATTATGCACAGCGTTATCCCCACCAGCTATCCGGCGGCCAGCAGCAGCGCGTCGCGTTGGCGCGGGCGCTGGCGGTGGACCCGGCGCTGATCCTGCTGGACGAACCTCTGTCGGCGCTGGATGCGCGCGTGCGCACCGACATGCGCGCCGAGATCCACGAGGTGCAGCGCCGCCTGCAGATCCCGACCATCATGGTGACGCACGACCAGGAGGAAGCGCTGACGCTGGCCGACAAGATCGTGTGCATGAACGACGGCCGCGTCGAGCAGGTGGGTTCGCCGTCCGACTTGTATCTGCGGCCGCGCACGCGCTTCGTCGCCAACTTCGTCGGCCTGAGCAACCTGCTGCCGACCGACTGGGTGCGCGAGGCCATGCCGGCACTGCTGGCGACCCGGCCCGATGGCGCCAGCGAGCGTTTCGAGGCCTGCCTGCGGCCGGAAAGCCTGCGCATCGCCGCCGATGCGCGCGGGCCGGGGCGGGTGCGCGAGATGACCTTCATGGGCAACCTGACGCGCGTGCGGGTGGCGTGGCAGGGCCGCGAGCTGCTGGTCGAGCAGCAGGGCGCGGCGGGCTTGTCGCAGGGCGCGCCGGTGCGCCTGGACATGGCGCCGGAACAGTGCGCCTGGGTCCGCGTATGACTGCGTCCGCCACGTCGGCACGCGCGGAGGCCAAGGCATGAACACGGTTCGTATCGGCGCCGCCACGTCGTCTCGCGCCAACCGCTCGCCGGCCTCCCTGGATCGCCTGCTGCTATGGACCTGCGTCGGCATTCCGATGGCGGGACTGGCGCTGTTCTTCCTGTATCCGCTGGCCACGGTCGGCTGGCGCAGCCTGGTGGAAAAGGACGGCGGCATCGGCCTGGGCAACTACGCCGAGGTATTCGCCACCCGCGGCATCCTGACCGCCACCGCCAACAGCCTGACGATGAGCGCGGCCACCACCGCCGTCAGCCTGTTGCTGGGCTTTGCCATCGCCTTCGGGCTGGACCGCAGCCGCATGCGCGGCAAGGCGCTGGTGAAGCTGGCGCTGGTGCTGCCGCTGCTGGCGCCGTCGCTGGTGCAGGGGTTGGGACTGATCTTCCTGCTCGGCCGCAACGGCCTGGTGCATCGCTGGACGGGGTGGGAATTCGATATCTACGGCTTCTGGGGCCTGCTGATCTCGAACGTGTTCTATGCCCTGCCCCAGGCCGTGCTGATCCTGCAGGCGGCGCTGCGCAACACCGATGCGCGCTATTACGACGCGGCCGAGGTGATGGGCGCGTCGAGCCTGCGGCAGTTCTTCGACATCACGCTGCCCAACTGCAAGTTCGGCCTGCTGAGCGCGGCGTTCGTGGTGTTCGTCATCACCATCACCGACTTCGGCAACGCCGCGGTGATCGGCGGCAACTACCGCGTGCTGGCCACCGAGATCTACAGCCAAGTGTCGGGCCAGATGAATTTCGGCATGGGCTCGGTGGTCGGCATCCTGCTGCTGCTGCCCTCGTTGATCTCGGTGCAGATCGAACGGGTGGCGTCGCAACGCCAGTTCGGCGCCGCCTCGCCCAGCGGACTGCGCGTCACGCCGCAGCCGGCGCGCGGCCGCGACCTGGCGTTCACGGCGGGCGTGCTGCTGTGCGCCAGCACCATCGTGGTGACGGTGGGCACCGTCGTGTTCGCCAGCTTCATGCGGCTGTGGCCGTACCGGATGGAGTGGACCCTGAAGCATTACGACATCACCGTCAGCGGCGGCTATGCGCCGCTGTGGACGTCGCTGTACCTGTCGCTGGCGGCCGCGGCCGGCGGCGTGCTGCTGCTGTTCTTCCTGACCTTCGGCGTCTGCCGCATTCCGCGCGCCTGGGCCAAGCTGGTCTACCTGGTGTCGGTGCTGCCGGTGGGCGTGCCGGGGCTGGTGCTGGGGCTGTCGTATATCTTCGCCTTCAACTCGCCCGCCAACCCGCTCTACGCGCTGTATGGCAGCGCCGCGCTGATCGCGCTGTGCAACTTCTACCACTATCACACGCAGGGCTTTCTGACGATGATGACCGGCATGCGCGCGGTGCCGCAGGCGCTGGAAGAAGCGGTGAGCTGCCTGGGCGGCGGCACCCTGCAGGTGCTGCGCGACGCGGTGCTGCCGCAGATCGCCGCCACGGTGCTGGGCGTGTTCTTTTTCCTGTTCATGCGGTCCATGGTGACGCTGTCGGCGGTGATCTTCCTGGTCACGCCGTCGGTCAGCGTCGCGCCGGTTTCCGTACTGCGGCTGGACGAAGCGGGGTTCGTCTCGCAGGCGGCGGCCTATTCGACGCTTATCATGCTGGTCGTGGGTGGTTCGCTGCTGGCGATGCGCGCGTTGATCGCGCTGCCGGCGCGGCGCCGCAAATAGAGATTAGGAAGCATCCGATATGTGGCAAGAAGAGCGGTATCAGAGAATCCGCGCCCTGCTGTCTTCCCTGCAGCAGGTATCGACCGACCGTATCGTCGGCGAACTGGGGGTATCGCGGGAGACCGTCCGGCGCGACCTGCTGGAACTGGAAGCGATGGGCGAACTGCGCCGCGTGCATGGCGGCGCGGTGCCGGTGCACAGCGAACCGCCGATCGCCGAGCGCGTGCACACGCGCGTCAAGTACAAGCGCGCCATCGCCCGCGCCGCCGCCGGCCTGGTGACGAGCGGCCAGACGCTATTCCTGGACGCCGGCAGCACCACCAGCATGCTGGCCGACGAGCTGGCCAAGCTGAGCGGCCTGACCATCATCACCAATTCGTTCGACGTGGCGCTCAAGGTTGGCGCCGCGGGCAGCGGCGCCAACGAACTGCTCATGCTGGGCGGCTCGGTCGGCGGGCCGGTGTGCGCCACCGCCGGCGACATCACCATCGCCGAGATCCACCGCTACCGCGCCGACGTGGCGCTGCTGTCGCCGGTGGGCGTGGACGCCGAATGCGGCGCCACCAGCTACGACCTGCGCGAAGCCGAGGTGGCGCGCGCCATGGCGGCCAACGCCAAGCAGCGCATCCTGCTGGCCGACTTCAGCAAGATCGGCCTGTGCAGCCGGGTGTCGTACTGCGAAGTGAACCGCATCGATCACCTGATCACCAACACCAATGCGCAGAAGCAGCCCGCCTACGCGGCCCTGAAGGCCGCCGTGGGCAAGCTGCTGGCGGTGTAGCCTGGCCTCAATCCACCGAGACGCCGGCCACCTTCACCATGTCGGCCCAGTAGGCGGTGTCCTGCTGCAGGCGCTTGCCGAAGGCGTCGGGCGCGCTGCCCACGGGCTGGCTGCCGCCGGCCTGGATCTTGGCGATGACGTTGGGCGATTTCATCGCCTGCGCCACGGCCTGCGCCAGATAGGCGACGCGTTCGGGCGGCGTGCCGGCCGGCGCGAACAGACCATACCAGTCGTCGGCCGTGATGCCGTCCATGCCGGACTGCCCGAGCGTGGGCGCGCCCTTGAAGATGCCGATGCCGTTTTCATGGCTGAGCGCCAGGATGCGCAGCTTGCCGGCCGCCACCATCGGCTCGGCCGAGGCCGGCGAGGTGATCAGCATGTCGACCGTGCCGCCCATCAGGTCGGTAATGGCGGGCGCGGCGCCGCGGTACGGCACGTGCACCAGCTTCACGTTGGCCTTCTGCGACAGCAGCGCCCCCATCAGGTGGCTCATGGTGCCGTTGCCGGGCGTGGCGTAGGTGATGACGCCCGGCTGCTTGCGCGCGGCATCCAGATAGTCGCCCAGCGATTTGTAGGCGCTTTCGCTGCGCGCCACCAGCACCAGCGGCGCCGAGGTGATCTGCGAGATCGGCACGAAATCCTTGAGCGGATCGAAGCCGACGTTCTTGTACAGGCGCGGATTGACCGCCATGACGCTGGTCTGCGACATCACCAGCGTGTAGCCATCGGGCTTGGCGCGCGAGACCTGCGAAGTGCCGACGTTGCCGCCCGCGCCGGAGCGGTTTTCCACCACCACGCTCTGGCCGATGAGGGCGCCCAGTTCCTGCGCGATGAGACGCGCCACGCCATCATTGCCGCCCCCGGGCGGGAACGGCGACACCACGGTGATCGCCTGCTTGGGATAGTCGGCCAATGGCGCCGGCGCCTGGGCGTGGGCATTCATCCCCCACGCCAGGCAGGCCAGGGCCGCGGCGGTCTTGCAGGCGTGCTGCAGGTTGAGCTTGTTCATCGGTATTTCCCCTTGTGGTTGGCGGCCGGATGCTCGGCCGTCCATTGCATTTCGGTTCGCCATGAACCGTCCGCGCCCCGCCGGCGAAAGCGCCGGGGCGTGCTGATCGGATGAAGCGTTGGGCGCGGCCGCCGTGGCGGCCGCGAGGGTCATTCAGCCCCGGCGGTCACCCGGCCGGGAAGCGGTACGCGGCGCGCTCGCGCGCGTCGATCTGCTTGACCAGGTTGGTTTCCCAGGCAAGGTACTGACGCGCCGCGGCCTTGTTGCCGTCGTGGCGGTCATGCACGAAGAACAGGTAGTCGATGCAATCGGCATCGGCCGGTTCGGCCGGCGTGGCCGCCAGCGCCAGGCCCGCCGCCGCCCAGCCCGCGGGCGTGCCCAGGTTGGCCTTGACGTCACGCACGCCGAGCGCGCGCAGATCCGCCGCGGCCCACGCGGCCAGCGCGCGTTCGTCGGCCAGCAGCACCAGCGGACGCGCGGGATCCAGCGCCAGGTCGGCGAAACGCGGCCGCACCGACCAGCGCGCGCCGTCGATGTGCTGGGCGCGATAGCGCATGCTGGAACGGATGTCGACCAGCTGCGCGCCTTGTGCCAGCGCGGCGGCCAGCGCCGCGTCGTCGAGCACCGTCAACGCCGGCTCCGCCGCCGGGGCGACCGGCGCCTGCAGGTCGGCGGCCACGCCTTCCCGCAGCACGCTCGCGTCCCAGCCCATCTGGCGCAGCCAGCTGGCCACCACCGGCGCGCGCACGCCTTCGCCATCGAACACCACGATGCGCGCGCCGCGCACCGCCAGGTATTGGTCGGTGGCCTGGACCAGCTGGCCGCCGGGCGTATGCTGGGCGCCAGGCAGCGAGCCGCGCGCGAATTCCTCGGCGCTGCGCACGTCGCACAGGAAGGTGCTGCGGCTGGCGTCGTTCAGCCATTCACGCACCTGCGCGGCGTTCACCTCGGGCACGCCATGACGGCGGGCCAGGCCGGCCGAGCGCTGCGCCAGGTCGGGCAGGTCCGCGGCGGCAACGGCGTCGTCGTAGCGGCGGCTGGCGCCGTGGTCCAGCTTGAAGTCCGCCAGATACCAGCCCTGCGTGCCGTTCTCCAGCGCATAGACGGGGTTGGGCACGCCCAGGTTGATGAGCGTCTGCGCGCCGATGATGCTGCGCGTGCGGCCGGCGCAATTGATCACGATGGTGGTGTTGGGGTCGCGCGCCAGCGTGTGGGCGCGCAACGCCAGCTCGCCATTCGGGCAGCAGATGCCGCCGGGAATGCTCATCTTCTGGTATTCGGCGTAGGGCCGGCCATCCAGCACGATCAGGTCGTCGCCGCGGCGCTGGCGCTCGGCCAGCTCGGCGGCGCTGATGCGCGGGGTGTGGAAAACTTCTTCGGCCAGTTCGCCGAAGGTCTTGCTCGGCACGTTGACGCCGGCGAAGGCGGCATAGCCATCGCGCTGCCATTGCGCGATGCCGCCGGCCAGGCGATAGACCCGCGTGTAGCCCAGGGCGCGCAGGGCCGTCGCCGCGCGCGCGGCGACGTCGTCATCGCCGCCTTCGTCGTAGACCACCAGACGCACGTCGCGGCGCGGCGCCAGGCGCGCGATGTCGGCCTCGAGCCGGCTGAACGGCACGGGGGCCGCGTAGAACAGATGGGACTCACCGTACTGGCCATGCTCGCGCACGTCCAGCAGCGCAATCTCGCCGCCGTCATGCAGCCAGCCCTTGAGGGTGTGCGAGTCAATATCGGCCAGTTTCAGGTCGGAATGGGAATGCATCGTTAAATCCGCAGGGAATCGGGGGAATGGGAGTTCAGGGCCTTCAGGCTCGGCCGCAATTGGTCGAATGCCTGTTCGAGGTCGGCGATCAGGTCGTCCGGATCCTCCAGGCCGATATGCAGGCGCAACATGGCGCCGTGCGCGGGGACGGGCAGGGCGCGCGCCTTGGCCAGATTGACGGGAATCACCAGGCTTTCGAAGCCGCCCCAGGAGGCGCCGATGCCGAACAGGCGCAGCGCGTCGATGGCGCGCTCCATGTCGGCGTCGGCGATGCCGGCGGCGAATTCCAGCGTCAACAGGCCATTGGCGCCCGAGCATTCACGCCGCCAGACCGCATGCGCGGGATCGTCGGGCAAGGCCGGGCACAACACGCGCGCCACTTCCGCCCTGCCCTGCAGCCACTGCGCCACGCGCAGGGCGCTGCGAGCGTGCTGCGCCATGCGCAGCGGCAGCGAACGCATGCCGCGCAGCACTAGGTAGGCGTCGTCCGCGCCGACGGTCTGGCCGAAGTCGATGCTGGCGCGTTCCAGCGCGCGCCAGGCGCGGGCATTGGTCACGACCGCGCCCATCATCACGTCGGCGTGGCCGCCCAGGTACTTGGTGGCGGCGAGGATCGAGATATCCGCGCCCAGCGCCAGCGGCTGGCACAGCAATCCCGACGCCCAGGTGTTATCCACAGCCAGCCAGCAATCGTGGCGCCGCGCCAGGTCGGCCAGCTGCCGCAGGTCCGGCATCTCGTAGGTCAGCGAGCCGGGCGACTCGGCATAGATCATGCGCGTGTTGGGGCGCAGCAGCTGCGCCAGGCCGGCGCCGTCCGGCGGATAGAAGGTGAATTCGATGCCCAGCCGCGCCAGGTGCTCGGCGCAGAAACGGCGCACCGGTTCATAGACCGCGTCGGTCACCAGCACGTGGTCGCCGGCGCGCAGATAGGCCAGCAGCACGACGGCGATGGCGGCCTGCCCCGTGGGATACAGCTGCGCGCGATGGCCCTGCTCCAGCTCGACCAGCGCGTCTTCCAGCGCGTGCGTGCTGTCGGTGCCGCGCGCGCCGTACGACGGCAGGCGTTCCTGTTCGCGGCGGGCGCGGGTGTCACGCCAGGCCGCGACGCTGTCGAACACAAACGTGCTGGCGCGCGTGACCGGGGTGTTGACCCAGCCGGCATGGGGACGCCCGGCGCGCAGCAGGCGCGTCGCGGGCCGCAGGGGCTTGTTCATGATGGTCAGCGGCGGGTCTGCACGCCGATCGGCATGACTTTGCAGGTGCCGGCCGCCAGGTCGAAGGCGAGCCGTTCGGTCAGCGTCTCGAGGGCGCGGCCATACATGTGCAAATGGCGGATGACACTGTCGCCCTGGATCTCGACGGCGTGGATGTCGTCGGGCATCAGCGCGATGCCGGCGCCCGGCCCCACCACCACGGTGCCGGTCTTTTCCAGGTGGCCCACGCCCGGCACCGAGCCGTCGTCGGTGCGGTCGTAGACGTAGTTGTATTCCACGCCTTCCACGGCGGCGATACAGGCCCAGGTGGTGTGGTTGTGCGGCACGATCTGCTTGCCGGGGCGCATCACGTTCAGGTAGAGCGCGTAGCTCTTGTCGGCGTCTTCGCCGATCAGGTAGCGCGCCTGGCGCTCGCCCTCTTCCGGCGCCGGGTAGCGGTCCTGGGCCCACCAGTCGGTATGGCCGGCCAGGCCGATCAGCTCGTCCAGCACGGCCTTCAGGCTGTCGCGGTTCAGGCCCTTATTTCCTAAAGTATTTTTAATATTTCCGATGGCGCTATCGATGCCCTGCTGCTGGGGGTGCGTGGTGCTCACAGTGACTTTCCCTCTTATTTCATGAGTTATTGCAGTCACTGTATCGCCGCAAAGAGGCGCCAACAATTTAATTTGCCTTAATATTCCATAAGCATTGCTAATACTTTGGACCCACCGCTCCCATGCGCAATCTCGATCTGGACCTGCTGCGCACGCTGACCGCGATCGCGCGCCATGAAACGTTTTCGGAAGCGGCCAATCGGCTGCACAAGACCCAGTCGGCGGTGACGCAGCAGATGCAGCGGCTGGAAGCGGCCATCGGCCTGCCGCTGTTCGAGAAACAGGGGCGCAACAAGGCCTTATCCACGCATGGACGGCGCCTGGTCGAATATGCGCGCCACATGCTGGCCATCAACGATGAAGCGCTGCGCGCGCTGCAGGACGCGCCGCTGGAAGGCGACCTGCGGCTGGGCGCGCCGCTGGACGTGGCCGACACCATCCTGCCGACCCTGCTGACCCACATCGCGCGCTCGGCGCCGCGCGTGAAACTGGAGATCCGCACCGACCGCAGCCCGTTCCTGATGGATGCGCTGCGGGCCGGCGAACTGGACCTGACCATCTCGACCCGCTTCGACCAGGAATTCGAAGGCGTGGCGCTGCGCACCTCGCCCACGGTGTGGCTGGCCTCGGCCGACTACGTGCACGACATCAACGCGCCGGTGCCGCTGGTGCTGGCCGACGAGCCCAGCATCTTCCGCCGCCTGGCGCTGACCGCGCTGGAACAGGCGCAGGTGCGCTGGCACACCAACTACGTGGCGCCCAACCTGGTCGGCATCAAGGCCGCGCTGCGCGCGGGCCTGGGCGTGACGGCGCGCAGCGTCGAACTGCTGGCGCCGGAAATGCGGGTGCTGGGGGAAAAGGAAGGCCTGCCGCCCTTGCCGGACGTGACGTACTTCCTGTGGATAAGGCGGGATCTGATCAATCCGCTGACGCGGCAGGTCTACGACATGCTGCGCACCAGCCTGGGATTGGCGCACGGCGCGGACGCGCCGCCCAATCCGTAGCGGCGGCATCGCGGGGACAGCCCCGTTGAATGCCGCCGTGGGCCCCGCTCAGTAGCGATCGAAGCAGCGCTGCAGCGCCGCGGGTTCACGCGTGACGCACAGCGCCAGCATCAGCAGGACGCGAGCCTTCTGCGGATTCAGGTCGCCGGCGGCGACGAAACCCAGCGCCGCGTCATCCAGCTCGACGTCGCGCGCGACGAAGCCGCTGCCGGTGCGGCTGGACCGCGCCACCGCGACGCCGTCGGCGGCGGCACGGGTCAAGGCGTCGATGGCCAGGTCGGTGGCGTTGCCGTCACCCACGCCCGCCAGCACGATGCCGTCGGCCTGGCGCGCGATGAAATCGATGACGTCGCCTTGCAGGTCGGCGTGCGCATAAACGATATCCACGCGCGGCCAGCCGGCCTTTTCCAGCAATGCGAGTGAAAACTCGCTTTGTGTCGTGTGCGTGGTGGTGTTGCGCGAATAGAAGCACGGCGTGCCGCCATGCATCACGCCGGCGCGACCGCGATTGGGCGAGGCGAAGGCGTTGATGCCGGCGCTGGCGATCTTCTGCAGTTCGCGGGCGTAGTGCACGTCTTCGTTCATGACGACCAGCGGCCCGCGGCCGCGCGCGTCGGGATGGCGCGCCAGCGCCACGGCGTTGTACAGGTTCGCCGGGCCTTCGGCGCCCAGCGCGGTGGCCGGGCGCATCGCGCCCACCAGCACCACCGGCTTGTCCTGCTGGATCACCAGGCTGAGAAAGTACGCGGTCTCTTCAAGCGTGTCGGTGCCATGCGTGATGACGATGCCGGCCACCGACGGATCGGCGCACAGCGCATCGACACGGCGCGCCAACGCGCGCCAGACGTCATGCGTCATGTTCTGGCTGCCGACGTTGGCGACCTGTTCGGCGCGGATGTCGGCCAGCGTCGACAGCTGCGGCACGGCGGCCAGCAGGTCGCCCACCGAGAAGGAGCCCGACTTGTAGCCGGCGGAAGTGGCGTCGGCCTGCGCGCCGGCGATGGTGCCGCCGGTGGCCAGGACCGCGACGACCGGCAATGCCTGCTCAGGCATCGACGACTCCCGACAGGCCCTGCCGTTCCAGCAGCGAATTCAGGTGTTCCCAGCCATGGAAGTCGATGACGATCTGGCCCTTTTCCTTGGCGCCGACCTTCAGCGCCACGCGCGTGCCCAGATGGTCGGACAGCGCCTCTTCCAGGCGCGTCAGGTCGCGCGACACGCCGTTGGCCTTCTTCTTGGGCGAGGCGGCGCTCTCGGCTTCCTTGGCGGTCTTGGCGACCAGCTTTTCGGCTTCGCGCACCGACAGGCGGCGCGCGATGATCTGGTTGGCCAGCTGGATCTGCGTGGCCGCGTCCACCGCCAGCAGCGCGCGCGCATGGCCCATATCGACGTCGCCGGCCAGCAGCATGGTCTGCACCGCGGCAGCCAGGTTCAACAGGCGCAGCAGGTTGCTGGTGGCCGAGCGCGAGCGGCCGATGGCCTGGGCGGCCTGCTCGTGGGTCAGGCCGAATTCGTCCAGCAGGCGGCGCACGCCATGCGCCTCTTCCAGCGGGTTCAGGTCTTCGCGCTGGATGTTCTCGATCAGCGCCATGACGGCCGCGTTTTCGTCGGCGACTTCGCGCACCAGCACCGGCACTTCCTTCAGGCCGGCCAGCTGCGCGGCGCGGAAACGGCGTTCGCCCGCGATGATTTCGTAATGGCCGGGCGCATCGCCCAGCGCGCGCACAAGAATGGGTTGCATGATGCCTTGTGTGCGAATCGACTCGGCCAGCTCGCCCAACGCGCCCTCGTCCATGCGGGTGCGCGGCTGATACTTGCCGGCCCGCATCTTCGAAACAGGCAGGGTGGACGGCAGACCCTCGGGCTTGGCCGGGGCCTTGCCGATGTTGTCGATGGCGGGCGCGTCGGCTCCCAGCAAAGCGTCAAGTCCGCGACCCAATCCCTTGGGTTTCTTGGTGGCCATAGTTAAATCCTCTTTCCTTCTGTTTTTGGTATCCCGAGCGAAGCTCAGGCGGCCGCCTGCTCGGCGGGCAGGCGGTACCAATACGCATAACAGTCTTTGAAACCGTAGCGGCCATACAAAGCGCGCGCGGCGGTGTTTTGCGGCTCCACCTGCAGATAGGCCGTGGTGGCGCCGTCTTCGACGCACACGGCCAGCAGATGTTCGACCAACATCGCGGCGTGCCCCTTGCGCCGCTGCGCGGGGTCCGTCACGATGTCGAACAGCCCCGCGAGATCGCCATCCCGCACGGCCATGCCGCCCGCCACGCATTCGCCGGCGGCGTCGAACGCCAGCACCGGCAAGATATCCACAGCCAGCCCCTCCAGACGCGCCTGATGCTCGGCGATGTGCTCGGGCCGGGAATCGCGCATGCGTCCGACCGCCGCCGCGAAGCGGGCAGCGTCCACTGTCCTGAAAAGCAGATCGCCCCGGGCGGCCAGCCTGGGGGCGAGCGGCATGCTCATGACTCGGGTCTCTTCGGTAAGGAGGTAGCCCCGCGACGCCAGTTCGGCATCCAGGGCGAAATCGGGGCCGAGGGAGGTCAGGCGCAGCACCATGGGCAGGCCATGGCGCGCGTACAACGTTGAACAATACGCCAGCCGCTCATCGAGCGGACGTGTGGATAACCCCAGCACATTGATGCTGCGTACCCGTTTGGCGGACGACGGCGCGAAACGCACCAGCCAGCCGTCGTAGAGCACCTGCGCGCGCACCGCCGTGGCATTGAGCGCGGCCTCTTCCAGCCGCACGCGCAACGCGTCGCGCACGTCGACGGGCGGCGTGCGGGTATGGGGGGAGTCCGGGGACAGGCGCGTGACGGCGGACATGCGGGCGGCTTACTTGTTGAGTTCGCGGACGCGCTCGATCATTTCGGCGCCGAAGGAGATGTACGCCTGCGCGCCACGCGAGGCGCGGTCGTACACCACGCCGGGCATGCCATAGCTGGGCGCTTCGGCCAGCCGCACGTTGCGCGGCACCACGGTCTTGAAGACCTTGTCGCCGAAGTGCGATTCGAGCTGCGCCGACACCTGCTGCTGCAGGGTCATGCGCGGGTCGAACATCACGCGCAGCAGGCCGATGACGCGCAGGTCATCGTTGATGTTGCGATGCACGCGCTTGATGGTGTTGACCAGGTCGGACAGGCCTTCGAGCGCGAAGTATTCGCACTGCATCGGAATGATGACGCCGTGCGCGGCCGCCAGGCCGTTCAGCGTCAGCAGCGACAGCGTCGGCGGGCAATCGATGAGCACGAAGTCATACTGGCTGCCGACGGTGTCGATGGCGGCCTTGAGCTGGCGCTCGCGTTCATCCATCTGCACCAGGTCGATCTCGGCGCCGGACAGTTCGCGGTTGGCGGGCAGCACGTCATAGCCGCCCGACTCGGAGCGCACGCGCGCCTGCTCGATGGTGGCTTCGCCGATCAGCACCTGGTACAGGTTCGACTCGAGCGAATTCTTGTCGATGCCGCTGCCCATGGTGGCGTTGCCTTGCGGGTCCAGGTCCACCAGCAGCACGCGTTGCTTGTGCGTGGCCAGCCCGGCCGCCAGGTTGATGGCGGTGGTCGTCTTGCCGACACCGCCCTTCTGGTTGGCGATGCAGAAAACGCGGGCGGTCGAGCTGGGGGGTAAGTTCTTCATAGGGTTCCTTGACTGCGGCGCATCCAGATCAGGCAGCGTTCTGCTTGCAGCTCCGGCACCCGGAGCGGCTGAATATGGTCGACTTGCCATTCCCCACGCGCGTGCAGCGCCTGGATTTCATCATCCGGGACCTTGCCCTTCATGGCGACGAGGGTACCACCGTTGTCCACATGTCTGCCCGCGAGCATCGCAAAATCCTCCAAGGAGGCGAATGCGCGCGACGTCACAATGTTGCAGCCGGCGGGTTCCAGCGTTTCGATGCGCGCGTGGCGCGCCTGCAGATTCGGCAGCGCCAGCGCGCCGCTCATCTGCCGGACGAATGCGGTTTTCTTTTCAACGGCGTCGATGCAGGTCACCGACCATTCGGGCCGCATGACCGCCAGGACGACGCCGGGCAACCCGCCGCCGGAGCCGACGTCGTAGACCTTGGCTGGCGTGCCGGGCGCGCCCAGCGCTTCGCTGAACGGCCCCACGGCGGCCAGGCTGTCGAACAGGTGCTGCACCAGCATCTGCTGCGGATCGCGGATCGCGGTCAGGTTGTAGGTCCGGTTCCAGCGCTGCATCTGCGCCAGGTAGTCGAGCAGCTTGGCGGCCGCGGCGGCGTCCGCCTGCAGTCCGAGCTGCTCGAAGGCATGCGAGAGGCGGCCGGCCATGTCCGCGCCGGCCGGTTGGGGATGGGCGCTCATGCGGCTTGCTTGCGCGAGCCGTAGTGCAGGCGCTTCAGGTGGATCAGCAGCAGCGAGATCGCCGCCGGCGTCACGCCCGAAATGCGGGCGGCCTGGCCGATGGTTTCGGGCCGATGCGTCTTGAGTTTCTGGCGCACTTCGAACGACAGGCTGGTCACGGCGTCGTAGTCGACGTCGGCCGGGATCGGCTGTTGTTCGTGCGCGATCTGTTTCTGTACTTCGTCCTGCTGGCGGGCGATGTAGCCGGCGTACTTGACCTGGATCTCGACCTGCTCGGCCAGGACCTCGTCCTCGACCACGCCCGGACCGGCCAGCAGCGTGCCGTCGGTGTTGCGGGCGGCCATCAGCGCTTCATAGGAAACATTGGGCCGTTTAAGCAGGTCTGCAAGTGAGTACTCACGTTCAATCGCCTTGCCCAGCAGCGGTTCGGCCACTTCCAGCGGCAGCACGCGCGGGTTGACCCACGACGACTTCAGGCGCTCGACTTCGGCGGCGACAGCATCGCGCTTGCGGTTGAACGCGTCCCAGCGGGCGTCGTCGACGATACCGAGCTGGCGGCCGATTTCGGTCAGGCGCAGGTCGGCATTGTCTTCACGCAGGCTCAGGCGGTATTCGGCGCGCGAGGTGAACATGCGGTACGGCTCGGTCACGCCGCGGGTGACCAGGTCGTCCACCAGCACACCGAGGTAGGCCTCGTCGCGCCGCGGCGTCCAGGGGTCGCGGCCGAGCGACGACAGGGCGGCGTTGACTCCGGCCAGCAGGCCTTGGGCCGCGGCTTCTTCGTAGCCGGTGGTGCCGTTGATCTGGCCGGCGAAGTACAGACCGGAGATCGCCTTGGTTTCCAGCGTGCTCTTCAATCCACGTGGATCGAAGTAGTCGTATTCGATGGCGTAGCCGGGGCGCAGGATGTGCGCGTTTTCCAGGCCGGGCAAGGAATGGATCAGGTCCAGCTGCACATCGAAAGGCAGGCTGGTGGAAACGCCGTTCGGATAGACCTCGTGCGTGTCCAGACCTTCCGGTTCCAGGAAGACCTGGTGCGATTCCTTGTCGGCGAAGCGGTGGATCTTGTCTTCGATCGACGGGCAGTAGCGCGGGCCAACACCCTCGATGACGCCGCTGTACATCGGCGAGCGGTCCAGGCCGCCGCGGATGATGTCGTGGGTGCGGGCGTTGGTATGCGTGATCCAGCACGGCAGCTGCCGCGGGTGCATGGCCACGTTGCCCATGTACGAGAACACCGGAATCGGGTCCAGGTCGCCCGGCTGCTCTTCCAGGATGCTGTAGTTGATGCTGCGGCCGTCGATGCGCGGCGGCGTGCCGGTCTTCAGGCGGCCTTGCGGCAGCTGCAGTTCCTTGAGGCGCTGCCCCAGGGAAATCGCCGGGGGGTCGCCAGCGCGGCCGCCCGAATAGTTCTGCAGTCCCACGTGGATCAGGCCGTTCAGGAACGTGCCGGCGGTCAGGACCACCGTCTTCGCCCGGAACTTCAGGCCGACCTGGGTAACGGCGCCGACCACGCGGTCGCCCTCCACCATCAGATCCTCCACCGCCTGCTGGAACAACCAGAGGTTGGGCTGGTTCTCCAGGCGGCCACGGATGGCCTTGCGGTACAGCACCCGGTCCGCCTGCGCGCGGGTAGCGCGCACGGCCGGGCCCTTGGAGCCGTTCAGGATACGAAACTGAATCCCCGCCTCGTCCGTCGCCAGCGCCATGGCGCCGCCAAGGGCATCGACTTCTTTGACGAGATGGCCCTTGCCAATCCCGCCGATGGAGGGATTGCAGGACATTTGGCCTAGGGTCTCGATGTTGTGAGTCAGCAGCAGCGTCTGGGCACCAGTGCGTGCCGCAGCCAGCGCCGCTTCGGTACCGGCGTGGCCGCCACCGACGACGATGACATCGAATTCGCGGGGATAATCCATGATGGGGAGATAAGAGAGCGTTCGGTGCTCATTATAGAGGCAGGGGGTGCATGTTTCACGTGAAACATGGTTCGGTGCAGCAATGCAGGTAGTAACACTCGACCTCGTGTGCAAATTGGCAACGAGGGCGACTAGATCGACGTTTGAATATGTCGGCATCTGCCGCTGTTAGGGGGATGTTTCACGTGGAACATCCTGTGGCTACGCCCGGACCTGGCGATGTTTCACGTGAAACATGCAGTGTGCCCCGGTCGGACTGACTGTCCAATACCGTTCATCAAGTGCATTCAGGTCTTGGGTTGGCCCAGGTTGGGTGCTTCGTGAGTCTTTACCCTTCCCTCGTTCGACCTTGGCCTTCCTCCTATGTTTCACGTGAAACATGCCTGCGCGCCTGTCTGTGGAGGGAATTGATCTGGGTCTATCGAAGATTCGGGCCAGGATATCTATCGATGCCTCGACGGCCAACAGCCCTTCATTCGCCCTGTGCCTCCGGCTGGAGGCCAATGTTTCACGTGAAACATCGCTCACTTGAGGACCTTGCTCAGGGGAATACGTCAGCCTGCACACCGGCTAGACATAGTCATACCCTCCCCCTGCCGACGTCCTGATCCGATGTTTCACGTGGAACATACCGGGTGGGAGCCCTTTGAACCGATGCCAATTAGTAGCTGGGCGACCAAGCTCAAGTTGATGTTCCACGTGGAACATCACGTGAGATACGTCGCCTCTATAGCCTACTCGCTTTGAAAACCCGTTCCTGCCAGCCCGTCAGCTTCAGAATCACGGCCAAGTCACTCCAAGAACATAGGAAAAGAAGTGCTGCCGCCCGGCCATTCGGATAGTTCATCGACGCGGAAAAATTTGGGTTTTATCACCCCTACCCTACCCCTACCCCCAAAACATCCCGAATTTTTCCTGTTCCACGTGAAACAGCATATCGATCCGGGCCAGTCTGCACGCATCGAATCTCACAATCTTCACCACCGCCATCGCAGCCCTTCATCTTGAATGTCTCCCGTCATTCAACTGAAACACTAAACGCCTATGCCGAATCCGGCGCCGTTGCCGCTTAGACCGTCCAGGTCGCAAGCCCGAAGCAGTCGGTTCCGGCCGCCACCCTCCCTCCCCGCGTCACCGGAACAATCGGCCGCAGGCAGAATCCTGTCGGCGCACAGCCAAGGCAAAGGCATGAATGGAAATCAGGCTCGCCGGCACAAAGCCGAGACAAGGCAGACTCACCAGCACCTTATGCACAAAAGCATCCACAAGCTCGAACGCCTCCGTGGACCCGGTTTCACGTGGAACAACTCTGGGGATAACTTGACGCTGCCGCCAACGGGGAGGCTGAGAGTGTGGCTCTGAACAGACTCGACGGGGAATTACCCAGATTGCGGAAACCACACAAATTCGCAACGCGCTGCCTGGGAAAGCATGGGCCGGAGAACTGAATCGCCATGCCTGCAACGTCTGCGATCCGCCCGGCAGGTATACCCGGGACGATACGGTGGCAGGCGGGAAAAACAGTGGAAAAGATTGTGGATAAGCTGCCGCTATCGGTTCGATAAGCGCGGCCAAAACGCGGAGCCGGGCGCGAGCACGGAAAAGCCATATTCCTGAACATTCCGATCACGCGAGTGAGACATTGCCCCTGAACTTCACGGGGAACTTCAAACCGGGGCAAAAGTCCAATCGCGCCTTAAGCAGGCATCGGCGACTTATTCACATATTTATCCTCGCCGCCGGCGGATGCATCGCGCCACAACACACAAGTCCAGGCGCGACGCTTGATCGGAGAATCATCTTGCCCGTCCTGGAAGTTTCGCGCCATCATCCTTTCGGCTGACACGCCTCTACGCCAACCGCGGACGCGGCGACCCGACTGTGGAAAACTCGCCGGCACATAATCCGGGAGCAAATCCGCTTTCACATGAAATCCACAACATGGCGTTCCCGGCGTCAAACTCGACGGCAGTGCACCGTCGGGCGATCCTCGCAAACCCATTTCCGATTCGCTATCCCCATTTCTATCCACAGGCTGAGCCCCCACCTTTTGGCTATCCAAGGTGTCATTCTGTGCATAACCGGGATGGGGATATCTTTGTGAACAACCGCGACGCGAATGGATAAAAATGCGTCATGGCGAGCATCAATGCTGCTCCGCCAGCGCCAGATTCAGCCCGGCCAGGCAGACGAAAAAATGCCGTAAACGCCCGGTTTTCCTAGGGAAACACGCGGTTTCCCATGAAACGCGCCCTGGCCGGCATGCGGGCGCCGGTGACGAGTCGAGCGCAGCGTTCCGCCTGCGGATCTTTCCGAAAATTGTGCAAAACTCCCCGGCGCAAACGCAGCGTGCTTCATTACTGCGCAGCGCTATGCACATGCCCGAAAATAATTATCCACAAACTTATCCAACGCTCGAGGATATGTTAGTGAACACTAACATCACGGAAATAGCCGGGCAACAAAACCCGCGCCGCAAATGAAACAACGCCCCAGACCGCGAGGTTCTGGGGCGTTGTAGCCAGGCCAGGCCTGGCGGACGGGAAATTGGGATTTCCCGATTTAGAGCGGGCGAATTTCGGCCGCTTGAGGTCCTTTCGGACCATCCTTGACTTCGAATTCGACTTCCTGGCCTTCGTTCAGGCTGCGATAGCCGCGGCCCTGGATGGCGGAAAAGTGTGCGAACACGTCGGTGCCACCAGCATCCGGCGTAATGAAACCGTAACCCTTGTCAGCGTTGAACCACTTGACTTTGCCCTTCTGAGCCATTTTCCTAGCGTCCTGTAATTAACGAAATGCAATGAATCAAGGACGCCGTGAGAACTGAACGACCGGTAGGGATACCTGCGTTGGTGCTGCGTTCTCGCTTGCCGCAAAAGCGGCAGAACAAGTCCGCGCGCTGCTTGAATCAACTGCGGAATCAGCATACTCATCCCGCATTACAGACTCATATAGTTGTTTTCCCCAATGTGTCGTATTTTTCTGACTGGAAGCTCAATACCGCTACGCGGAATTTGCCTGCCGCCGCGCCAGGAACGCGTACATCGGCCCGGTCACGATCACCACGAACACCATGCGCGACACGTGGAATGCGGTCACCACCGGCACGCCCAGCTGCAGCACCTTGGCCGTGATCGCCATCTCCGCGATGCCGCCCGGCGTGGTGCCCAGGATCAGCGTCGGCACCGGCGCCGCGGACCACAATGACAACAGCGCGCCCAGGCCGAATGCCAAGGCCAGCGCGATCACCGTGAACACCGCCACCGCCGCGATGAAGCGCGGCGCCGCGCGGAAGAAATCCGGCCGATAACGGTCGCCCAGCGACCAGCCGATGAAGAGCTGGCCGACCTTCGGCACGAAGTCCGGCAACGCGGACAACTCGATGCTGCTGGCTGTCAGGATCATCGCCACCAGCATCGGCCCCAGCACCCACGGATTGGGCAGGCGCAGCTTCATGAAGAACAGGCCGCCGACGCAGGTGAGCGCGACCAGCGCGGCCAGGCCGGCGCCGTGCACCGTCCTGGGCCCGGGCACCGTGGGATCGATGCCCGCCACGCCCCACCATTGAAAAATGAACGGCACCGTCATCACCACCATCAGCACGCGCACGCTGTGCGCCGTGGCCACGCGATCGATGCGGGCGCCATGGCGTTCCGCCAGGCTGGCCATCTCGCTGGCGCCGCCCATGGCCGACGAAAACCAGGCCGTTTTGAAATCGGCATCGGTATAGCGCCGCAGGATCGCGGTGCCGATGAACGCCAGCCCCAGCGCGAACAGCATGCCGACGATGATGGGACCGGCATTGCTGCCGATGTGCCCGATCACCTGCGGCGTGAAATACAGGCCCAGCGACGTGCCGATGACCCACTGCCCGGCATTGCGCGCCGGCCGCGGGCATACGGTGCCGCCGCCCGCGATGCGCACCGCCGCCGTCAGCAGCAACGCCCCCAGCATCCACGGCAACGGCAAATGCATCCACAGCGCCAGCAAGGCGCCCGTCAACGCGATCGCCAGGCCGCCGACGACCCTCCACAACATGTTTTGAACCACGATACCGCCCACGCCTATAAGCTCATGAGAAAACCGAATTATGAGTTAGTGGGATACTTACGAAAACTCTCTTGCACACCCAGCGTTCCACTTCGCGTCCACCATGATCCGATCCAAACTTCCCGACGTCGGCACCACCATCTTCACCGTCATGAGCCGCCTGGCCATCGAGCACAAGGCCATCAACCTGGGCCAGGGCTTTCCGGACTTCGATCCCGATCCCGCACTGTGCGCGCTGGTCAGCAAGGCCATGGCCGACGGCCATAACCAATATCCCTACATGCCCGGCGTGGCGCCGCTGCGCGAAGCCATCGCCGCCAAGACGCAGGCCCTGTATGGCCGCGCCTACGACCCGGAAACCGAGATCACCGTCACCAGCGGCGCCACCGAGGCGCTGATGGCCACCGTGCTGGCCGCGGTCAACAGCGGCGACGAAGTCGTCGTCATCGAGCCCTGCTACGACTCCTACCTGCCGGCCATCCGCCTGGCCGGCGGCACCGCGGTGCCGGTGCCGCTGCGCGCGCCCACCGCCGAGGATCCTTACTACCGCATCGACTGGCAGCGCGTGCGCGACGCCATCACGTCCAAGACCCGCCTGCTGATGCTGAACTTCCCGCACAACCCCACCGGGGCCGTGCTGGACGACAGCGACCTGGACGCGCTCGAAGCCATCGTGCGCGACACCGGCGTGCTGCTGGTGTCGGACGAGGTCTACGAACACATCGTGTTCGACGGCAAGCCGCATGCCAGCATCGCGCGCCGTCCGCTGCTGGCCGAACATGCGTTCGTGATCTCGTCGTTCGGCAAGACCTATCACACCACCGGCTGGAAGATCGGCTACTGCTGCGCGCCGCGCCAGCTCAGCGCCGAGCTGCGCAAAGTGCACCAGTTCATGGTGTTCACGGTGCCCTCGCCGATGCAGTTCGCGCTGGCCGAATTCATGCGCGATCCCAAGCCCTACCTGGAGCTGCCGGCGTTCTACCAGGCCAAGCGCGACCGCCTGTCGCAAGGCCTGGCCAAGACGCGTTTCAAGCCGCTGCCCAGCCCCGGCACGTTCTTCCTGCTGGCCGACTACAGCGAGATCTCCAAGCAGAACGAAGCGGACTTCGCGCGCGACCTGACGGTGCGCCACGGCGTTACGGTGATTCCCGTTTCGGCCTTCTACCAGAAGCCCGACGCGGACGAATCGAACCATCGCATCGTGCGCTTCTGCTTCGCCAAGAAAGACGCCACGCTCGATGCCGCGCTGGAGCGCCTGGCGCAGGTCTGACGACGCGCCGCGCGCATCACGACAAAGCGCCCCATCGGGGCGCTTTTCTTTTGTCTCGACCACGGATGTAGAGATGAAAAAAAGGAGCGCCGCGGCGCTCCTGAACAACCTCCGGCGTGGCATGCTCCGACGCCGCGCGGCCCCGTGCCGGCGGGGCCGCGGCGCGGAACCCGTCACACCGGTTCGGCGGCAACCTTCCTGGCCCGGCGCACGCGGCGCAGGATCTGCGGCACCACCACCACGGCGATCGCGGCGGTCCACAACGTGATGGCGACGGGACTGGCGAACAGCACCGACACGTTGCCGTCGGTCATCGACAGGGCACGGCGCAGGTTCTGTTCCATCATGTTGCCCAGCACCACGCCCAGCACCAGCGGCGCCATCGGCACGCCGAACTTGCGCAGGAAGTAGCCGATCGCGCCAATGCCCGTCACTAGCAGCAGATCGAACGTGCCGGCGTTGATGGCATACACGCCGATATAGCTGATGCACAGGATGCCCGGCACCATCAGCCAGCCAGGCACCGACAGCACCTTCGAGAACAGCCGCACCATCGGCACGTTCATGACGAACAGCAGCACGTTGGCCACGAACAGCGAGGCGATCAGGCCCCACACCAGTTCCGGCTTGGTGTCGAACAGCACCGGACCGGGCGTGATGTTGTAGAGCGTCAGCGCCCCCATCATCACCGCGGTGGTGCCCGAGCCCGGCACGCCCAGCGTCAGCATCGGCACGAACGAACCGATCGCCGACGAGGTGGCGGCGGCTTCCGGCGCGACCAGGCCGCGCATGTCGCCCTTGCCGAACTTGGCGTTCGGATCCTTGGCTTCGATGATGCGCTTTTCCTGCGAGTAGGCCACGGCCGCGGCCACGCTGGCGCCGGCGCCCGGCAGCACGCCGACGCCGAAGCCCACCAGCGCGCTGCGCACCACGCTCCACCAGGTGAACGCCAGCTCCTTCAGGTTGAACAGCTTGCGACCGCTGGGCTTGACCTCGACGCTGTGGCCCGCCATCACTTTTTCAAGCATCTCCAGCATCTCGCTGACCGCGAACAGCGCGATCACGACGACCACGAAATCGATGCCATCGGCCAGGTGCACGGAGTCGAAGGTATAGCGGTATACGCCTGAGTTCGCGTCCACGCCGATGACCGAGATCGACAGGCCGATCATGGCCGCCAGCACGCCCTTGATGGGCTGCTTTCCAAGCAGGCTGGTGAGGCAGCAGAACGCGAAGATCATCAGCACGAAGTACTCGGCCGGACCGAACGCCAGCGCCCATTTGGCCAGCAGCGGCGCCAGCAGGATGATGCCCACCACCGACACGATGGCGCCGAAGAACGCGGACCACGCCGACAGCGACAGCGCGACGTTGGCCAGGCCCTGGCGCGCCAGCGGATAGCCATCCAGCGTGGTCATGATGGCGCTGGCCTCGCCCGGCACGTTGAGCAGGATCGAGGTGATGCGGCCGCCGTATTCCGCTCCCACGTACACCGCCGCCAGCAGGATCAGCGCGGTCTCGGGCGGCAGGTTCATGGCGAACGCGATCGGGATCAGCATCGCCACGCCGTTGATGGGCCCCAGGCCCGGCAGCACGCCCACCATGGTGCCGAAGAACGAGCCGATCGCGGCCACCAGGATGTTGGTCCACGAGAACGCAACGCCAAAGCCGATCGACAGATGATCGAGGATTCCGCTCATACCAGGTTCTCCAGCAAGCCACCGGGCAGGACCACGTCCAGCACCTTGTCGAACAACACGAAGAAGAAGACGCTCATGACCACGCCGCCCAGCGCGCACTTGGCCCAGCCGCCGCCGAACAGGCGGCCGACGAACACCGTCATCAGCGCGGTCGCAATGACGAAGCCGAGCCACTGGAACAGGAAGGCGTAGCCGGCGGCGAACGCCACCATCAGCGCGATGCGGCCATTGGCGCCGGCGGGATTGGGCTCCACCGGGTTGCCGCCCTTGTAGGCCAGCCGCAATCCGCACAGGCCGATGATCAACGCCAGCAGCAGCGGGAAGGCGCGCGGCCCCACCGGTTCGTAGGCGAACGGGGCTTCGATGCCCCACCCCGCCCAGGTCATGAAGGCCGCCAGCAGCAACGCCGCGATGCCCAGGATTCGATCGTTCATGATGGGCGGCCTATTTCTTGACCAGGCCGAAGGAGCCGGCCAGTTCGGCGTACTGCTTGACCTGCTGCTTCACGTAGGCGTCCAGGTCGGCGCCGGTCTTGTTGAAGGGGAACAGGCCTTGCTGTTCGCGCAGCTTGGCGAACTCGGGCGCCTCGGTGACGCGGTTGAAGGCGTTGACCCAGAACTGGTAGTCGGCGTCCGACACCTTGGGGCCGACGTAGAAGCCGCGGATGATGGGCCAGACGATGTCGTAGCCCTGCTCCTTGGCGGTCGGCACGGTGCCCAGCTTGCCCGGCAGGCGCTGGTCGTTGAACACGGCCAGCACGCGGATGGGGGCGCCGCCCTCGAGCATGGTGAAGGCTTCCGCGGCATCGCCCATGTAGGCCTGGATGTGGCCGCCACGCAGGGCGGTGACAGCCTCGCCGCCGCCTTCAAAGGCCACGAAGCGCATCTTCTTGAAATCGACCCCGGCCGCCTTGGCGGTCAGCGCGGCCTTCATCCAATCCTGGCTGCCCACGGTGCCGCCGGCGCCCAGCACGATCTTGGTCGGGTCCTGCTTGAAGGCCTCCATCAGGCCCTTGAGGTCGGTGTAGGGTGAATCGTTGCGCACCACGGCCACGCCGTAGTCGGTGCCGATGGCCGCCAGCCAGCGCACGTCGTCGACGTTGTACTTGCCGAACTTGCCCTGCGCCAGGTTGAGCAGCGAACCGCCCGAGAACGCGACGATGGTGCCGGGCTCGTTGGGATGCTGGGCCACGATGTTGTTGTAGGCCACGGCGCCGATGCCGCCCGGCATGTAGACGATGCGCATGGCGCTCTTGAGCGCGCCGCTCTGCTTGAGGCCTTCGGTGGCCAGGCGGCAGGTCAGGTCGAAACCACCGCCGGGCTGGGCGGGGGCGATGCACTCGGGGCGGCGCGGCTCGTCGGCGGCGTGGGCGGCGCCCAGGGACAGGGTGATCGCGCCAAGGGCCGCGACGGCGGCCAGGCGCAGCTTCAGGCTGGTCTGCATTTCTTGCGTCTCCGAATTTATAGGTCTAGGCATGGCTGGCGATTCCGGCGGCGTGGCGCCGGTCCGGGTCCAGCGGATGCCACCGTACAAAATCGAAGCTTTCCAAAAGCTTTCAAAAATCGCCGTTTTCCTGGTGCGACGCAACATCCGCGCCCGTTTTCAGGGAAAACACCAGCGACGCGCGCAGGCCTGGCCCGGGAATCCGGTTCTCCAGCGCCAGGCGGGCGCCCAGCAGCTCGGCGATGGTGCCGACGATGGCCAGTCCCAGTCCGGCGCCCGGCTTGTTCTTGCCGGCCGCGCCACGGCGGAAACGCACGCCGGCGCGGGCGATGTCCTCGGCCGACATGCCCGGACCGCTGTCTTCCACCGTGAGCCAGGCCTGCCCGGTCTGGTGGCTGACCCGTACCGTGACCATGCCGCCGGGGGCGGTGTAGCGGATGGCGTTGTCGACCAGATTGCTGACCGCCTCCCGCAACAGCCAGTCGGCGCCGTTGACCACGACCGGCCCGGTCTCGGCCTCCAGGCCGATGTCCAGCTGGCGGGCGCGGGCGGTCGGCAGCAGGCCGCGGATCACCCCGTGGGCCAGCTCGGCCAGGTCGACCGGTTCGGGCGCGAAACCGGCTTCGGGCAGGGAAGCGTCCTTGGCGCGCGCCAGGGCGAGCATCTGGTTGGTGGTGCGTACGGCCCTGTCCAACCCCTCCTGCATCGCCAGAAGGGCTGTACGGACCTCCTGGGGGCATGTTTCGCGCAGGGCATACGCCGTCTGGGTCCGCAAAACCGACAAAGGCGTGCGCAACTGGTGCGAGGCGTCGTCCAGGAACTGGCTCTGGACCCTCGCCTGAGCCGCGTAGCGGGCCATGTGGAGGTTTACGGCCGCAACCAGGGGTAGGACCTCACCTGGCATCTCCGACGCGCTGACGGGGCTTAAATCGTCCGCGGAACGCCTTTCCACTTCCTGCTTC
Source organism: Achromobacter sp. 2789STDY5608621 (assembly GCF_001299375.1). Classification (NCBI taxonomy): domain Bacteria; kingdom Pseudomonadati; phylum Pseudomonadota; class Betaproteobacteria; order Burkholderiales; family Alcaligenaceae; genus Achromobacter; species Achromobacter sp. 2789STDY5608621. Next base: position 65,212 of record NZ_CYTU01000023.1, on the reverse strand, counting down.
AGGCGCTGCAGGGGGCGCAGGGCCATGAAAACCCCCAGGACGATCACCAGGACGCTGATCAGGATCACGGCCAGGTCGCGCTCGACCGAGCGCACCAGCACCTGGTGCAGGAACGCCTGGCGGCTCTCCAGGCCCTCGGCGACCTGCACGATAACCCGTCCCCCTTTGTTCGCATAGAGCGGCGGATCCATCGCCCGCGCCAGCGCGGCGACCCGTACCGGGGTGCCCAGGTAGGTCGCGTAGAAAAACTGGGCCTCGCCGGATTCCAGCGGCTGGGTCGGCATGGGCAGCCCGGGATGGCCGATTTCGGCCAGCCCGTCCTCGGTGGCCACGCGGTAGAACACGCTGCCATTGGCCGTCAGCTCGAAAAATTCCAGCATCAGGTACGGCTGCTCCATGGCTAATCCACCGCTGGCTGTGGATATGTTGTGGTCGATCGCGCGCAGCGCGCCAGCGAGCGACCGGTCATAGGCGATATCGACCTGGTTTCGCAGCTGGTGGTTGGACAGCCAGAGCGCGCCGACCATCACCAGCACCAGGGTCGGGATCAACCACCAGAGCAACTGCGTTTTCAGGGTCCGGTTGCGGCTTTTTTTCCTGGAAACCGGGGTTTTTTCCGGAAAACTAGTTGTCAACAGCGTTCTCCAGGCAGTAGCCCATGCCGCGCATGGTGGTGATCTGCACGCCGGTTTCCGCCAATTTTTTGCGCAACCGGTGCACCAGCACCTCGATGGCCTCGAGGTTGATGTCGGCATCGTCGGTCACGATCCGATCCAGGATCTGCTGCTTGTTGATCGGTTCGCCGCTTTTCTGGATCAACACCCGCAGGACCGCGTGTTCACGTGGGGATAACTGCAAAGCCTGTCCGGAGACCGTGAATTTTTGCGCGGAAGTCTCGAAAACCAGGTTTCCCAGGGCGAGTCGCGGATGGTCGCGGCCACGGCTGCGGCGTACCAGTGCGATCAAACGCGCTTCCAACTCTTCCACAACAAACGGTTTCGGCAGGAAATCGTCCGCGCCTTCGTGAAGCGTCCCGATTTTTTCGGCCAGTGAATCGCGCGCGGTCAGGACCAGCACCGGCGTACGGTCGTCTCGCGCGCGAATCTTCGCCAGCAAGGTATGGCCATCCATGCCCGGCAGTCCCAGGTCAAGGATGACCGCATCGAATTCTTCGACCGCCAGTCTTCTTTCGGCGACCAGGCCGTCATCGGCCCAGTCGACCACGAAGCCCGCATGCCGGGCCAGGCTTCTTGCAAGCCAGCGAGCAAGTTCGGCTTCGTCTTCTATGAGAAGGATGCGCATGGACGGAGTCCGGGGGGGCGTGGCTGGGAGATAGGAGAAAGCATGTTTGTCTTTTCCCTGTATTTCTCTTTATATAAAGACTAATGATTAATAAGGCCTGTGGATAACTACCTTAACCTTGGAAACCTGTTTTTTTTCATCAGGTTGCGAGCGTTTTTGGCTGTGCAAGAACTCTGTGTGGGAAAAGAGTCGAAGTTGGACAAGATTTGGGAGCCCACCGAAAACCCCCGCTTGTTCAACTTGCCTCCACACAATGTGCACAACCTGCCGCCTTAGGAGTTATCCACAGCCCTGTTCTGCCGAACCGGGTCGGGAAGCGGCACTTTTACCCCGAAAAAACGCCCCTTGCCTACCCTGGTTTTCGCCCCTTTCCAGGCCCGTAAAGGCCCCTGGAGGCGTTGCCGGAACCGGCTATGTGAGGGGTGGCGTCTCTCTGCGGTTGACGTTGCGCTGAACAAAAAGTGAGCAGGTTTCCGCCGTAGAATCCCGCCCATGGCACGACAACTCAGAATCAAAAAACCGGCCTGGGCGACCTGGCTGAGGGGCCGTTTGCTGGCCGACAATCTGCCCGCGACCCTGTGCGCGGCCGCCTTGATGGGACTGGCCGGCGCGCTGGCGACGGTGATTTTTCGGGAACTGCTGGGCTGGATCCAGATGGTGCTGGGCGGGGTCGATTCGCCGCACGGGATGGTGTCGCTGGCGCGCGGGCTGTCGCCTTGGGAACGCTTTCTGCTGCCGGCGGCCGGGGGCGCGATTGCCGGATTGATCCTGCAGGCGGCCGCCCGGCGCCTGCCGCCGCGCGGCGCCGCCGACTATATGGAGGCGATCGCCATCGGCCGCGGCGTGATCGGTTTTCGGCAGACCGTGGCGCGCAGCATTTCTTCTTTGTTTTCAATCGGTTCGGGCGCTTCGATCGGCCGTGAAGGACCGATGGTGCAGCTGGCGGCGATGTTCTCGTCGCTGTCGGGCCGCTACCTGGTCCTGCCGCCCCGCCATCTGCGGCTGCTGGTGGCCTGCGGCGCCACCGCCGGGATCACGGCCGCCTATAACGCGCCGATCGCCGGCGCGCTGTTCATTTCCGAGATCGTCTACGGCGCCATTTCCTCGGCGACGCTGGTGCCCCTGGTGGTGTCGTCGGTGGTCGCCAACATCGTGACGCGCCAGATCCTGCACTACGATGCGGTCTTCCATATGCCGCCGTTCGAGTTCGTGTCCGGCTGGGAAGTGGTCAATTACCTGGGGCTGGGCCTGATCGCCGGGATGGTGGCGCCGCAATTCCTTCGGTTTCTCGATGGGTCGAAGGCCCTGTTCCGCCGCTTGAGCCTGCCGCTGTGGGCCAAGATGGCGCTGGGCGGACTGGTGGTCGGCGCCCTGTCGGTGTTCAAGCCCGAGGTCTGGGGCAACGGCTACAGCGTGGTCAACAGCATGTTGCACACGGAATGGGCCTGGCAGGCGGTGGCGGCGATCCTGCTGTTCAAGATCGTGGCCACCGGCGCCAGCGTCGGTTCCGGCGCGATCGGCGGCGTCTTCACGCCGACCCTGTTCGTGGGCGCGGCGGTCGGGGCCCTGTATGGCGCCGGCCTGCATGCGTTGTTTCCCGCTGGCGACCTGTCGGCGGTGTCGAGTTATGCTGTGGTCGGCATGGGGGCGCTGCTGGCGGCCACGACCTATGCGCCGCTGATGTCGATCTTGATGATTTTCGAGATGACGTTGAGCTATGAGGTGATGTTGCCGCTGATGCTGGCGTGCATCACCGGCTTCGTGATCGCGCAACGCATCCGGCCGGATTCGGTGTATGCGAAATCGCTGGCCAGCAATCGAATTGCGCGCGAGACGTTGAAGTCGGCGCCGGCGCTTCCCGCGGACAGGTCGCGGGATTCCTGATCAGAATTTTGTCTAAAAACTGCTTGAAAATAGGGGTGAGCAAAAGCTCACATATTTTTCCACGGAAATCATTGATGCCGGGTTTCGTCAATTAAGCGAGCTATTGCTCGCTTAATTGGAGGGATCAATCCAGGCGCTTCGTCATGAACACGCGTTTCAGGCCGATCTCTTCGGCGCGATGCGTCTCGACATAGCCATAGCGCTGATAGATGGCGATGTTCTCGCTCATCGCTTCCTGCGTGTACAGCCGGATGCGCGGATAGCCCGCCTGCCGCGCGATGGTTTCCGCCCATTGCATCAGTTCGCGGCCATAGCCGCGCCCTTGCGCGCCGGGCGACACCGCCACATTGTCGAGCAGCAGGCAATCCGCCTCGCGCACCAGGACCAGCACGGCCTGGATACCGCCTTCGTCCTCCAGCACCTGCGCCTGTCCCTGCGCGATGCGCGCGCGGTAATCGTCGCGCATCGGTCCCGGCGTGGCGCCGATGCGCGCCACGTAATGGCGGTAGGCCTCGTGGACGATGCGCTCCACCTCGGCCAGGTCGTCGGCCGTGGCCGGACGGATGCGGTGGGGCGCGCCGGTTGCGGTCATGGGAACGCTATTTCCCGATACAGAAGCTCGAGAAGATCTCGCCCAGCAGGTCGTCGCTGGTGAACTTCCCGGTGATGCTCGACAGGCTGTCATGCGCCAGCCGCAGTTCCTCGGCGAACAGGTCCAGCACGCGGTCGTCCTGTTCGGCGTGTTCGGCCGCCAGCGCCAGGTGCTCGGCGGCCTCCTGCAGCGCATGCAGATGGCGCTCGCGCGCCAGCCAGGGCGACTCGGCGCCGGGATTCCAGCCGGCGATCTGCAGCAGCTCGGCGCGCAGCGCGTCCAGGCCGGCGCCGCGCTTGGCCGAAATGCCGAGTTCGCCGGGGCCGGCCGTAAACGCTGTGGATAACAGGTCCACCTTGTTGAAAACCTTCAGCACCGGCGTGCGTGGCGGCAGGCGCGCGGTGATCTGCGCGTCCAGTTCGTCGCCCGGCTGGGTGGCGTCCTGCAGGTGCAGGATGACATCGGCGCGCTCGATTTCCTGCCAGCTGCGGGCGATGCCGATGCTTTCCACGGTGTCCTCGGTTTCGCGCAGGCCGGCGGTGTCGACGATGTGCAGCGGCACGCCGTCGATATGGATCTGCTGCACCACTTTGTCGCGCGTGGTGCCCGCAATCGGCGTGACGATGGCGACATCGTCGCCGGCCAGCGCGTTCAGCAGGCTGGACTTGCCGACGTTGGGCTGCCCCGCCAGCACCACGTGCAGGCCTTCGCGCAGGATCACGCCCTGGCGCGCCTGGGCGATGAGATGGCCGAGGTCGCCGGCCAGCTTTTCCAGCGTGGGCCGGGCCTGATACTTTTCAAGGAAGTCGATTTCCTCTTCGGGGAAATCGAGCGTGGCCTCGACCAGCATGCGCAGGTGGATGATGCGGTCGGACAGGTCGTTGACGCGCGCCGAGAATTCACCCGACAGCGAGGCCATCGCGCCGCGCGCGGCGGCCACCGAGGACGCCTCGATCAAATCGGCGACGGCCTCGGCCTGCGCCAGGTCCATGCGGTCGTTGAGGAAGGCGCGGCGGGTGAACTCACCCGGTTCGGCCAGCCGCAGGCCGAGGTGGCGGCCCGCCGCCAGGCAGCTGTCGAGCACGCGCCGCAGCACCGCGGGGCCGCCGTGGCCTTGCAGTTCGAGCACGTCCTCGCCGGTGTAGGAATGCGGCCCCTTGAAGTACAGCGCGATGCCTTCATCGAGCAGTTCGCCGTCGACCGCCTTGAACGGCAGATAGTGCGCGTGGCGCGGCGTGAGTTCGCGCTGGAACAGGCGGCGCACCAATTCGGACAGGTCCGCACCAGAAACGCGCACGACGCCGATGCCGCCTCTTCCGGGGGCGGTGGCAATGGCGGCGATGGGAGCATGAACGGACATATCGGGGACAACGCGAGGCAAGGACAATAGGGGAATATAACTGTTGCGCGGGGCCTTGTTTGCTGGTTAAGGTGCGCCAGAGGTTTAAAACCCGAAACATCCCTGGGAGATCATGATGGCATCTCGGTTTTCGCGTGTGTTGGCCTGTGGTTCGGTAGCGGTCCTGCTGGCCTTCGGCACCCTCAATTCGGCGCTGGCGCGCGACCTGGTGATCGGGCTGAAGACCGAGCCATCGTCGATGGATCCGCAGTATCACGCGTTGACGCCGAACACCCAGATCTCCCAGACCATCTTCGACACGCTGGTGGCCACCGACGCGCAGCTCAAGCCGGTGCCGGCGCTGGCCGAATCCTGGACCGTTGACGGCAAGGTGTGGACCTTCAAGCTGCGGCCCGGCGTCAAGTTCTCCGACGGCTCGCCGTTCACCGCCGAGGACGTGGTCTTCACCTATGACCGCGTGCCCAAGGTGCCGAACAGCCCGTCGCCGTTCACGCTGTACCTGGGCTCGGTGGCCAAGGCCGAAGCGGTGGATCCGATGACCCTGCGCATCACCACCAAGGAAGTGGCGCCGAACCTGCTGGTGAACCTGGCGCAGCTGCCCATCATGTCGAAGAAGGCCGCCTCCGGCCCCGCGGCCGAAGGCAAGACCACCACGGAATTGAACAGCGGCGACGGCCTCATCGGCACCGGCCCGTACAAGTTCGTGTCGTGGAAGCGCGGCGCCGAATTCGTGCTGGCGCGCAATGAAAATTATTGGGGCAAGAAGCCTACCTGGGACAAGGTGATCTATCGCCCTATCAGCAACGCCGCGGCGCGCGTGGCGGCCCTGCTGGCCGGCGACGTCGACATGATCGAGGATCCCCCGACCGATGACCTGCCCAAACTCAAGGGCGACAAGAAGCTGTACGTCGAAGAGACGCCGTCGGTGCGCGTGGTGTACGTGGCGCTGGACCAGTACGCCGAGCCCTCACCCGGCATTCAGGGCACCGACAAGAACCCGCTGAAGGACAAGCGCGTGCGCGAGGCGTTGTCGCTGGCGATCAACCGCGATGCGCTGGTCGAGCGCGTGATGGGCGGCGTGGCGCTGCCCGCCGGCAACCTGCTGCCTTACCCCATGTTCGGGTCGAGCAAGGAACACTCCAAGGCGCCCAAGGCCGACGTGGAAAAGGCCAAGGCGCTGTTGAAGGAAGCGGGCTATCCCAACGGCTTCTCGATCACGCTGGGCTCGCCCTCGGGCCGCTACGTCAACGACTCCAAGGTGGCGCAGGCCATCGCCTCGATGTGGACGCGCGTGGGCGTCAAGACCAGCGTCGACGCCATGGCGCCGCCGGTGTTCTTCAAGAACCGCGACAGCTACGCGTTCTCGGCCTACCTGGCCGGCTGGTCGGTGACCAGCGGCGAGATGTCGAACGCGCTGACCTCGCTCCTGGTGACGCGCAATCCCGAGGCGGGCCTGGGCACCACCAACCGCAGCCGCTACTCGAATCCCAAGATGGACGAGCTGGTGAAGGAAGCCTCGTCCACCATGGATGACGCCAAGCGCGCCGAGCTGCTGTCCAAGGCCAGCAACATCGCCATGGACGACTTCGCGATGCTGCCGGTGCACTTCGAGCTGTCGGTGTGGGCGATGAAGAACGACATCCGCTACCAGGGCCGTCCCGACCAGGTCACGCTGGCGCAGTTCGCAACGCTGAAGAAGTAATGCGCGCAGCGGGCGGTATGACGTGCTAGCGACAATCGTACGAAGACTGCTGCAAACCATCGTCGTCATGCTGGTCATGTCGGCGCTGGTCTTCGCCGGCATCTACATGGTCGGCGATCCGGTCTCGATGCTGGCCAGTCCGGAGGCCACCGAGGCGCAGCGCGCCGCCATCCGCGCCTCGCTCGGCCTGGACCTGCCGCTGTGGCGGCAGTACCTGATCTTCATGGGCCAGGCGGTGCGCGGCGATTTCGGCAACAGCTTCCTGACCGGCGAGCCGGCCATGCACCTGATCCTGGAGCGCATGCCGGCCACGGTCGAGCTGGCCTGTGTGGCCATGCTGATGTCGGTGCTGATCGGCGTGCCGCTGGGCATCCTGGCCGGGCTCAAGCCGAAGGCGGCCGGCTCGCGCGTCATCATGACAGGATCGGTGCTGGGCTTCTCGCTGCCCAACTTCTGGGTCGGCCTGATGCTCATCATGGTGTTCGCGGTGATGCTGGGCTGGGTGCCGGCCGGCGGCCGCGGCCAGACCGTCAGCATCGGTTCGCTGCAGTTGAGCGTGCTGACGCTGGATGGCTGGCTGAGCCTGGCCCTGCCCGCGGCCACCATCGCCTTCGCCAAGTGCGCCATGATCATCCGCGTGACCCGCGCCGCCACGCGCGAGGCGCTGCCGATGGACTACATCAAGTTCGCGCGCGCCAAGGGCCTGTCGGAAAAGCGCGTGCTGGGTGTGCACCTGCTCAAGAACATCCTGATCCCCGTGGTCACCGTGGCGGGCCTGGAGTTCGGCCAGGTGATGGCCTTCGCGGTGGTGACCGAGACGGTGTTCTCGTGGCCCGGCATGGGCAAGCTGCTGATCGATTCCATCATCAACCTGGACCGGCCGGTGGTGGTGGCGTACCTGCTGCTGATCGTGTTCTTCCTTGTGATGCTGAACCTCGTGGTGGACATCATCTATACGGTGCTGGATCCCCGCGTACGCCTGGATAGCCGCCGATGACCGCCCCCGCGACCACCACCGTGCCGACCGCCGCCGCCAAGGAACAGACGCCCTGGCGCCGCTTCCTGGGCGATTTCTTCGCCAGCAAGCTGGCCACGCTGGGCCTGGTGATGCTGGTGCTGATCGTCGGCGCGGCGCTGCTGGCGCCGTGGATCGCGCCGCAGAATCCGTATGACCTGGCGACGCTGGACATCATGGATTCCAAGCTCAAGCCCGGCAGCGAAAGCGGCGACGGCGGCATTCATTACTGGCTCGGCACCGACGGCCAGGCGCGCGACCTGCTGTCGGCGATCCTGTACGGCATGCGCACCAGCCTGCTGGTGGCCACCGTATCGGTGCTGGCGGCGTTCGGCATCGGCGCCACGGTGGGCCTGATCGCGGCCTACTTCGGCGGGCGCATCGACGCGCTGCTGATGCGCATTGTGGATATCCAGTTGTCGTTCCCGGCGATCCTGGTGGCGTTGATGCTGCTGGCGATCCTGGGCAAGGGTGTGGATAAGGTGATCATTGCGCTGATCGTGGTGCAGTGGGCCTATTTCGCTCGCGCCGCGCGCGGCGCCGCATTGGTCGAGCGCGGCAAGGAATACGTCGAGGCGGCGCGTTGCATGTCGCTGTCGTGGGGGCGGGTGCTGTTCCGCCACGTGCTGCCCAACTGCATGCCGCCGCTGATCGTGATCGCCACCATCGACTTGGCGCACGCCATCGCGCTGGAAGCCACGCTGTCGTTCCTGGGCGTGGGCGTGCCGGTGACCGAGCCGTCGCTGGGCATGTTGATCTACAACGGCTTCGAGTACCTGCTGTCGGGCCAGTACTGGATCTCGTTCTTCCCCGGCATCGCGCTGGCGCTGGCCATCATCGCCATCAACCTGGTGGGCGACCACCTGCGCGATGTGCTCAACCCGCGCCACGCGAATTGAGGGCGGACGCGATGCAGACGCAAGCTGTGGACAAGTCGCCGGTGCTCGATGTGCGGGGCCTGAAGACGCATTTCTTCACCCGCAATGGCGTAGTGAAGGCGGTCGATGGCGTCGACCTGACGGTGGCCGAAGGCGAGATCCTGGGGCTGGTGGGCGAATCGGGTTCGGGCAAGAGCATCACCGGTTTCTCGCTGATGGGCCTGCTGGATGAACCGGGCCGCATCGTCGAGGGCGAACTGCGCCTGAACGGCGAGGACCTGCGCGGCGCGTCGCCGGCGCGCTGGCGGCAGTTGCGCGGGCAGGAGATCGCCATGATCTTCCAGGACCCGATGATGACGCTGAACCCGGTGCTGCGCGTCGATACGCAGATGATCGAAGCGGTGCAGGCGCATCACAAGGTATCGCGCGAACAGGCGCGTGAACGCGCCCTGCAGACGCTGACGATGGTCGGCATCCCGTCGCCGCAGGAACGCCTGCGGACCTATCCGCACCAGTTGTCGGGCGGCATGCGGCAACGCGTAGCGATCGCGATCGCGCTGCTGAATTCACCGCGCGTCATCATCGCCGACGAACCCACCACGGCGCTGGACGTGACCATCCAGGGGCAGATCCTGTTCGAAGTGCAGAAGCTGTGCCGCGAGACCGGCACCGGCCTGGTGTGGATCACGCACGACCTGGCGGTGGTGGCGGGCCTGGCCGACCGCGTGTCGGTGATGTACGCCGGCCGCGTGGTCGAGACCGGCAGCACGCGCGACGTCATCAGCCATCCGATGCATCCGTACACGCACGGCCTGATCGCCTCGATTCCGACGCCGGAATCGCGCGGCCGGCCGCTGGTGCCGATTCCCGGCATGACGCCGTCGCTGCTCAACCTGCCGCAGGGCTGTGCGTTCCGCGGGCGCTGCCCGCGCGCCAGCGAGGCCTGTATGACCGAGCCGCAGCCCGTGGAAGTGCGCCCGTCGCAATGGGTGCGCTGCTGGCATGCCGGCGCGCCGGAGGTCCAATGAACGCCGCCGATCGCAACGCCGCCCCCATCCTGTCGCTGCGCGGCGTGGAGCTGCGCTTCACGCAACACGTGGACCTGGCCGGCCGCATCGCCAACCTGCTGGGCGCGGGTTTGAAGACGCAAGTGGTGCACGCCGTGGCCGGCGTGGACCTGGACGTGCAGCCGGGCGAGGTCATCGGCATCGTCGGTGAATCCGGTTGCGGCAAGTCGACGCTGGGACGCATCGTCTCGGGCATCCTGCCGCCCTCTTCGGGTGAAGTGCACTATCAGGGCCAGGCCGTGAAGGCCATGGCGGGCCCGCAGCGGCGCGCCTACGAGCTGGGCGTGCAGATGATCTTCCAGGACCCCTACGCCTCGCTCAACCCGCGCATGCGGGTGCGCGAGATCATCGGCGAGGCGCCGGTGGCGCACGGCCTGATCCGCGCGCGCGACAAGGCCGAGTATGTCGCCGGCCTGATGCGCCAGGTGGGGCTCGACCCGGCCTTCGCGCAGCGCTATCCGCACCAGTTCTCGGGCGGCCAGCGCCAGCGCATCGGCATCGCGCGCGCGCTGGCGCTGAAACCCTCGGTGATCGTGTGCGACGAGGCCGTGGCGGCGCTGGACGTGTCGATCCAGGCGCAGGTGTTGAACCTGTTCGAGAAGCTGCGCGACGAGCTGGACCTGACGTACCTGTTCATCAGCCACAACCTGAGCGTGGTCAGCCACATCTCGGATCGCGTCGCCATCATGTACCTGGGCCGCGTGGTCGAGCTGGCGCCGACCGACACGGTGTTCCAGCGCGCCAACCATCCATACACGCAGGCGCTGCTCAAGGAACTGCCGACGCTCACGCCGGGACGCCGCAGCTACCAGCCGATCAAGGGCGAGCTGCCGTCGCCGCTGGATCCGCCGGGCGGCTGCGCCTTCCATCCGCGATGTCCCCAGGCCATGCCGCGCTGCAAGACCGAGCGGCCGCTGCTGCGCGAGGTCGCGCCGATGCAGTTCAGCGCCTGCCATCTGAACGACCCGGCCTGACGCCAATCCGTAACAACGCTGGACGCGGCCGGCGACGGGCGCGAGAATTTCCCGGTACCCTGTCATACGACATCCGTTCTCTTCTTTCCTTTCCGCCTACCTTCCGCCATGAAAACCCTCGCCGAAATCGAACGCGCCCACGGTGAACTGACCGAACTGCGCCGTGACATCCACGCCCATCCCGAACTGGCCTTCCAGGAAACGCGCACCTCCAAGCTGGTGGCCGAGCGCCTGCGGCAATGGGGGCTGGAAGTCCACACCGGGCTGGGGAAAACCGGCGTGGTCGGCGTGCTGCGTGGCGGTAGCGGCGGCAAGACCATCGGCCTGCGCGCCGACATGGATGCGCTGCCCATGCCCGAGCACAACCGCTTCGCGCACAAGTCCACCATCAGCGGCCGCATGCACGGCTGCGGCCACGATGGCCACACCACGATGCTGCTGGGCGCGGCGCAATACCTGTCCACGCATCGCGATTTCGACGGCACCGTGGTGTTCATCTTCCAGCCGGCCGAGGAAGGCGGCAACGCCGGCGCGCGCGCCATGATGCAGGACGGCCTGTTCGACAAATTCCCCTGTGACGCGGTGTTCGGCATCCACAACATGCCCGGCATGCCGGTCAATCAGTTCGGTTTCCGCGCCGGCCCCACCATGGCGTCGAGCAACCGCTGGGACATCGTCATCAAGGGCGTGGGCGGCCACGCCGCGCAGCCGCATGCGTCGGTCGACCCGATCATCGTCGCGGCCGACATGGTGCACGCGCTGCAGACGGTCATCTCGCGCAGCAAGAACCCGCTGGAGCAGGCGGTGCTGTCGATCACGCAGATCCACGCTGGCGACGCCTACAACGTGATTCCCGGCGAAGCGGTGCTGCGCGGCACGGTGCGCACCTATTCGGTCGAGGTGCTCGACAAGATCGAGGAAGACATGCGCCGCATCGCCACCACGCTGCCGCAGGTGTACGGCGGCAGCGGCACGCTGGACTTCGTGCGCGCCTATCCGCCGCTGGTGAACTGGGACAAGGAAACCGCGTTTGCCGCGCAGGTGGCCGAGGACGCCTTCGGCGCCGAGAACGTGGTGCGCGACATGCCGCCCTTCATGGGCGCCGAGGACTTCTCGTTCTTCCTGGAGGCCCTGCCCGGCACCTATCTGTTCCTGGGCAACGGCGACGGCGACCACCGCATGGAGAGCTATCACGGCATGGGGCCGTGCCAGCTGCACAACCCGAACTACGATTTCAACGACGCGCTGCTGCCGGTGGGCGCGACGTATTGGGTCAAGCTGGTCGAGGCCTATCTGCCCAGGCACAAGTAGCGCGCCACCGCGCTTCATGCATTGTGGCGATATGCTTATGCGCGATGCCACACCAGCCGCCCGGTCTCCCGGGCGGTTTTTCTATATGACGCCAGGCTTTGTTCAAACGCCGATAACTTCGTTTGAGATACAAGGCGCGCTTTCCATAATCGGTCATTCCTGATCCATCCGCGGATGGACCGCAGCGCCGGCGCCAACGCCGCGACGCCAACCGGAGTGACCGATGTCCCAGAGCAACGCCGTGCGGCGCGAAGAGGCCGCCCCCGTCCCGCCGCCCCCGGCCGCGCAGGCGTTCGAGCTGCGGCCGCTGGCGGGGCCCGTGGGCGCCGAGCTCATCGGCCTGGACCTGGGCCGTGAACTGTCGTCCGCCGATTTCAAGCGCGTGCACCAGGCGCACCTGGACCACCACCTGCTGGTGTTCCGCGACCAGCGCATCACGCCGCAGCAGCACATCGACTTCAGCCGCCGCTTCGGCCGCCTGATGATCCACGTGCTGCACCAGTTCCACCTGGCCAACCATCCCGAGATCCTGATCGTCTCCAACATCGTCGAGAACGGCCAGCCGGTCGGCCTGGGCGATGCCGGCAAGTACTGGCATTCGGACATCTCGTACAAGGAATTGCCCAGCCTGGGCTCGCTGCTGCACGCGCAGGAACTGCCGGCGCAAGGCGGCGACACGCTGTTCGCCAACATGCACCTGGCCTACGACACCCTGCCCGCCGCATTGCGCAACGCCGTCGAGGGCAAGCGCGCGGTGCATTCGTACCTGGCCAAGTACGGCCAGCTGCAGAAGGAAGGCAACTGGCGCCCCGACCTGAGCGCGCAACAGGTGGCGCAGGTGCAGGCGGTGTCGCACCCGGTGGTGCGCACCCATCCCGAGAACGGCCGCCGCGCGCTGTTCGTGAGCGAAGGCTTCACCACCCATATCGAAGGCCTGCCGGAGGACGAGAGCCGGCAGCTGCTGGACGAGCTGTTCGCGCACAGCGTGCGGCCCGAGCACATCTATCGCCACCGCTGGCAGCCGCACGACCTGGTGTTTTGGGACAACCGCTCGCTGATCCACCTGGCCGGCGGCACGCCCGACCACCTGCGCCGCAAGCTGTACCGCACCACCATCGAAGGCGACGCGCCGTTCTAGGCCGGCCCGCGACTTATCCACAAGGAACGCCATGCGTCTGTCTCCCGATCTGCGCGAACGATTGATCCGCACCGCCACCGCCGCGGGCGTCGCGCTGGCGCTGGCCATCGTCGCGCTGGCCGCGCCCACGCCAGCCGTGGCGGGGCAAGCCGACCTGCCCGCCCCCGGCGCCGCCAGCGCGCAACACGCGCCCTCGTCCCTGCCGCGCTGAACGGTTGGCCTAGCCGGGCCTGTGGATATCCCGCAGGCCCGGGCGCAGGGCCCGCGTCAGAAGTCGGCGCGCAACGTCAGCGCGACCCGCCGCCCTTCCCCGAAGACCACGCCCTGGCTCTGCGGCATGTAGTAGTGCTTGTCGAACAGATTGGTGGCGTTCAGCGACACCGTCATGTGCGGATCGATCTTGTAGGCGATGCGCGCATCCGCGGTGTAGAAGCCGCTCTGCGTGACCGTGGTGGCTCCGCTGCCGCTGAACAGCTTGCTGGTGGCATTGATGCCGCCGCCCACTTCCCAGCGGCTGAGGTCGCCGGGCAGGCGGTAGTTGGTCCAGACCCGGAACAGGTGCTTGGGGGCGATCTGCGAGAACGCCGAGGCGCTGGTATCCAGGCTGGCCTCGTCCAGGTACTTGCTGTCGTTGTAGGTATATCCGGCCATGACGGTCCAGCCCGGCGTGATCTGGCCGGAGGCGCGCAGGTCCAGGCCGCGCGAGCGCGCTTTGCCGGCGGCCGCGAAGAACTGGCCGGTGTCATCGGTCGGCAGGGCGCGATTGCTTTGCGTGATCTGGTACAGCGCGGCCGATGTCTGCAGCCTGCCGTCCAGGTAGTTGCCCTTCACCCCCACTTCGAATTGTTCGCCTTCCATCGGCTTGAGCAGCTCGCCGGACGGCGTGCGCAGCGCCTGCGGCTGGAAGATGGTGGAGTAACTGGCATAGACCGAATGCGCGTCGTCGACGTCGGCCACCAGCCCGGCGTAGGGCGTGACCTTTTTCTTGTAGGCATCGCTGCTGGATGCGTTGCCGAACGGGTTGTAGGTCTGGTCCTGCTGATAGCGCGTATCCCACCACGAAACCCGCGCGCCGACGATGGCGGTGAGGGCATCGGTGAGGTGAAAGCGCGTGTTGCCGTAGATGCCGTACTGGCGCTGCACCACCGCGCCCTTGGAGGTATGTTCCGGCAAGCCGCTCCAGCTCGGCTTGGCGTAGGAATAGTTCCAGATGTCGATGGTCTGGAAGTTGAACAGGTTGTCGGTGCCGTAGTAGCTCGTGCCGTAGTTGTACATGCGGCTGTAGTTCGCGCCGATCACCAGGTCGTGTTGGCGTCCCAGCAGCGTGTACTTGCCGGTGGCGTTCAGGTCGTAGCTCTGGTTGTCCTCGTAGTAGTCGGTGTTGGTGGTGCCGAAGGTGGCCGTGTGGGTGGCCTTGTCGACGTTGCCGAACAGCTCGCCGGACAGCACCCGCGCCGTGTTGTGGTCGAAGCTGCCGGTCGCGGTGAGCTTCCAGTCCTGGCCCAGCTTGTGTTCGAGGCTGGCGAACACATTGGTGTTGGCGTAGCGGTCGTGATTCCACGACGCCCCGAAGAAATCGTTGCGCTTGCCGGCCACCGAATAGTCGTCATAGAGCGGCGCCTTGTCGGCCCAGCCGACGTTGGAATCGCGCTGGCTGTAGCTGACGCCCGCGCGCAGCAAGGTGTCGGCGGACAGGTCGGCCTCCAGCGTGCCGTAGTACGACTGGTCCTTGCGCCAGGTCGAATCCAGTTCCAGGTCCTTGCGCTGCGCGGCGGCCACGAAGCGCCCCCGCACCGTGCCGGATGCGTTCAGCGGGCCGCCGATATCCACCTGGCCGCCGAAGTTGTCCCGGGTGCCGGCGGTGGTCGAGACCGAGGCCGTGAATTCCGATGGCGCGCGCTTGCGCACCAGGCTGATGACGCCGCCGACGCTGCCGAATCCGCCGTACAGGCCGGCTGGACCGTCCAGCACTTCGACGCGTTCGTACATGGCCAGGCTGGGCGCATTGGTGCCGGCGGTGGACGACATGTCCGAGTTCATCACCACCGGCAGTCCGTCCACCACCATCGAGCTGATGGGGAAGCCGCGCGAATAGTATTGGACCCGGTCGGCGTCGCTTTGCAGCACCATCACGCCGGGTGTGCGCTTCATGGCCTCGTCCAGCGATTGCAGGT
Source organism: Achromobacter sp. 2789STDY5608621 (assembly GCF_001299375.1). NCBI lineage: Bacteria > Pseudomonadati > Pseudomonadota > Betaproteobacteria > Burkholderiales > Alcaligenaceae > Achromobacter > Achromobacter sp. 2789STDY5608621. Next base: position 49,815 of record NZ_CYTU01000023.1, on the reverse strand, counting down.
TCTGTTCCTGGATCTGCTGCTGCGTGATGACGCTGATGGTCTGCGGAATCTCGCGTTGCGACAACGGGATCTTCGAGGCGACCGTGGTCGGCGGATTGAGGCGCTGGGCCACCGGGTCGATGGCCGCGCCGCTGACGGCGATGGCCGGCAGCGTGGCCACGCCATTGGCGGCGGGCGCGGCCTTCAGCACATATTGTCCCTGGCTGTTGGCAACCGCTTGCAGGCCGGTGCCGGCCAGCAGCGCGGCCAGGCCGTCCGCGGCGCCGAAGCGGCCTTTCAGGCCGGGGCTGTGCTTGCCGTCGACCAGTTCGGTGGCGCTGGCGAGATAGACGCCCGCCTCGGCCGAGAAGCGCGCCAGGGCCGCCTGCAACGGACCGGCGGGGATGTCGTAGCTGCGCGTGGCGGGCGCTTGCGCGGGGCGTTCCGAGGCCATCTGTTGCGCGTGGGCGGGCAAGGCCCCGGCCGCCAGGAACGCGGCGGCCAGATGCAGGGTCAGCGCGGCGCGCCGGGGGCTGCGCAACGCAGGCGCGCGGCGCGGCCTGGCGATGGCGGGACGGGCGGGGGACAAGCGGCGGGACATGGCGTTCGATCCTTGCTGGAAGTGAGAGTGTCGTCAGCGCGTTGCCATCGCGGGGCCGCCGGCCCTGGCGTGCAATGGCGCTTTCACTTCCTGAATCAATCGAGCGGCCGCAAACGGAACCTGGCGCGCCGCGCACGCGACAAAAAAGTTGTAACGCCCATGTCAGCGCGGGGCCGCGTCGTCGGCCGCCACCAGCGTGGTCCACCATGGCATCGGCCGTTGCACCTTTACCTGCGCCGCTTGCGCCAGCAGGGCCAGGGCGCTGTCGACGTCGCGCAGCGGGAACGTGCCGAAGACGCGCCGTTGCGCCACTTGCGGCGCAACGCCGATATGGCCGAGCGTGTAGCGGCCCAGTTCATCGGCGATTTCCCGCAGGGTCAGGTTGTTGGCCAGCAGATCGCCCCGGATCCAGGCTTCGCGCGCCGGATCGGCGCGCGTGGCGGAGCCGACCTCGGCGGCGGTAAAGCGTGCCTGCCGGCCCGTCGCGATGACGGTCGGGGGCGCGTTTCGCGCGGTGCGGATCTCGACCGCGCCCTGATAGACCGCCAGCAGCGTCGCACCCGCCTCTTGCCGCACGGTGAAGCGCGTGCCGAGCGCCCGCAGCCGGCCTTCGGCGGTGTCGACCACGAACGGGCGGTCCTTGTCCGTCCCCGTCTCGATCAGGATTTCACCGGCCACCAGGTGCAGACGGCGCAACCCGGGCTGGAAGTCCCGGTTGAAGGCGCTGGCCGTGTTGAGCCAGACGCGCGAGCCATCGGGCAGCACGGTGGCGCGGATCTCGCCGGTGGCCGCGCGGTAGTCGGCGCTCCAGGCCGCGGCCAGCGGGCCCAGCGGCGTCTGGCGCCAGCCCAGCCAGCCGAAGACGCCGACGCCGGCCAGCGAGGCGATGCGGACCAGGGCGCGCCGGCGCCGCAGGACGCGCTGGCCGGCGGCGTGCAGGTTGTCGCTGGTCAGCCGCGGGTCGGGCGTGTCGCGCAAGGGGGCGAGGATGCGCTGGCTGACCTGTTCGACGTAGGCCCAGGCCTGGCGGTGACTGGCATCGGCATCGAGCCAGGCCAGCCAGCGTTGCCGGTCGGCCGCGACCGCGTCGCCGGAAATCAGCAGTGCATACCACTCGGCGGCCTGCTCCATGACATGGTGCGGCGGATTGGCGCGGGCCTGGCGCGCGTCCGGTCCTGGCGCGGGGATCAGGGGGATGGCGGCCATATGGGTCAGGCGAAGGTCGGATCCCGTAGCGCGCTGGCGGTGGCGGCCGCCTCGGTCAGCATGCAGCGCAGCATGACCTGGGCCACGTACTTGCGCACCATGCGCGGCGAGATGTGGAGTTCGGCGGCGACGTCGGCGCTCGGGACCTCGCACACCGCGGCCATCAGGAAGGCCTGGGCAGCCTTGGGCGGCAGGTCGCGCAACAGCGCGCCGATCTCCTGCAGCGCCTCCAGCACGATCGCCTGGCGCTCGGCGGACGGCGCGCAGGCCTCGGGCCGCGCCGCCAGCGTGTCGAGCCAGGCCTGCTCGATCTCGCGCCGATGCCACAGGTTGATGCACATGCCCTGCGCCATGCTGCGCAGATAGGCGCGGGCCTCGCCCGGACTGCCGAAGCCGCGCGGCGCCGGCTTGTGGATAAGCCGCAGGAAGGCGTCGTGCGCCAGGTCCGCGGCATCGGCCGCGTTGCCCAGGCGCCGCTGCAACCATCCGCGCAGCCAGCCGTGATGCTCGTGGTAGAGGGTCTCGATGGAGGGCGTGGAAAGATATCCCTGCGGATTCACGGTTCGATTCGGTGGCGGTGGAGGCTGGGGCAGACGCCCAAGGGGGGCGCATTGGCGATAAATAGTAATCATTATTGATATCGCATGAAAGGAAATTCGTCGATGCGCCGCTGCGGTGTGCGGCGCCGGGCACACTGCCCTCCTCTCTACAATGGACCGCCCGTCCCTTCTTCATCCGGCCGTCCACGGCGCCCCGGATGTGTCCTCCGGAACCCTTATGCTGGCCGCTTCCTCGATCGAACTCATCGGCAACACCCCCCTGATCGCGCTGAGCCGCGTGCACGACGGCCCCGGCCGCATAGTGGCCAAGGCCGAATTCCTGCAACCGGGCGGCAGCGTCAAGGATCGCGCCGCCAAGGCCATCCTGCTGGCCGCGCGCGCCGACGGCCGCCTGGCGCCCGGCATGCCGGTGATCGAGATGACCAGCGGCAACATGGGGGCGGGCCTGGCCGTGGCCTGCGCCGCGCTGGGGCATCCGCTGGTGGTCACCATGTCCGCGGGCAACAGCCCCGCCCGCGCCCGCATGCTGGAAGGCCTGGGCGCCGAGGTGGTGCTGGTGCCGCAGGTCGATGGCGCCCCCGGGCAGGTCACCGGCGCCGACGTCGAGGCGGCGGCCCGGGTGGCGGCCGCGCTGGCGCGCGAACGCGGCGGTTTCTACGTCGACCAGTTCAATGCCGTCGAATGCATCGCCGCGCACGAAACCGGCACCGGCCGCGAAATCCTGGAACAGGTCGGCGCCCCCGTGGACGGCTGGGTCGCGGCCGTCGGCACCGGCTGCACCTTCATGGGCGTGGCGCGCGCGCTCAAGGCGGCGAGCGCCGCGACGTTGTGCGCGGCCGTCGAGCCGCTGGGCTGCGAGGTGCTGGCGGGGGAACCGGTGACCAAGGCGCGTCACCTGATCCAGGGCACCAGCTACGGCGCGGTGCCGCCGCACTGGGATCCGTCCCTGATGGACCTGAGCATCGCGGTCACCGACGACGAGGCGCAGCAATGGCGTCGCCTGCTGGCCGTGCGGGAGGGGCTGTACGTGGGCTATTCCGCCGCCGCCAACGCGTGCGCGGCCGCCAAGCTGTTGCGCTCGGGCCGGCTGCCCGCGGACGCGACGGTGGCCACGGTGCTGTGCGATACGGGCCTGAAATACTAGCAAGCGGGTTTTCCACAGCTTCCGCGGATAACACTATCCACAGCGCCTGTGGAATTCCTGTGGATTGCCTGTGAATTGGCTGTGGACGAATGGGGATAACTTTTTTCGGCCTTGTTGTGGAAAAGTCGCTTGCGGTGGTTTTCGGAGCAAAACGCAGGCGGAACGCGCAGGCGTGGACGCGAAACCAGCCGTAAAAACAGCCAAAAATAGCGGCGGAAAGAAATCGGGCGGCCCCATGGGCCGCCCGATACGCGCCGCGCCTACAGCTTCAGGCCCAGCGCCTTGGCCACGCCCGCCGCGTAGGCCGGATCGGCCTTGCGGAAGTGTTCCAGCTGGCGGCGCTGGATTTCCTCGGGCACGCTCGCCATGTGGCGGCCGATGTTGCCGAACAGCAGTTCCTGCTGCGCCGGCGTCATCAGGCGGAACAAGGCGCCCGGCTGCGAGTAGTAGTCGTCATCGACGCGGTGGTTCCAGCGCGCGGCGGCCTGGCCGTCCAGCGGCAGCGGCGGTTCGCCGGCCGACGGGGTTTCCTTCCATTCACCCGCGCTGTTGGGCTCGTAGTTGAGCGTGCCGCCGGCATTGCCGTCCACGCGCGCCGCGCCATCGCGGTGATAGCTGTGGAACGGGCAGCGCGGCGCGTTCACCGGGATCTGGTGGTGGTTGATGCCCAGGCGGTAGCGGTGCGTGTCGCCGTACGAGAACAGCCGGCCCTGCAGCATCTTGTCCGGCGAGAAGTCGATGCCGGGCACCACGTTGGCGGGCGTGAAGGCGGCCTGCTCGACCTCGGCGAAGTAGTTCTCCGGGTTCTTGTTCAGTTCCAGCACGCCCACTTCGATCAGCGGGTAGTCGCCGTGCGGCCACACCTTGGTCAGGTCGAACGGGTTGATGTGATAGGTCTCGGCGTCGGCCGCGGGCATGATCTGCACCTTCAGCGTCCACTTCGGGAAGTTGCCCTGCTCGATGTTGTCGAACAGGTCGCGCTGCGAGCTTTCGCGGTCGTGGGCCACGACCTGCGCCGCTTCCTCGTCGCTCAGACAGGCGATGCCCTGCTGCGACTTGAAGTGGAACTTCACATAGAAGCGTTCACCGCCGGCATTGACGAAGCTGAAGGTGTGCGAGCCGAAGCCATGCTGCTGGCGCAGGTTGGCCGGAATGCCGCGGTCGCTCATCAGGATGGTGACCTGGTGCAGCGATTCGGGGCTGAGCGACCAGAAATCCCAGGCCGCGGTGGCGCTGCGCAGGTTGGTCTTGGGATCGCGCTTCTGGGTGTGGATGAAGTCGGGGAACTTGAGCGGATCGCGGATGAAGAACACCGGGGTGTTGTTGCCGACCAGGTCCCAGTTGCCTTCGTCGGTGTAGAACTTGATGGCGAAGCCGCGCACGTCGCGTTCGGCGTCGGCCGCGCCGCGTTCGCCAGCCACGGTCGAAAAGCGCAGGAACAGCGGGGTCTGCTTGCCGACCTTGGAGAAGATGCTGGCGCGGGTGTATTGGGTGATGTCGTGGGTGACGGTGAAGGTGCCATAGGCGCCCGAGCCCTTGGCATGCACCACGCGTTCGGGGATGCGTTCACGGTCGAAATGGGCGAGTTTCTCTATCAGCCAGAAGTCCTGCAACAGCGCCGGACCGCGCGGGCCGGCGGTCAAGGTGTTGTTGTTGTCGGCCACCGGCGCCCCGGAGGCGGTGGTCAGATGCTTCTTGTCGGTCATGGCTCACTCCCTACGTAATTCCTGGAATGCGCGGCGCCTGGGCCACGCTGCGTGATCGGACACCGTCCCGGACATTGCCGGCCGGGGGATATCTCCGACACATCATAGGGGTCAATTTTCTCGTTGTGAAGTTGATTGAACTACCAAATTTGATTGAAAATAACTATCGTCAGGGCGACTTGACGCGCATCGCCGTCAAACCAACGTGGAACCTGGACGAAAAAAAACCGGCCCCTGGGGGCCGGCTTTTCATGGCGCGAGCGGGAATCAGCGGTTGGCCGCGGCTTCCGTCTTGCGCTGCATGGCGCGGGTGATGGACCACTGCTGGGCGATCGACAAGGTGTTGTTGACGCACCAGTAGAGCACCAGGCCGGCCGGGAAGAAGAACATCATCCCGCCGAACACCAGCGGCATGATCATCATGACCTTGGCCTGGACGGGGTCCGGGGGCGTCGGGTTCAGTTTGATCTGCAGGAACATGGTGGCCATCATGATGGCGGGCAGAATGAAGAACGGGTCGCGGATCGACAGGTCGTGCACCCACAGGATCCACGGCGCGCCGCGCATTTCGACGCTGGCCAGCAGCACCCAGTACAGCGAGATGAACACCGGGATCTGCACCACCATCGGCAGGCAGCCGCCCAGCGGGTTGATCTTCTCGGTGCGGTACATCTCCATCATGGCCGCGTTGAGCTTCTGCTTGTCGTCGCCGTACTTTTCCTTCAGGGCCTGCAGGCGCGGGGCGACCTGCTTCATGCGGGCCATGGAGCGGTAGCTGGCGGCGGCCAGGGGGTAGAACAGCGCCTTGATCAGCACGGTCAGGGCGACGATGGTCCAGCCCCAGTTGCCCAGGATGGAATGCAGCCAGGTCATCAGCGTGAACAGCGGCTTGGCGATGATGGTCAGCCAGCCGTAGTCGACCACCAGTTCCAGGCCGGGGGCGAGCGCCGCCATGGCCTTCTGGTCCTGCGGACCGACCCACAGGTGCGAATCGACGCGGGCGGCGGCGCCCGGGGCGATCTCGCCGACGGCTTCGATGGTGCGGGCGGCGTAGACGTTCTTCTGGACTTCCAGCACTTCGTTGTTGCGCGGCTTGCCTTGCGGCGGCACCCAGGCGGTGGCGAAGTAGTGCTGCACCACGGCGATCCAGCCGTTGTCGGCCTGCTTGATGTAGTTGGCCTTCTTCTTCTCGATGTCGGCGAAGGTCATCTTCTGGAACTTGTCCTGTTCCGAGTAGACGGCCATGCCGGTGAACGTGTGATAGAAGCTGGAGGTGTCGGCCGGATCGTTGCCGTCGCGCTCGAGCTGCAGGTACAGCGCCGGCGTCACGGGGGCGGCGCCGACGTTGGCCAGGTCGTGGCGCACGTCGATGTCATAGCGGCCGCGATGCAGCGTGAAGGTCTTGGTGACCTTGACGCCGCCGGATTCGGCTTCGAACGCCACCACCAGGCTGTCGCCGGTCAGCTGGCGCTCGGTCGAGACCACGCGGAACGGGGTCTGGTGGGTGGGGAAGCTGCCGCCGATCACGCCGGTCTGGGCGATGTAGGTCAGGCCCGCGCTGCGGTCCAGCAGCACGGTGGGCTTGTCGGGCTGGCCGGTGGCCGGGTACTTCAGCAGCTCGGCGCGCACCAGTTGGGCGCCCAGCGTGTCGAAGGTCAGGCGCAGCACGTCGGTGGTGATGACCACTTCTTCCGAGCGCGTCGGCACCGGCGTGGCGGCGCCAGGCACGGCCGAAGGCGTGGCGGTGGCGGTCGCGGGCGGCGCATTGGGCACCGAAGGCGTCGCGTTGTTCGCGGCGGCCGGCGTGTCGTTGGCGGGCGTGCTGGCCGTGGGCGTGGGGGCCCCGAACAGCGACGGTTTGCCGTTATGGATCTGCCAGTTGTTCCAGAGGAGCAACAGCGAGAAGGAGAAAATCATCCAGAGGACGGTTCGTCGGATATCCATGGTGCCTACTGAAGTGAATACGGGCCAGCAAAGCCCGCCAGTTTAGCGTCAATCATGCTCGGTGCGGTGCCCATGGGAGCAGCAGGCCCCGCGGTTGGTTCCCTTGGACGGCGGAACCGGGTCCCAGCCGCCGGGCGACCAGGGGTGGCAGCGGCCGATGCGTCGCAGCATCAACCAGAAGCCGCGCCAGGGACCGTGGCGTTCGATCGCCTCGATCGCGTACGCCGAGCAGGTCGGGGTGAAGCGGCATTGCCGGCCGATCCAGGGACTCAGGAAAAACCTGTAGAACCGGATCGGGGCAATGAGTAATGCGGCCCCCACGGAACGCCCGCGTCGCGGACGGCCTGCCTGCCGGGGGGATGGCCCGTTCATCGCGCGATCCGCTCGAAGTGAGCGTCCGCTTCGGCCCGGGCCGCCTGTTTCAGCGCGGTGAGCGTGGCGGGCGTGACCTTGCTGTGCAGTCGCACGACGTAGTCTTTCGCCGGCAATCCCAGGCGCCGGTGGCGGAACGCTTCGCGGATGACCCGCTTGAGGGCGTTGCGCGTGGTGGCGTGGGCGGCGAAGCGCTTGGCGATCACCAGGCCCAGCCGGGCACAGGCGTCCTGACCAGGAGGCAGATCGTTGGAAGCGGCGCTCACAACGAAAAACGCCCCTCGGGCCAGACGCCGGCCTTTGAGGGCGGCGGCGAACTCGGAGGGGCGATGCAGCCGCGCCTCCGGCGGAAGCGTGGCGCGCGGCATGGACTGCGGGTCAGCGGGTCGGGTGTCTGCGCAAGAAGCGAGACTTAGACAGCCAGACGCTTGCGGCCCTTGGCGCGGCGAGCGTTCAGGATGGCGCGGCCAGCGCGGGTCTTCATGCGCACGCGGAAACCATGGGTGCGCTTGCGGCGGGTAACGGAAGGTTGGTAGGTGCGTTTCATGGACGATCCACAAAAAGAACAAAAGTCAGAAGGGACCTGCCCGGAGGGTTCCTGGTCGCAAATCCGGTAGCGGGTATCTAGTAAGCGCCTCGCTGCGAATTCGCACATGACATGCGGATTCACTGGCAAAGACAGGCTTGTAGACGGGGCTCTGGTCCGGGCAATACCCGGGCGACCTATTCAGCAAGGCACAGTTCCGGGGGCGGGGTAAGTGTAACCATTACCCTATTACCCGTGTGAACCTGGGCCTTCTGCGAAACCTTCTGACAGACAGAATTCGGAAAAGCCCACCATTTCAGCAAGTTTTCCCTGTCTTGTCAAACAGTTAAGGGGGCGGGTTGTGCACGCTCATGCCCTACCCTGTGGATAACCCGTGCCCAGGCAAGGTAGAATCGAGGTTTGAATAAGAGCGACATGAAAGAATTCTGGCAGACCTGCGTCAGTCGTCTTGAGCAGGAACTCCCCCCCCAACAAATCAGCGCGTGGATACGACCGCTGGTCCCGCTTGCGTATGACGAAACGCAGGCGGTGCTGCGCGTTGCCGCCCCCAACCGGTTCAAGCTGGACTGGGTGCGCAAGAACTTCTCCCACCAGATCGAAGCGTTGGCCGCGGAGTGGTTTGAGCGTCCGGTACAGGTCCTGTTCGAATTGCCCACGCAAGGCACCACCCCGCGCATGCCGGTGGCGCCCGTGCGCGCGCAGCCGCCCGTGCCGACCGCGCCTTCGGCCGCCGCGCCCCTGGGCGGCGCGCCGCCGCCAGGCATGCCGGCGCAGCCCGCCGCGCCCGCTCCCGTCGCGACCACCGCGGCGGCCGCGGCCGTGAACGCGGACGCCGCCAACATCGTGTACGAGCGCTCGCGCCTGAACACCGACCTGACGTTCGAGAACTTCGTGACGGGTAAGGCCAACCAGCTGGCGCGCGCCGCCGCGCTGCAGGTGGCCGAGAACCCGGGCACCTCGTACAACCCGCTGTTCCTGTACGGCGGCGTGGGCCTGGGCAAGACCCACCTGATCCACGCCATCGGCAACGCCATGGTGGCGGCGGGCACCGGGGTGCGCGTGCGCTACGTGCATGCCGACCAATACGTGTCCGACGTGGTCAAGGCGTACCAGCGCAAGGCGTTCGATGACTTCAAGCGCTACTACCATTCGCTCGACCTGCTGCTGATCGACGATATCCAGTTCTTCTCCGGCAAGAACCGCACGCAGGAAGAATTCTTCTATGCGTTCGAGGCGATGGTGGCGCAGCGCAAGCAGATCATCATCACCAGCGACACCTATCCGAAGGAACTGTCGGGCATCGACAGCCGCCTGATCTCGCGCTTCGATTCCGGCCTGACGGTCGCGATCGAGCCGCCCGAACTCGAGATGCGCGTGGCGATCCTGCTGCGCAAGGCCGAGTCCGAGGGCGTGCCGATGCCCGAGGAAGTGGCGTTCTTCATCGCCAAGCACCTGCGCAGCAACGTGCGCGAACTCGAAGGCGCGTTGCGCAAGGTGCTGGCCTACGCCCGCTTCCACGGCCGCGATGTGCTCACCGTGGACGTCTGCAAGGAAGCCCTGAAGGATCTGCTGTCCGTGTCCAACGGCCAGATCACCGTCGAGAACATCCAGAAGACGGTGGCGGATTTCTACAAGATCAAGGTCGCCGACATGTATTCGAAACGCCGGCCGGCCAATATCGCTTTGCCGCGCCAGGTCGCCATGTACCTGGCCAAGGAGCTGACCCAGAAAAGCCTGCCGGAAATCGGCGATCTGTTCGGTGGCCGTGACCACACCACCGTGCTGCACGCCGTACGCAAGATTTCCGACGCCCGCGCCAAGCAAGCGGAGCTCAACCATACCCTGCACGTGTTGGAACAAACTCTAAAAGGATGACCATGCAACTCGTACAAACCACACGCGATGCATTGCTGAAACCGCTGTCGACCGTGGCGGGCATCGTCGAAAGACGCCATACCCTGCCCATCCTGGCGAACATCCTGATGCGCAAGGAAGGCAACAAGGTTGCCTTCATCGCGACCGACCTGGAAGTGCAGATCACCACGCACGCCGACTTCGGTGTGGGCCACGACAACGAGTCCACCACGGTCGCGGCGCGCAAGTTGCTGGACATCCTGAAAGCCCTGCCGGACACCGGCGACGTGCGCCTGGCGCTGGCCAGCAACAAGCTGTCGGTGCAGTCGGCCAAGAGCCGCTTCGCGCTGCAGACGCTGGCCGCCAGCGAATTCCCCACCGTGGCCCAGCCCGAGCAGTGGGACGTGTCGCTGAGCATGCCGCAACGTACGCTGCGCCACCTGTTCAACATGGTGCACTTCGCCATGGCGCAACAGGACATCCGCTACTACCTGAACGGCATGCTGCTGGTGTTCGAACCGGGCCGCGTGCGCGCGGTCGCCACCGACGGCCACCGCCTGGCGCACTGCTCCACCGAAGCCGACGGCATCAGCGAACGCCACGAAGTGATCGTGCCGCGCAAGACCGTGCTGGAAATGCAGCGCCTGCTGGAAGACTCCGACGAGCTCGTCTCGATCGACGTGGCGCCGGGCCAGATCCGTTTCCGCTTCGGCGACGTCGAGCTGGTGTCCAAGCTGGTCGAAGGCAAGTTCCCCGACTTCACCCGCGTCATCCCGACCAACTACACGCGCCACTTCCTGGTGGGCCGCGAAGCCCTGCAGGGCAGCCTGCAGCGCGCCGCCATCCTGACCACCGACAAGTTCAAGGGCGTGCGCCTGCAACTGGCGCAGAACCAGATGAAGATCTCTTCTTCCAACGCCGAGCAGGAAGAGGCGCAGGAAGAAATCGACATCGACTACGGCCACGAACCGCTGGACGTGGGCTTCAACGTCGGCTACCTGCTCGACGTGCTGGCCAACGTCAAGGTGGACAACATCCAGTGGTCGGTCATGCCCGATGCCAACGCGTCGGCGCTCATCACCCTGCCCGAAGACGACCAGTTCAAGTACGTCGTCATGCCCATGCGGATCTGAGTCCGCGCAGCTGTGGGTTTGTGCCGCCCGCGGGCCTGATGGCCCGCCGGCGGTCCGGCCGCCAGGCCGTTCTTTAAAGCGTTATCGATACAGACATGTCAGATCAGCAGAACACCACTCCCGAGAACGGCGGCTACGGCGCCGACTCGATCAAGATGCTCAAGGGGCTGGAGGCCGTGCGCAAGCGCCCCGGCATGTACATCGGCGACACGTCGGACGGCACCGGTCTGCACCACATGGTGTTCGAAGTCGTCGACAACGCCATTGACGAAGCGCTGGCCGGCTGGTGCGACGACATCGTCGTCACGATCCACACCGACAACTCGATCTCGGTCACCGACAACGGCCGCGGCATCCCCACGGATATCCACAAGGACGACGAATTCCACCGCAGCGCGGCGGAAATCGTCATGACCGAACTGCACGCCGGCGGCAAGTTCGACCAGAACTCGTACAAGGTGTCCGGCGGCCTGCACGGCGTGGGCGTGTCGTGCGTGAACGCGCTGTCCGAGTGGCTGCGCCTGACCATCCGCCGCAACGGCGAAGTGCACCAGATGGAATTCCGCCAGGGCGAGCGCGTCGCGCCCCTGGCCGTGACCGGCACGACCGACAAGCGCGGCACCGAAGTGCGCTTCTTGGCCGACCCGATCATCTTCAACAACATCGAGTACCACTACGAGATCCTCTCCAAGCGCTTGCGCGAGCTCTCGTTCCTGAACAACGGCGTCAAGATCCGCCTGATCGACCAGCGCCAGGGCAAGGAAGAGAACTTCGCCTTCTCGGGCGGCGTGAAGGGCTTCGTCGAATACATCAACCGCGCCAAGACGGTGCTGCACCCGAACGTGTTCTCGGTCACCACCGAGTCGTCGGCGGGCGGCGTGCCGGTGGGCGTGGAAGTGGCGATGCAGTGGAACGACAGCTACAGCGAAAGCGTGCTGTGCTTCACCAACAACATCCCGCAGCGCGACGGCGGCTCGCACCTGACCGGCTTGCGCGCGGCGATGACCCGCATCATCAACAAGTACATCACCGATAACGAACTGGCCAAGAAGGCCAAGGTCGAGACCTCCGGCGACGACATGCGCGAAGGCCTGGCCTGCGTGCTGTCGGTGAAGGTGCCCGAACCCAAGTTCAGCAGCCAGACCAAGGACAAGCTGGTGTCCAGCGAAGTGCGTCCGGCCGTTGAAGAGGCCGTGGCCCGCACGCTGGAAACCTGGCTGCTGGAGCATCCGAACGACGCCAAGGCGCTGTGCGCCAAGATCGTCGAAGCCGCCCGCGCGCGCGAAGCCGCCCGCAAGGCGCGCGAAATGACGCGCCGCAAGAGCGTGCTGGAAGGCGCCGGCCTGCCCGGCAAGCTGGCCGACTGCCAGGAAAAGGATCCGGCGCTGTGCGAGCTGTACATCGTCGAGGGTGACTCCGCAGGCGGCTCGGCCAAGCAGGGCCGCGATCGCAAGTTCCAGGCCATCCTGCCGCTGCGCGGCAAGGTGCTGAACGTCGAGAAGGCGCGCTTTGACCGCCTGATCGCCAGCGAGCAGATCGCCACGCTGATCACCGCGCTGGGCACCAGCATCGGCCCGGACTTCAACGTCGACAAGCTGCGCTACCACCGCCTCATCATCATGACCGACGCGGACGTGGACGGCGCGCACATCCGCACGCTGCTGCTGACGCTGCTGTACCGCCAGATGCCCGAGCTGGTGCAGCGCGGCTACGTCTACATCGCCCAGCCGCCGCTGTACAAGGTCAAGGTCGGCCGCGAAGAGCGCTACCTGAAGGATGACCAGGAAGAAGCGCAGTTCATGCTGCAGCTGGCCCTGAAGGACGCCGAGATCATCTCCGGCGGCAACATCATCCGCGGCGACGAGCTGAACGAGCTGGCGCGCCAGTACGTGGCCGCCGACGGCGTCATCGCGCGCCTGTCGCGCGTGTTCGACGTGGCGGCGCTGTCGGCCATGGCCGAGGGCGTCGAGATCAACCTGGAGTCGGCCGAGGCCGCCGCCGATTCGGCCAAGCGCCTGGCCGATGCCATGCGCGACCCGGTCAGCGGCAACGGCGTGGAAGTGGTGCCCGAGTTCGACGAGGCCACCGAACGCCACCGCCTGTCGATCCAGCGCATGCACCACGGCAACGTGCGCGTCAGCATCATCGACGCCGACTTCGTCGGCGGTTCCGACTACGCGATCCTGTCGCGCGCCGCCAAGAGCTTCTCCGGCAAGGTCGGCCCGCGTTCGCTGGCCGCGCGCGGCGAAGGCGAAAAGCGCAAGGAGCAGAACGTCTCCGACTTCCGCGAAGCCATGCAGTGGCTGCGCAGCGAAGCCGATCGCGGCATCTCCAAGCAGCGCTACAAGGGCCTGGGCGAAATGAACCCGGAACAGCTGTGGGAAACCACCATGGACCCGAAGGTGCGCCGCCTGCTGCGCGTGCAGATCGAGGACGCCATCGCGGCCGACGAGGTCTTCACCACGCTGATGGGCGACGACGTCGAGCCGCGCCGCAACTTCATCGAGGCGCATGCGCTGTCGGCGGGGAACATCGACGTCTGATCGATACTGTAGGTGAACGCATTACCTGAGAAAACTGGACGCATAAACCGAGAAAACTATGGTTTTTTTTATCGATAGCACGACTGACTTGCGGGGTGTCGAGCGTCCAGTAGAACAATTCAACGGCCACCAAGGGTGGCCGTTTTTCTTACCTGTCGCATCGGTTGTCCTATCGAATCAACCGTTACTGAATCACCGCCATGGCAAATAAACTTACTCTGGACACCCTCGAAAGCTGGCTCTGGGAATCCGCGAACATCCTGCGCGGCTCCATCGATTCGTCGGATTTCAAAAACTACATCTTCGGCTTGCTGTTTCTCAAGCGCTTCAATGACGTTTTCGAAGAGCGCGTGACAAAACTGATGGCGGACGAAGGTCTTAGCCGCAAAGAAGCCGATGCCGAAGTCTGTGAAGACCAGGGAGTTTTTCCGGAAACTGCGCGCTGGGGCTATCTCATCTCCCGCACCGAGAACATTGGCGAGGCGCTCGATAAAGCCTTCCATGACATCGAAGCCGGGGTGAAGGGCACTGACCTGCAGCATGTGCTCACGGCTACACAATACGGTGACAAGCGTGTGTTGTCGGACCATACCCTGCAGCGTCTGCTGCGCCACTTCAACCAATACCAGCTTGGCAACGAGGACCTCTACAAGGCCGACATGCTAGGCGATGCCTACGAGTACCTCATCAAGCAGTTCGCCGATGACGCGGGCAAGAAGGGTGGCGAGTTCTACACGCCCAAGGGCGTTGTGCAATTGGTGGTTGAGTTGCTTGACCCGCAGCCGGGCATGAGCGTGTATGACCCCACGTGTGGCAGCGGCGGCATGCTGGTGGAGAGCGCACACCATATTGCCAAGCTACCGGGTGGCACGCTGCTGGGCGACAAACCCAATGTCCTTCTCTACGGCCAGGAGAAAAATCTCGGTACCTGGGCTATCTCCAAGCTGAACCTTTACCTCCACAATATGCGTGCTGAAATCGAGCGTGGCGACACCCTTGTCGAGCCGAAGCACCTCGATGGTGACTACCTCAAGACCTTCGACCGCGTGATTGCCAATCCCCCATTTTCGGCCAAGGCTTGGTGGTCACCGCTGGAACTCGAAAACGAAGCGGAGAAAGAAAGCGAGAAAAAGTCCAAGGCGCCGAACTATAAGCAAGTCAGCGACCCCTACGGCCGTTTTACCTATGGCATCCCACCACGTGGCTATGCCGACCTCGCCTTTGCCCAGCACATGCTGGCCAGCCTGAAGGCCGACGGTCGCATGGGCATCATCCTGCCGCATGGTGTGCTGTTCCGCAGTGGCGAGGAAGGCAAGATTCGCGAAGGCCTACTGTTCGGAACTGATGCTGGCAGTGGCAACCAGCCCAGCGACCTTATCGAGGCCATCATCGGCCTGCCCTCCGCCCTGTTCTACAACACCGGCATTCCGGCCTGCGTGTTGGTGCTTAACAAGCGGAAGCCAGCCGCGCTCAAGGGCAAGGTCATCATCATCGATGCCAGCCGCGACTACCTCGAAGGCAAGGCTCAGAATAGCCTGCGGCCCGAGGATATCGCCCACATTGTCAGCACGCATAAGGATGCTTTCACGCAGCAGACCGAGGTGGAGAACTACTGCCGCGTGGTGACGCTGGGGGAAATCCGCGGTAACGATGGCAATCTCAACATCGCCCGCTACATCGACAACGGGGAGACCGAGGAGACGGTTGATGTAGCTGCGACCTTAGCGCAACTTGCCGCACTGGCCGATAAGGAAGCGCAGATTGATGTGCGGCTGAACGGCTATTTGGTGGAGTTGGGATTGCTGGGGGAGCCAAAATGACATCACCATACCCTCTGTGCCCGATAGCGGAAATTGTTGGGGATGGCCTGATTTCAGACGGCGATTGGATTGAATCCAAAGACCAAGACCCAACTGGTGGCGTTCGCTTGATTCAACTGGCGGATATTGGCGATGGTCGTTACGTCAATAAGTCGAGCCGATTCTTGACACACGAAACGGCTTCCCGGTTGAAGTGTACAAATCTCTTGGCCGGCGACATCATCATTGCGCGCATGCCGGACCCCATTGGGCGAGCATGCATATTTCCCGGCGATGCCAAGGAGGCAATAACGGTTGTTGATGTTTGCATCCTGCGCGTAAGTAAGGATAAGACCGACGCTCGTTGGTTGATGAACGCAATCAATGCAGATTTCACACGCAAGGCCATCGAAAAGGCTGCTGGTGGGACTACCAGGACACGGATTTCTCGTGGGAGCCTAGAAAAGCTCCTACTTCCTACCCCCCCACTCGTAGAACAGGAGAAAATCGCCGCTATCCTCGCGACTGTGGACAACAAGCTGGACATCATCGCTCGCCAGATTGAAGCCACCCAGACCCTTAAGCGTGGGTTGATGCAAACGTTGTTCAGCCGAGGTGTCGGCACCCAAGACGGTAATGGTCGCTGGGTGCCACATACCGAGTTCAAAGACAGTGAACTGGGGGAGATTCCGGTCGGGTGGATTGCGGACAAGCTTAGTTCGCGTGTAACCAAAGTCGGTAGCGGTGTTACTCCCAAGGGCGGCAGCGATTCGTATCTCAGTGATGGAATCCCGTTAATACGCAGCCAAAACGTTTTGGTGGGTAAGCTGGCCTTGGATGACGTGGTCTTCATTGCGCGTGAGCAACACGAAAAAATGTATAACTCCGCGCTGGTACCCAACGACGTGCTTCTAAATATCACCGGAGCATCTATTGGAAGGTCTGCCGTTCTTCCAGCAGATTTTGCCGAAGGTAATGTTAATCAGCACGTATGCATAATTAGGACGAAGGAATCTCTCATTCCCTCCTTTCTTTGCCAGTATTTAAATTCTGTGCTGGGTCAGAAGCAGGTAGAAAAGTTCCAGGCGGGGGGGAATCGCGAAGGACTGAACTACCAGCAGATTAGAAGCTTTGACCTACCTATTCCCCCGGTTGCTGAGCAGCAGGAAATCGCGGATGTACTTGGTTGTTTTGATGAAAAAATTGAAGTGCTCGCGTCAAAACAGACACAATACCAATCAATCAAACGCGGTCTGATGCAAAAGCTCCTGACTGGGGAATGGCGGGTCAAACTCGACATAGAAGCCATTGCTGGCTGAACGCGGGCGCTATCACAAGAACACAGGGAGTGAACGGGACATGGGTAGTGCGGAAAAAGTTGGAGTCGAAACCCCGGCAATTGAGTGGCTGGTCAAGCTGGGCTACACCCATCTGCGCGGCAACGAAGTAACGGTGGAACACCGCCATCTTGCCCCTGTGCTTGAAAACATCCTGACACCCAGACTGCTCTCGCTGAATCCCTGGCTCGCAAAGGCCTCCGGCGGTGTCAGCGCTGCGTTGGTTGAACTGCGTAAGCGGGTCAACGACGACCTGCTGCCCGCGAACAAGGCATTTTGGGAGCAGGTGGTGCATCGCTCCGACATCCAGGTGAAAGACGCGGAAGGCAGTCTCCGCAGCGTGCGCTTCTTCGACGCCACAGCGGCCGCCAATAACGATTTTCATGTCGTTGACCAGTATGTGGGTCGCAATCCGGATGACGACCAGTTCCGCCCTGACCTCCTGTTGTTTGTGAATGGCCTGCCGCTGGCTATCATCGAATGCAAGGCCAGTCATCACCGGCTTGACGAAGCGCTGGCACAACTGGACGGCTACCGGGCGGCCTTTTCGGCCCAGTTCGTGTTTAACCAGGTGTCCGTGGGTCTGAATCGCTGCCAGGGGTTGTACGGAGCCATTTTCACGCCACCCGCTTTCTACGCCCACTACCGTTTGCAGGAGGCCGAACGCGCTGAGGTGACTGCACTGCTGGGGGCAGAGCCGAGCGAGCAAGAGCAGCTGCTATGGGCCTTGTTTGAGCCCGCTCGTTTTCTGGAGTTCGTCACACACTACGTGTTGTTCGAAACTCGCGAGGGCAAGACGGTCAAGAAGCTGCCGCGCTACCAGCAGTGGCGCGCGGTGCGTAGGACGGTGCAACGCCTGACTGCGCCTACCCCTGATGGCGGCGTCATCTGGCATACCCAGGGCAGTGGCAAATCGCTAACGATGGCCTTGCTGGCGAGGCTGTTACGGGCCGAGAGCACGGGTCTCGACAACCCGACCGTACTGGTACTGACCGACCGGCGCGACCTCGACGAGCAAATCTTCGACACCTTCCATGCGGTAGGCATCAAGGCTATCCAGGCGGTATCGGTCGATGGCCTGATTAGGATGCTGTCGAACGACTATGGCAGCGTTTTCACGACTACCGTCCAAAAATTCCAGGAAAAGGATGAGAAGGACGGGGCTGACGGTTCGGCGCAGACCGTACCAGCGGAAGATGAGAACGAACTCCTGCAGGCTTCCCGTAGCCGCCGAGTGCGGGACGGCAAGGACTTCTTTATGGTCGAAGAGCGCAATACGAACTTCGGTCTGCGCGACGAAGATGGGGTGTTGCTGCCCGCCAAGTGGGAAGAGCAGAGCCGCGAAAAGGTGAACTTTCGCGTGCTGAGCACGAAGCCTAATTTTTACGTGCTGGTCGACGAAGCGCACCGCAGCCAGTACGACTTTTTAGCCGCCTTCATGCGGGCCAGCCTGCCGAACGCCAAGTTCATAGCTTTTACCGGCACGCCGTTGCTGCATGACGATAAGCACACGCTGGCCGAGTTTGGTGGTGGAGAATACATCGATGAATACCGTCTGCATGAGGCGGTGGCCGATGGCGCCACGCTGCCCATCAAGTACCAGGACGCCTGGGTCGCGCTGGCTCCTGATGCCGAGCTGGACCAGGTCTTCAAGGACCAGTTCGAGAAGGAAACGGAGGTCAGAAAGCTGGCGCTTAAAAGGGAATTGCTGGCGCGTTGGCGACAGGCCGGTGACCGTATGGAGAAGGTGGCCCACCATCTGGTAGAGCACTTCCTGGCCAATGTGCGGGCGAAAGGTCTCAAAGGCATGCTGGTGTGCGACGGGCGCGAAATGGCCGTGCGCTACAAGGACCTGCTTGACGCCATCATGAAGGAGCGTACCGCGCAGGGCCTGCCCACCTTCGAGAGTCGCGTAGTGGTATCCCTGGCCAGCATCACGGCGTCGCGTACCGGTGCATCCGTGCAGGAAGAGGCTGTTGAGTACAAAGTCGACATTGAACAGGTACAAACCATCGAAGAGCGGGTGCGCGCGGAAGTGAAGGCCGGCAAGCAACCGGTGGCGATGCCGACCGAGCAGGTTTCCAACTTTGTGAGCAAGCTTTTTCCCCTGCCATACGGAGACGAGACTCAAGGCCGGGATGCCAAGGTACGTGCCAACAACGTGGGGCTTATCATTGTCTCCGACATGCTGCTTACCGGTTGGGATGCCCCTATCGTCGGCACTATGTACTTGGACAAGCCGCTCAAGGAACACACCCTTCTTCAGGCCATTGCGCGCGTGAACCGTACCTTGGAGGGCAAGAACGCGGGTTACATCGTGGACTACCACGGCGTAGTCGAGCATCTGGACCACGCACTCAAGATTTACGGTGGCGAAGTTCAACCGGCCCAAGTCTGGGAAGGGGTAGAAAGCGAGCTACCCAAACTGCAGGCGACCCTGGAGCGCATCCTCAAGCTGCTGCCGCGCAAGTATGACCCGGTCAGCCAGCGCGAGGATTACAAAAGCGATGCGGAGGCCTTCCTTGACCCGGCGATGCGTCTGGATGTCATCGAAGACTTCCTGGAATTGGTGAAGCAGTTCAACCGCAGCATCGACATCATCCTGCCAGATGTACGCGGCCTGCCCTTCAAGCCCTACTTCACCTTGTGCGCGGAAATCCGCCTGATGCTGCGGGACAAGTTACCTGGCCCGATGTACCGGGAGCGCATTACCAAGCTGGAGTCGGTGCTCCTGCAGCAGCTGCTTGATGAATACATAAGTGCCAGCCCGGCCAAGAGTTTGCTCGGCAAGGAGGTGTCGATTTTGGATGCGTCGGATATGGCTCGGCTGAAGAAGCTGGCCAGCCCGGGCAGCCAGGCGCTGGTCATGAAAAGCCAGTTGAAGCACACCATCGTGACGGGGCGCGACAAGGACCCGGCCTTCTTCGATAAGCTCGCCGCAGAGCTGGAGAAGCTGCTTGAAGAGGAAAAGGCGGGCCGGATTTCGCAAGCCCAATTCCTGGAGCAGCTGGAACTGTTTGGTCAGCGCATCAAGGACAAGGACAACACCGGTTTTGCCGTTGCGGCGCAGTCTGCGGTGTTTCACTACCTCGAGTCGCATCTTGCAAGCGAACTGGCGAGAGTTGTGACGACCAAGCTGTTCGAAGACGCTGAGCTTGCCCACACCATCGCGTCCGGCAACTGGAAGGCGATGCCGGACTTGCATGCTGACCTCAAGAAGCACATTAGCAGCCTACTTGTTCCGTTGGCAGGATGGCAGCGGTCGGTTGCCCGGGAGCACGCTGCTCAAGTGCTGAACATCCTGCTGAAGAACTGACCATGCCGCGCTTGCACTATGGCCAGACGGTCATCGAATGGCAGTTCCAGGCAGATGCTGGCCTGAAGCGTCACTACGTGACGGTCGAACGTGGCCGACCTGTTTTGCTGCGTGGGCCGTGGGTAAATGCGTCGGAACAGGAGGAGCTGGTCCGCCAGCGTGCCCGCTGGATTAGAGAAAAGCTGGCCCTGGTGAACAAGCCACGGGCGGAAGACGCAGTGGTGACGGGCAGTCGTCTGCGGTACTGCGGGCGGAGCTACTTCACGGAGGTCCGCCATGTACCCGGACTGGTTGTCCCGCGGCTGGCTTTCACAGCTTCACGCTTTGTCGTCGAGTGCCCTGGGGGAACTCAAGTCGCTCCTGAGGTCGTGGAGCAGTTGCTCGAGGGTTTCTACCGGGAGCGTGCTGAGGAGAAGTTGCCGCGCAGAGTTCGTCACTGGGAGCGCGAGACGGGATTGCAGTCGGCCGGCACACGCATCCGCCATTTTCAAAGCCGCTGGGCAAGCTGCAATGTCGCCAATGTTCTGCAATTTCACCCGCGTGTGATGGAACTGGCCGTTAGCGTGCAGGACTACATCATCATCCACGAGCTTTGCCACACGGTCGAAAAGAACCACACCAAGACTTTCTGGCGCCTGCTTTCGCGGACTATGCCAGGCTGGCGGCAGCAACATGAGACCTTGGAGCAGGCTGCGTTCGGGGATGCAATCTAGCGGCAACGCGAACCATATTTCTTCGTATGAGGCGCGGCGATGCGGTGACCGCATTACCTGGCCGATAAATGTGAAAGGGAGGCATCGCAAGTGATTTACTTCTCCGACGTGTTTGGGGTCGAGCCTGATGTTCTCGACGCATTCGGTGCCTTCAACGTTGCGCTGGTAAACGACCTGCCGCTGTTTGTTGACCCATTTCTCCTCTTCGATAGCAAGCAGCCCGAATTTCGGGCCTTGCACGACGACATCATTAAGTATCTGGTGTTCGTGCGAGACCGCGCTCTTGCCGACGAGCTGACGGAGGGGGCAATATCCCAGTGGTTGCTTTTTCGTGAGGTCAAGCAGAATTGGCTCGGGTTTAGCCAGCAGGGCAATAGTGGTACCGGTCTTGGCAAGCATTTCGCTCATGCGCTTGCTCGGAACTTCCAGCGGGCGTTCCAGAATTTCGGGGAAGAGACGTTAACTCGCGGTTCGCATCTAGAAAAGCTCGGATTGCTCAGTGGCGGCGTGGGCCGAGACCATCTGAGCGACTTCACCACGAATCTCATCAAAGGTTTTTTGCTCAAGTACACCGAGGACTTTGCCAAGGAGTACCTGCTACCCAATCAAACCAAACCCGTTCATGTTGAGCGCGTCAGCTTCAACTACGAGACGAGGCGCTGGCAGTCCGGACATTTCACGCTGCCATGGCATGAGGGCGACTACGTCATCCTTACTCCGTGTGAAATTCTGACTCGTGACGAGGCCTGGATTAACCAAGGCGACATGGTCAGCCAGTTCTTCCAGCTCCGACAGTCACTGCCGGACGTACACCTTCGCGCTCAGGTTAACGACCACTTCTTGCGGCAAATTAACGAGCGCTCAACCCAGGATGAACGTAGGGCAGCAGCCCTGCGCACCATTGAGCAGTTCACCGTGCTGTTGGACCACTACATCAAGTGGAAGGAGGACCACGCTTCCGAAGCGCATGTGGTCAGCAGCAAGAAGGTTGAGGAAACGCGCACGCAATTCGTGTCGAACATCCGTGACCTGGTGCTAAACCATCTGGCAGGTACGGAATTCTACGAGCGGGGCAACTCATATGACGAAGCCCTGCAGCGAGTGAAGTATCTGAAACACGTCATCGAGGACAATGACGGCTACAGGGTCTTCTACGTGAACGGGACGCCCGTTAAGCGGGAGAGCGACCTACACATCATGTTCCGCTTGACGTGGTATGCAACGACGTTCGACGTAAACGCCGAGGTCAATAATGGCCGCGGGCCAGTGGATTACAAAGTTTCCAAGGGAAAGAAAAATGCCAGCCTGGTTGAATTCAAGTTGGCGAGTAATTCAAGCCTGCGGCGCAATCTTGAGAAACAGGTTGAGGTCTACGCCAAGGCCAGTCAGACGGACCAGGGCATCAAGGTCGTTCTGCATTTCTCGGACGCTGAGCGGGAGAAGGTTCTGGGAATTCTCCGGGACTTGAAGCTGGAGGGGCGGGAGAACATCGTACTTATCGACGCGGGGCGGGAGAATAAGACCTCAGGGTCAAAGACGTGAGAGCACGTGTTCCGCCCCGATAGCTAGCGGGGTCATGCCGGCATTCAAGTCGTTCGCGTATTGGGGCGCGAATCGTGGTTTGAGACGATTGCTCCCGTTGCGAGCATCAATCCCCTTATGTCGACGAGAACCGCCTCGCCAGGTCAGCGGGCCAGCAAAGCGAAAAACGCAAGGTGATGCCCTTCCTTGCGTCACCCTCAGAATCGAACAAAATTCAGCCGGAATCGTGTCGAACAGAACACTCCGCAGAAAAGCTACGTGGTGCTAACGAGCAAGCAGGAATTAGACAGCTGAGACCAGGCATCTGCCGGGTATTCACCTAAAACAGGGCCCCTCATCGGGGTCTTTGCGTTTGTGTTCAGCATGTTTCAATTTAGGCCATCGGCGACATCTTGGCGGGGATATGCGCCGCCAAGCAAAATCGTATTGGCATTGCATGTGAAAATACATTGCTGATGTAATAATTCATATCTACGCACTTGCCTCTTTCATCTTGGGCTAAGGAGATGAAGGGCTGAGATACCGATAACTGGCTGCATAGAAGTTCAGGGAGACAAGATGAATGAATTACTGCATGGCTCAACAAGCGTAATTGTTAAGTGGCTGAAAACAAAGCTGCCAATATTGGGGGCAAATTGGTGGGTAGACAATGTCGTCAATCGACTCACCTTTCAACAGCAGCGGCTTGTCGAAGAGAAAGGAATCCAATCGCTTGATGGGCTAGATTTGGCTGCCGTTTTGCGAGTTCTTGACCAAAACTGGAGTGAACTCGCAGGCGCTATGCCTCTGTCCAGGGAAGCGAGGAACTGGGTCAAAGAACTGCAGGGTGTGCGGAATAGATGGGCGCACGCACCTGCGGGTGGCTTGAGTCACAACGATGCTTTCAGAGACATCGACACCCTGGACCGCCTATTGCGAGTCCTTGATGCCGACGAGTCGATATTGAATCGAATTTCTGAATTCAAAGCGGCCACATTGGCCCGACTTGCCCCGCCTACCCCCGCGTCCTCACCAGAACATGCTGCAAAAGCTTCCCAAGCTTCAAGGTATGCGCCCGCTGAACCGGCCGCGAGTAAGTTCTCCGTAGGACAGCTCCTGTGCTTGAGGTCGAACTCCAGCACCGTATTTCCGGTTTTGGAAGTGCTTCCAGGCGCGGGCTCAGAGACAAGGTATCGAGTATTCGAGGGTGGGGCTCGACAGGTTTATTACGAGAGTCAACTACAAGCACTCGATGAGTCGGAGCACAATCTCAAGGAGCTGTCCGCATCAGAGCTTTCTGCGATGCTCAGTGCAGTTCTGCTTTCCTCGCCTTCAGCCTCGGCGCTCTATTCGTTGAACTCCGGGCGGGTAAGGTTCGTACCCTACCAGTATCGCCCCATCTTCAAACTCATCCGAGCCGACAGGCCTCGGCTGCTCGTCGCCGACGAGGTCGGGGTGGGCAAGACAATTGAGGCTGGTCTCATCCTTAAAGAGCTGCAGGCGCGAAGCGATATAAAGTCTGTTCTTATCATCTGCCCCAAGTCACTGGTTGCCGAACGCAAATGGGAGCTGGAGATGAAGCGGTTTGACGAGACCTTCGTCCCGCTCAATGGCTCTCTTCTTCGTCATTGCATCAAGGAAACACATCTTAGCGGTGAGTGGCCGGTCCAATACGAGAAGGCCATATTGCCGACTTCCTTGTTCGACAATGACCTATTGTTTGGCAAGACAGGTAAAGGGAAGTCCCGCGACCTTGGATTGTTGGAGCTGGACCCGCCGCCGAAGTTTGACCTGGTTATTGTCGATGAGGCGCACCACATTCGGAACTCCGAGACCTTTCTCCACCAAGCCGTTCGTTATTTTTCTGACAACGCGGAGGCGGTCGTTTTCCTGTCGGCTACGCCAGTTCAGCTAGGCCGAGAAGACTTATATACCTTACTCAATGTCTTACGGCCAGATGTCATCATCGACCCTGCCAGCTTCAATCAGATGGCTGAACCAAACCCATACGTCAATTCTGCGATTCAGGCTTGTAGAAAAGTGGGTGGTGAATGGAGTGGGGAGGTGCGGGAGCAGCTTCGCCATATTGCTGGGACCACCTGGGGGCGTGAAGTACTTTCAGTCAATCCTGGATTCCAACACATTTACGATGGATTGGCCGAGGAGGCTGAGGATGGTGTGGCCCGCATCAAAACTATCCACGCCTTGGAAGAGCTGTACACCTTTAGCTCCCTTATCAATCGAACCCGACGACGGGACATCGGCGAGTTCACGACTCGTAAGGCTGAATCCCTCACAACCGACTTTACTTCCAGCCAGAAGGCACTCCACGACGACCTGTTGGGGGTTATTGCCCGAATTTTCGCGCGTTTGCATGGCAACCAGAACGTCAAATTCATGATGACGACGGTTTGCCGCCAGGCCGCCAGTAGCTTGTATGGGTTGGCTCCGGCGTTGCAGGACATTCTCGAGGGCAAGCTCGCTCGGCTTGAAGAGGAAGACGATGGAGAGTCTTCTGAAGATCAGTCGTTCGAATTTGTAGACCAGATTCGTGGAGATATCGAGGCTCTGGTGGAGCGGGCGAAGACGCTCGACCCGGTGGACTCCAAGGCGGAAGCTTTCATGAGGGTCGTGAAAGACAAGTTGGTGATGTCTCGCAACAAGGTGCTGGTGTTCAGTACCTTCCGGCACACCCTTCGCTACCTTGTTGGCAAGCTCACAGAAGCTCAGGTTCGCTTTGGCTTGGTTCATGGTGGAGTGCCTGATGAAGAGCGTGCATCACTTCGCAGGCGGTTCTCTTTGCCTCAGGAGAATGAAGATGCTCTGGACGTCTTGCTGTCTTCGGAGGTCGGCTGCGAGGGCTTGGACTTCCAGTTCTGCGATTGCCTGGTCAACTATGACTTGCCGTGGAACCCGATGCGCATTGAGCAGCGAATCGGTCGTATTGACCGCTATGGCCAGCAAAGTGAGACGGTACGCATCTTCAACCTCGTCACGCCGGGGACAATTGATGCGGAGATTTACGACCGCTGCCTGTCTCGGATTGGTGTCTTTCAGCATGCCATCGGGGGTAATGAGGAGATTCTTGGGGAAATCACCAAAGAGCTGCACAGCATCGCGGAGACCTTTAACCTGAGCGAGGAGGAACGCAAGCAGCGCCTGCAGCAGCTCGCAGATAACAAGATTCGCCAGATACAAGAAGAACAACGACTTGAGGAACGACAAGGCGAACTGTTCGGGCTAAACCTGGCCGAGGCTTCTTGGGAGCAGCGCCTGAGAGAGTCTAGAAATCATTGGCTTGAGCCGCAAGCTCTAGCGCGTGCCGTTTCCACCTACTTGACGTACAGATTGGGCAAAGACCAGGAATCCTTGTTAGGCGACAAGCCGCTTAAAACTCTCCGGCTAAGTGTGGAGGCGCGTGCGACTATCCTTGATGATTTCCGTAAGCTACCGCGGTCGACGGACCCCATGTATCGCTCATGGGAAAGGTGGCTAAAAGGGACTGTGCCAACCCTGTCTGTGACCTTTGAGCAGGAGGTAGCCGTCGAGCACACGAACGCAGTCCTTCTATCCCTGGGACATCCTCTGTTAAGGCAAGCTGCGGCTTTCCTCCAAGAGGGAGAAGCCATTGCTGTTCGGCTTACTACTTCGCATAGGTCTCTTCCAACAGGTCTGCACCCGTTCGCTCTATATCGCTGGGCAAAGCAGGGAGCCCGCCGAGATGAAGTGCTTGTGCCGGTGGCAAAGAGTTCAGTTATTGCCGAGGCGTTGCTGGATGTTCTCGCGACGGCAACTGATGCGCCTGAACTTGAAATTCCCGCCCAGCATGTATGGGATGAGTTGGACGCGGAACATCATCAACGATGGCTTAGTGAGTCGACACAGCACACAGAGGACAACAGACAGCTTGTCGGTGTCCGAATCCAAAGCTTGACGGCGAGTTTCTCGGCTCGTCGTGCTCTTTTGGCAGACCAAGTGTCCAAGGCTACGAATGACAAGATTCGCCTAATGAAGCAGGCGGAGTCGGAACGAGCGCAGGTCGATTTTGACGTACGCATCGCTGCATTACGTAAAGCTGCAGAGAGCGGAGACATCCATGCGACACCGGCAGTCTTTGGCGTGCTCGAAGTGCGGAGGTCGTCATGAACGTCATCGCAGCGATTGCCGCCCAGCGCCAGAAGCTCATTGACGGCCTCGATGCCAACGAAGGTGAAATCAACCTTCGAATTTTTGAAGACTTTTATCCAGACGAAGCGCACTTCATATACGAACTACTTCAAAACGCCGAGGACGCGGGAGCAACGGAAGTTTCGTTCGAGCTTTTCGCTGACTCCTGTGCCTTTGAGCATAACGGTGTAAGACACTTCAATGAACAAGATATCCGTGCTATCACCGGTATCTTCAACAGCAGCAAGAAAGACAATCCCGACAAAATTGGAAAGTTCGGTGTTGGCTTCAAGTCAGTCTTCGTCTACACAGATACACCCGTAATCTACTCGAAGGACTACAGCTTCAAGATTCTTAAATTGGTGCTTCCAGAGGAAGTGACTCCCAAGGTTGGCTTGGAGTCTCGTACACGCTTTGAGTTTCCCTTCAATAATGAAAAGAAGAGCGTGGCGACGTCATACGCAGAGGTGAAATCAGGTCTGGAGAAGATTTCCGAGACCACACTGCTCTTCCTGAACAATCTTCGATATATCCGCTGGAAAGTGGGTGAGAGGAAAGGGGAGGTTCTTCGCGAGGAGCACTCGGATATTCACGTTGAGGTGCTTAAGCTCGTTGATGGCGAGGAAATTGTCAGTTCACACTGGCTGCGGTTCGCCGAATCCATTCATGACCTTGGGCAGTTCATCGAACCCGCTCATGCGCTTGAGCGTCAGAAGGTGGCCCTAGCCTTCGAACTTGAGCTTCTTAATGGTGTTAAGCAGTTCGAAAAAAGCTTGTCTTTGGCTAGGCAGATGAAGATTATTCCGGCAGCACAGGGGACTGTGTCCGTATTTTTCCCGGCAGAAAAGGAGACTTCTGGGCTGCGATTTCATCTTCATGCTCCATTTGTTCCCGAGCTCAGCCGGGCGAGCATCAAGAATTCGCCGGAGAACCTTCCACTCTTCAAGCAATTGGCCGCTCTGACGGCAAAGTCGTTGCACTCGGTTCGCGATGTCGACCTGCTCAAGGGTGATTTCCTGGCAGTCCTTCCCAACAAGGACGACCTCTTACCGGACCGCTATGACGTTATTCGGCAGGCAGTGTTGGACGAAATGCAGCAGCAGCCTCTGGTACCGAAACAGGGCGGTGGTTATGCACCAGCAGCCCGTCTCGTCCAATCAAATGCTGCGCTGAAAGCGCTTCTAGATGTCAAAGACATGGCATTGGTCACGGGCCGCGAAGATGCACCCGACTGGGTCATCGGTGCTACCCAGCGCAACAGCAACCAGGACCGAATGCTCGGAAGTTTGGGCATCCAAAATTGGGATGTCGATGACCTAAAGAGCTTTCTTGAGCAGTACCTACGCAGGCCAGCGCACAACTGGGAATCCTGTGAGTTGAGGCAAGATGTTCTGAGCTGGATAAGAGCCAAGCCATTTAGTTGGCTACAGGCGCTGTATGCCCTGCTCTATAAACATTGCGAAGAAGCCGACGATTACGGTGATTTGTCGGATGTCTACTTTGTGAAACTCTCCTCTGGAGAGATGAGCACAGGGCGCATAGCGTACTTTCCAAGTGTGACGCCTCGCAAGAACGACCCACTCCATCGAGTCGACAATCGAGTTCTCACCGAGGGCTCAAAGCAGGCACTGCAGGACAGCGCGAGACACTTTCTGGAGCGTTTGGGCGTTCGAGAGCCCAATGAGCAGGATGAGATGAGGCTGCTTCTGCAGTCGCGCTACAGCAAACCGGGGACTGCGCCTTCTGACAGGCAATACCTTGCTGATTTCAAACAGATGATTGCCTTTTCAAGCAAATACCCTCAGCACCGCCATGTTTTCGCAAAGGCTTCCATTTTCCGCATTGCCTCTCCGGAGGATGGCTGGTCAGACGCACAGCTCGTATATCTTGACGCACCCTACCAAAAGACGGACCTTAGGCTTTTGTACGAATCAATCGCTGAGGAGGGGCGTCGCTGGCCGCTGTCGGATTGGTACCTAGCGTGTGGAATTCCGTTAGAACAGATTGGGCAGTTTGCAAAAGAGATGGGCTGCCAGACCGAGTTCGACAAACTCTATGACGCAGTTAACTGCTGGAACAACCCTAATTGGAGCTACCTGCAGAAAGCTCCTGGCCTTAGGTGGGGTAACAGCATCAACCGGGACTTTGCTCTCTCCCCCCAGGGGCTAGTCCTTTTGGCAGCTCAGCGAGTGGAGGCATCAATTCTGGTTTGGAATGCGCTCTGCCAATCAGAGACGGCCCGTCCTACTGTACTGCGGGCTTGCTATCAGCTAACCGAGAAGGGTGGGCCCCACCACTCAGACTCCCAGTTGGTCTGCTCGCTTCGGGAGATGCCTTGGGTGCCGCAGATGGACGGTACCTTTGTCAAACCGAGCGATGCGCTGGTTAATCGACTTCCCGAGGGATTCCGCTACGATGCCGGGTACAAGTGGCTAGCAGCCCTCGACTTTGGCTCCGAGGAAAAGAAAAAGACTTTAGAGAGCGCTGCAAGAGTGGCAAAGCGCGAGGAGCTAGGTTTCCAGTCTGAGGACGAATTGGTGCGTGCTCATGCTTTTTTGCGACTACCTCAAGAGGAGCAAAAGCGCATCTTGGAGGCATCGCAGCGGCACACTGAACCCATTGAGCTACCCGTGCGACCGGTGCGCAATGTTGAACTTCGTCAGAAGCGAGTTGGCGAGGAAGCAAAGGCGACTCCAGGCAAAGCGTCCGTGGTACGCGAGCGGTCAGTTCAGTTGGGTGTGGGCGAGGCCAAGACCGAAGCCAAGCTTTACTTGGCGGACCAATACACCAATTCATACGGTGTGATGGTTTGCCAAGTTTGCCAGAACGCATTGCCCTTCAGGCTTCCCAATGGTTCCTACTACTTTGAAGCTGTGGAAGTGCTCGCAGACTCGCCGAAGCGTTTTCGCGAAACCTACTTAGCGCTATGTCCGAATCACGCGGCGGCGTTCCTGTACGCAAACGCGCAACGTAGTGAGATGCAGGACATTGTTGTTACTGCGGCAGGTAGCGAGATAGAAATCGAATTGGGTGGTGAATTAATGACTATCTACTTCACAGAGATGCATCTCGCGGATGTGAAGGCGTGTTTGGCGACTCTGGAGGAGGAAGAGTGCTGAACGACGACATCGAGGTCATTGGAAATTGCGGCCGCGAGGTGGCCGCAGAACGGAAACCTAGGAAACAACATGACTGAAACAGCCATTTATGTCCTCGTTGCGCTGAGCATGGTTTCGACGGTGCTGCTGCTGGCGCTGTTGTGGCGAAGACCAAAGTTTGAGACGCCTGCGGACCTCAATGTGAGGCTTGGACTTCTCGAACAGTCGGCCCAGAACCTGATGCAAGCAGTCTCTCGCAACGAGGGTGGCATGCAGCGTATCGAGCAGCAGCTGCGCGGGTTCACGGAGGCTACTGCCGGTGCGATGACCGCCTCCCAGAAGGCACTGGATGAGCAGCTCGAGCGCACGGTGGCTGAGGCTCGGAATGGGCGTGCGGAGCTCAACCAAGCCTTTCAGGCCTTCGAGACGCGTTTTGGGCAGCAGATTGGTACGCTTTCGAGCAACGTTGGCGAGCGCGTGACAGCGTTGCAGAGAACGACGGCGGAGAGCCTCGAGGCGAGCCGGAAGGTCGTCGACGAGAAATTGGGGCAGACGCTTGAGGAAGCGAGAAGCGGTCGCACCGAGCTGACCAGCGCATTTAGTGCTTTCGAGACAAAGCTAGAGCAGAGGTTCGGGTCGTTTGACACTTCGCTGGCGGCGCGATTCGAGGCTCTGCAAATCGCGCTCACCGGCCGGCTTGACGCTTCCAGCAAGGCGTTAATGGACCTGCTCACTCAGGCGCAGACCGATGCAGCGCATGCTCGAACAGAGACGTCCCAGGCGTTGGCGAAGTTTCGGACTGAGATGACCGAGCATTTGGGTACGGTCGCGCAGGAGACCGGCAAGTCTCGTCAAGCGCTGTCGGAAAGCGCCGCGGCATTCGAGACACGCATTCAGGAGCGCTTCGAGGCCCTCACCGCGTCTACTCGGGGCACCCTCGACTCTCTCAAGGCAGACATCACCAATCAGCTTGGGGTGATGGCCACCGCCTTGAAGGAGCAGCTGGAAGGAAATGGCAACCAGATTCGGAATCAGTTCGCAACGTTGCAGGAGTCTGTCGCTCAGCAACTCGGCGTTATGGCGAACGGAACGCAGACCAGTTCAGAGCAGCTTCGCACTGCATTGAACGAACGCCTCGCGGCCATCCAGCAAGACAACACGACCAAGCTTGAAGAAATGAGGCGGACAGTCGACGAGAAGCTCCACGCGACGCTTGAGCAGCGTCTGGGCGACTCCTTCAAGTTGGTTAGCGAGAAGCTTGAACAGGTTCATGTAGGCTTGGGTGAGATGAAGAATCTCGCCGGAAGCGTGGGGGACCTTAAGCGAGTCATGACCAATGTCCGTACCCGCGGTACATGGGGCGAGGTGCAGTTGGGTGCCATCATGGAGAGTCTGCTGACGGCCGAGCAGTTCGACCGTAACGTTAAGACGGTTCCCGAGAGCAATGACCTCGTCGAGTTTGCTGTCCGGTTGCCGGGGAAAAACGATGACGCGCCGGTGTGGCTGCCCGTTGATTCGAAGTATCCGGTAGAGCACTACCAACGGTTGTTGGACGCACACGACTCCCTGGACAAGGCCGTCATTCAGCAAGCGGCGACCGCGTTTGAATCGTCCATTCGACTCGAAGCCAAGAAAATTTCGACCAAGTACGTCAGCCCGCCTCACACGACAGACTTCGCCATCCTCTTTCTGCCTACCGAGGGACTTTTCGCGGAGGTCGCGCGTATTCCGGGCCTGGTCGAGGCTCTTCAGAACGAACACCGCATCGTCGTGGCCGGGCCCACGACGCTAGCGGCAATGCTGAACAGCTTGCGGCTAGGTTTCCGTACGTTGGCAATCGAGAAGCGCTCGTCGGAAGTGTGGGGGATTCTGGGCAGCGTGAAGACCGAGTTCCAGAAGTTCGGCGACGTCGTTGAGGCCACCAAGAAGTCGATTGATGCCGCTGCCAAAAAGTTTGATGAGGTGGGTCGGAGAACCAGGGCGGTTCAGCGGAAGTTGCGGGATGTTGAGGAGCTGCCTGGTGCCGCCCAGCCTGTGGCCCTTGCGGCGGAAGAGTTACTGGGACTGGACGAGGATGGTGACGTTGCTCTGGCACCTTCTGCGTAGACCTGACCTCGTTAAATTGACTGCCCTCGCCAGGGAACACGGGCTAAAATTGTCTAGAGAAATAGGCAGTTTTTGAAGTTGCTATTCGAAGATGGCGACCGCAGGTGCTGATGGGGCAACCTGATTTTCCGACATCTCCGCGGTCCTTTTGGGATAGGCAACGAGCGTAAATTCTCAATTTACGCATCCTGTTTTTTCATCTTATGCAGTTACGGCGACCGTAAGGCCTTGTTTGGAAAAGACAAGGTCTCTCAGATTATGCGTTCACCTACAAGCACGACTGGCCGCAAGCCCGCCCGGGCTGCGCGGCGAGCATGAAAAAGGGGCTGCCTGCGCAGCCCCTTTTGTTTTGATGCGGTTTGCCGTGTCGGCAGCGCGCCGGCGCCCTACGCCTGCACGTCGCTGGCCCACGGCTCCGCCGTCAACCGTTCGGCCAGGTATTCGATCAGCGCCTGCACCCGCGCCGGCCGCCGGCGGCCCGGCGGCGTGACGATGTGCAGCGCGATCGGGTCGATCTGCCAGTCGTCCATGGCGGTTTCCAGCGCGCCCGATTGCAGGTCTTCCCAGGCCAGGAATTCCGGCTGCAGCGCCAGGCCCAGGCCGGCCTGCAGCGCGGGTGACAGCGCCTCGGCGTTGTTGACGTTCAGCTGCACCGGCAGCGACTGCGAGAACTCGCCGTGCTTTTCGTGGCGGAAGCGCCAGCTCGAGCCGTTGCGCGCGTACATGTATTGCAGCGCGGTGTGCTGCGCCAGGTCGCGCGGATGCTTGGGCTTGCCGGCGCGCTTGAAGTAGCTGGGCGCGCCCACCAGCAGGATGCGCACCGAGCACAGGCGCCGTGCCAACAGCGTGGAGTCCACCAGGTTGGAGATGCGCAGGGCCAGGTCGAAGCGTTCCGACACCAGGTCGGCCTGCTTGTCGTTGAACTCGATCTCCAGGTCCACGTCGGGATGCGCCTGCATGAAGGGCGGCAGCATCGGCGCCAGGTGGGTGACGCCGAAGGACATGGGCGCGGCCAGGCGGATCTTGCCGCGCAGGCTGGTGGATTTCTCGGTGACCTCGGCCTCGACCGCCTCGCCCTCTTCCAGGATGCGCGCGGCGCGCTCCAGCGCCGCATAGCCGGACTCCGTCAACGACATGCTGCGCGAGGTGCGGTGGAACAGCATGGTCTTCATCTTGGTCTCCAGACGCGTGATGGTCTTGGACACCGTGGCCTGGGACAGGGACAGTTCGGCCGCGGCCTTGGCGAACGAGCCCGTGTCGGCGACCTTGGCGAAGATCGCCCAGCCCTCCAGATCCGGCAGTTTGTTCATGGTGGTTCTCGCAAAGAAAGTCGCGTCGATGATAGCGGCTGACTATGTGACGAACAAGAATGCCCGGGGCGCACCGGCGGGAAATGCCCGTGTCGCGGGGATCATGCAAAAAATGGAAAGGATGCAATTCCCCGCTGCGGATTCTCAGGCGGGGGGCGGATCCCTACTATGCCCATACCGACACACGACGTGAACGAAACCCCTCAAGCGGCATTCGAGCACGACGACAGCGGGGCAAGCCGGAACGGTTTGCGCAGCGCCCGAATTCACCTTGCCGCATTCCCCTGAACGATTCCCTGAAAGAGAGAGCCACCATGTCCGCCAACAAATACCTCGAAGTCCTGACCCCGCAGAACAGCCAGATCATCTTCATCGACCAGCAGCCGCAGATGGCCTTCGGCGTGCAGTCGATCGATCGCCAGACGCTCAAGAACAACGTGGTGGGCCTGGCCAAGGCCGCGCGCACCTTCAACATCCCGACCACCATCACCACCGTCGAGACCGATGGCTTCTCGGGCAACACCTTCCCCGAACTGCTGGCCGTGTTCCCCGAGAACAAGATCCTCGAGCGCACCTCGATGAACTCGTGGGACGACCAGAACGTGCGCGACGCGCTGGCCGCCAACGGCCGCAAGAAGATCGTCGTGGCCGGCCTGTGGACCGAGGTCTGCAACACTACCTTCGCCCTGTGCGCCATGCTCGAAGGCGACTACGAGATCTACATGGTGGCGGACGCCTCGGGCGGCACCTCGGCCGACGCGCACAAGTACGCGATGGATCGCATGATCCAGGCCGGCGTGGTGCCGGTGACCTGGCAGCAGGTGATGCTGGAATGGCAGCGCGACTGGGCCCGCCAGGAAACCTACGACGCCGTGACCGGCATCGCCAAGGAACATTCCGGCGCTTACGGCATGGGCATCGACTACGCCGTCACCCACGTGCACAAGCTGGCCGAGCGCGTGACGCACGGCGAGCGCATCGGCCCCAACCCGGCCAAGTAAGCCCCGCGCCCGGGCCGGCAACGGCCCGGGCCGCTTCTTTTTCCGATCACGGCAGGCGGCGGGATGCACGGCCCCTGGCGACCCAGCGCGATCCCGGAGCATTCCATGCCGAATTCCCCTTCCCCCTCCGCGGGAGGCAGCTTTGCGCCTCTGCGCCAGCCCGTGTTCGCCGTCCTGTGGGCGGCCGCGGTGCTCGGCAACGTGGGCAGCTTCATGCGCGACGTCGCCAGCTCCTGGCTGGTGACCGACCTGTCGGCCAGCCCGGCCGCGGTGGCGCTGATCCAGACGGCGGCGACGCTGCCGATCTTCCTGCTGGCGATTCCGGCCGGCGTGCTGTCGGACATTCTGGACCGCCGGCGCTTCCTCATCTTCGTGCAGTTGCTGCTGGCCTCGGTCAGCGGCACCTTGTTGCTGCTGTCGCACTTCGGCGCGCTGACGGTGGACTACCTGATCGCGCTGACCTTCGTCGGCGGCATCGGCGCGGCGCTGATGGGCCCGACCTGGCAGTCGATCGTGCCCGAGCTGGTGCCGCGCGAGAACCTGAAGGGCGCGGTGGCGCTGAACTCGCTGGGGATCAACATCGCGCGCGCCATCGGCCCGGCCGCGGGTGGCCTGATCCTGGCCAGCTTCGGCGCGGCGGTGACCTACGGCATGGACGTGTTGAGCTATGTGTTCGTGATCGCCGCCCTGCTGTGGTGGAAGCGTCCGGCGGCGACCGACAGCGCGCTGTCGGAGAACTTCCTGGGCGCGTTCCGGGCCGGCCTGCGCTATACGCGGGCCAGCAAGGAACTGCATCGCGTGCTGCTGCGCGCCGCGGTGTTCTTCCTGTTCGCCAGCGCGGTGTGGGCCCTGCTGCCGCTGGTGGCGCGGCAGATGCTGGGCGGCACGTCCGGCTTCTACGGCATGCTGCTGGGCGCCGTGGGCGCCGGCGCGATCCTGGGCGCGCTGGTGATGCCGAAGCTGGGCGCCAAGCTGAATGCGGACGGGCTGGTGCTGCTGGCGTCCGTGGTCAGCGCGGTGGTGATGGGCGTGCTGGTGTTCGCCCCGCCCAAGTGGCTGGCGGTGCTGATGCTGGTGCTGCTGGGCATGGGCTGGATCACGGCGCTGACGACCTTCAACGGCGTGGCCCAGGCGATCCTGCCCAACTGGGTGCGCGGCCGCGGCCTGGCGGTGTACCTGATGGTGTTCAACGGCGCGATGGCGGCCGGCAGCCTGGGCTGGGGCCTGGTGGCGCGTGAAATCGGCGTGCCCTACGCCCTGGTGGTCAGCGCCGTCGGCCTGGTGATCGTGGCGCTGCTGTTCCATCGGGCGCGGCTGCCGGTGGGCGAAGCCGACCTGCAGGCGTCGAACCACTGGCCCGAGCCGCTGGTGTCGGAGTCGGTGGCGCATGACCGCGGCCCGGTGCTGATCCAGGTCGAGTACCGCATCCGCCAGGCAGACCGTCCGGCGTTCCTGGACGCGATGCAGCGCCTGTCGCAGGAGCGCCTGCGCGACGGCGCCTATTCCTGGGGCGTGGCCGAGCACACCAGCGATCCCGAGCGGGTGGTGGAGTGGTTCTTCGTGGAGTCGTGGGCCGAGCATCTGCGCCAGCACCATCGGGTCTCGCATGCCGACGCTGATCTGCAGGCCGAGGCGCTGCGGTTCCATATCGGTCCCGACAAGCCCGAGGTGCATCACTTCCTGGCCCTGAAGCGCTGACGCCCCGCTTTCCCATTCGTCCCACCTGGAGGCTCGCCATGATAGAGCGCCGACCTTTGACAACCCTGGGCCACGCCCGCCGCGGCTGGCTCGATGTGAAACACCATTTCTCGTTCGCCAACTACCTGGATCCGCGGCGCATGAACTGGGGCGCGCTGCGCGCCTGGAACGACGAGACCATCGCGCCGGGCGCCGGTTTTCCCGCGCTGCTGCACACCGATGTGGAAATCATCACCTGCGTGCGGGAAGGCGCGTTGACCCATGAGGATGACCTGGGCAACCGCGGCCGCACCCGCGCCGGCGACGTGCAGGTCATGAGCGCGGGCAGCGGCCTGACGCACGCCGAATTCAACATGGAAGGCGGGCCGGCGCGGGTGTTCCAGATCTGGATCGAACCGGATCGCCGCGGCGTGCCGCCGAGCTGGGGCAGGAAGACGTTTGCCCGCGACGCCTGCGACGGCCATTTCGTCACGCTGGCCAGCGGCATCGAGGGCGACGAGGATGCGCTGCCGATCCGCAGCGATGCGCGGGTGCTGGCGGTGGCGCTCAAGGCCGGCCAGGCCGCCACCTACCGTTTCGCCCGCGGCCGGCGCCGTGGCTACCTGGTGGCGTCCAAGGGCCGCCTGACCGTCAACGACGTCGAGCTGGGCAGCGGCGACGGCGCCGCCATCGAGGACGAAGCCGATGTGCGCATCACCGCGCTCGACGACGCCGAAGTGCTGCTGGCCGATACCCACGCGTGATCCGACTTTCCCCCTTCCTGACACACACGAGAATGCGCATGAAGATCTATCTGCTTTCCCTGGGCGCCGGTCTGCTGGTCGGCGTGGTGTACAGCCTGCTGCAGGTGCGTTCGCCGGCGCCGCCGCTGGTGGCGTTGATCGGCCTGCTGGGCATCCTGGTCGGCGAGCAGCTGGTGCCGGTGGGCAAGCAGCTGCTCAATGGCACGGCCTTCGTCGCCGCCTGCGACAAGGAAAAGGCGGTGAGCCACGTGTTCGGGCAGCTGCCGGGCCGCCAGGCCCAGGACAAAGACCAGGGCTGAACCCCTTTTTTCGCACCCACGGAGATATCGTATGCCTACCCGCCGCGACCTCATCGGTGTTGCTTCCACGCTAGCCCTCAATAGCCTGTTGGGCGGACGCGCCGCTGCCCGTTCCAAAGGAGAATCCCCCATGCCAAACGCCTCAAACGCCTACCCGGACGTCATCTTCCACAACGGCCGCATCACCACGCTGGACCGCGCCAGGCCGCTGGCCAGCGCCGTCGCCATCCAGGACGGACGCTTCGTCGCGGTCGGCACCGATGCCGAGGTCATGGCGCTGGCCGGTCCCGCCACCCGCCGCGTCGACCTCAAGCAGCGCGGCGCCCTGCCCGGCCTGTTCGACAACCATACCCACGTGGTGCGCGGCGGCCTGAACTACAACATGGAGCTGCGCTGGGACGGCGTGCGCTCGCTGGCCGACGCCATGGCGATGCTCAAGCGCCAGGTCGCCATCACGCCGGCGCCGCAATGGGTGCGGGTGGTGGGCGGCTTCACCGGGCACCAATTCGCCGAGAAGCGCCTGCCGACGATCGAGGAGATCAATGCCGTCGCGCCCGACACGCCGGTGTTCCTGCTGCACCTGTACGACCGCGCCCTGCTCAACGGCGCCGCGCTGCGCGCGGTGGGCTACACCAAGACCACGCCCAACCCGCCGGGCGGCGAGATCATCCGCGACGCGCAGGGCAACCCGACCGGACTGTTGCTGGCCAAGCCGAATGCGACCATCCTGTACGCCACACTGGCCAAGGGGCCCAAGCTGCCGTTCGACTACCAGGTCAATTCCACGCGCCATTTCATGCGCGAGCTGAACCGCCTGGGCGTGACCGGCGTGATCGACGCGGGCGGCGGTTTCCAGAACTATCCCGATGACTACGCCGTGATCCAGAAGCTGGCCGACGAAGGCCAGATGACGGTGCGGCTGGCCTACAACCTGTTCACGCAGAAGCCCAAGCAGGAGAAGGAAGACTTTCTCAAGTGGACGTCCAGCGTGAAGTACAAGCAGGGCACCGACTACTTCCGCCACAACGGCGCCGGCGAGATGCTGGTGTTCTCGGCCGCCGACTTCGAGGACTTCCGCGTCGAGCGGCCGGACATGCCGCCCGAGATGGAAGGCGAGCTGGAGGAAGTGGTGCGCGTGCTGGTGCAGAACAAGTGGCCGTGGCGTCTGCACGCCACCTATGACGAGACCATCTCGCGCGCGCTGGATGTGTTCGAGAAGGTCAACCAGGACACGCCGCTGACCGGGCTGAACTGGTTCTTCGACCACGCCGAGACCATTTCCGACAAGTCGATCGACCGCATCGCCGCGCTGGGCGGCGGCATCGCCGTGCAGCATCGCATGGCCTACCAGGGCGAGTACTTCATCGAGCGCTACGGCGCGGCCGCGGCCGAGGCCACGCCGCCCATCGCCAGGATGCTGGATCGCGGCGTGAAGGTTTCCGCCGGCACCGACGCCACCCGTGTCGCGTCCTACAACCCGTGGGTGTCGCTGTCGTGGATGGTGACCGGCAAGACCGTGGGCGGCACCCGCCTCTATCCGGCGCGCAACTGCCTGGACCGCGAGACCGCGCTGCGCATGTGGACCGAGAACGTGGCCTGGTTCGCCAACGAGGAAGGCAAGCGCGGCCGCATCCAGCCGGGCCAGCTGGCCGACTTCATCGTGCCGAGCAAGGACTACTTCCGCTGCAGCGAGGACGAGATCTCGTTCCTGACCTCGGACCTGACGGTGGTTGGCGGCCGGGTGGTCTACGGCGCCGGCGAATTCGGGCCCGAGGACGACAATCCGCTGCCGCCCGCCATGCCGGACTGGTCGCCCACGCGCCTGTTCGGCGGCTATGCCGCCTGGGGCGACCCCGACGGCGCCGGCCGCAATTCGCTGGGCTACCGCAACATGGCGGCCTGCGCGTGCGCCACCAGTTGCGGGCTGCATGGGCATGACCATGCCAAGGCGTGGGCCTCGAAGGCGCCCAGTTCCGACCTCCAGGGCTTCTTCGGCGCCCTGGGTTGCTCCTGCTGGGCCGTCTGAGGAGGCCGGCCATGAACGCGACCTTTCAATGGGAGCGGCGGCTGGCCGGCCTGGCCCGGCCGCTGTTCGGTTCGCCGGCGGTGCGGTTCCTGGCCTACCTGGGCCTGTGCGCCGCCTACCTGCAGGGCGGGCTGGTCAAGCTGACCGACTTTCCTGGCGCGCTGGCGGAGATGGCGCATTTCGGGCTGGCGCCCGGGCCGTTGTTCGCGGTGCTGGTGATCGCGCTGGAACTGGCGGCCTCCGCCATGATCCTGAGCGGCCGCCTGCGCTGGCTGGGGGCGCTGGCGCTGGCCGCCTTCACGCTGGCGGCCACGGGCATCGCGCTGCGCTACTGGGAGATGCCGGCCGGCCAGGAACGCTTCATGGCCGCCAATGCGTTCTACGAGCACCTGGGGCTGGCGGGGGGATTGCTGCTGGTGGCGTGGCTGGATCTGCGCGAATCCGTCCTCAGCAAGGTAGCGACTTGAGTGCTGATGCGCTTAAGCATCTACTGGAAAGATCTTCCCTATTTAGTCCGATGTGCTAAACGATTCATGAGCAAGGCGAGCTGCTCTTTTGGCGATTTCTGGATAGCGTTGTACGTCAGGAGAGTGGCTCCAGTATTTAGGGGCTCGACGTGCACAACGGAGATGAAAAATTCGTGAGGAAGCTTCCCAGTACGGATCGTCTGCATGGGCGGCCAGGATTTCTGACGCTGCAATCTTTCCGGCCTCGTTGTCGAAGTTGATGCTGTGAGAAATTTGCGAAAAGCGCTCCAGTTTCTTGTCAGTCGTTGTAATCCAACAATCCTGAATAATTCCGTCCAACGCTTGATTGTCCAGGACGTTTGCGCTATTGAGCAAATTCAAGTCGCTCGCGCCATTGAAGGCAACTGCCAACAATTGTTCCGGACTTCGCGGCAATGCCTCTTCCTTCGTTTGCACGAAATTTCGTCTGAACACTCGTCGCAAATCGATAAGTTCACGGCTGTCATTGCGAGGGTTCGCAAAGCAATATCGAGCAATTTCGACTTCCTTCGCACTCAGAACATCAAGCTCTTCTTCAGCCATATCCAGGTACCTTTCAAATTTCTCGATAGGCTTTAATCTCGACATTCTGTCTACGACCTGCAGATAGACTAATGAGCAGAATGGCACGGCCAGAACCATTTGCGCATTCATCTCAAGATCGAAAAATCCATAGTCCTTTGATTTGCCGGAATAGGTCGCCGGGATGGCGTCAGGCGAATCGACAAAATTCGGCAGGTGACGAGCGAGAAATACATCGAATGCTTGTCGGCAGTTTTCGGCAAGTGCAGGAGGCATTTCGCCGAATGCGAACGCTGGAGAGAGATAGATGCTCTGGGACGGACAGCGTTCCAACAACGTTAGGAGGTTATGTAACCCGGCGGGTTTGATGGCGGACACTTTATTTCCGCTGCGCACGACTCTTTCCATCTTAATTAAGATGTTCGTGTCTAACACCAGCGTTGTAGCTATATCTTGAAGGTGATTCCGGGCGACCCTGATGGGATCAAGCTTTGGAACCTCTCCTATCGGTCGGCTGGCTTTGAAGAACAGCGTACGTATTTTTTGTTCCACGTTTATGTCCTGGATATCGCTACATCATAAGAAGGTGCTTGGATAGCATCTCGCGGTGAGAAATCTCTTTGTTTGCGAAACCATGCTTGAGCATCATCGCCCCGGCCGCGCCTTCAGGTCCGCCATCTCTTCCTGCATCAACTGGTGCGCGTAGCGCGAGAACACGCTGACCAGGCGGGTGCGGGTGTGGTATGGCGGGTACAGCAGCGCCACCGTGACCGGCACCGCCGGGCTGAACGGGCGCACTTCGACGCCGTTGGCCTCGTATTCCTCGCGCGCGGCCAGCGGGTTGATCAGCGCCACGCCCAGGCCGGCGCCCACCAGCGCACAGACCGACGAGCCCAGGCCGGCCTCGGCCACGGTCTGGCGCTCGACCTTGGCGGCCTTGAAGACCGCGTCGATCTTTTCCCGCAGCGGCGTGGCGCTGGGAAAGGCGATGAAGGGCTCGCCGGCGAAATCGGCCGGCTTGAGCTTTTTCAACTTGGTCAGCCGGTGGCCCTTGGGCAGCACCGCCACGCAGTTCATGGTCAGCACCGGCTCGACCTGGATGCCGGGGCTGTCGCCCGACAGCATCGCCAGGCCGGTGTCGCAGAAACCCGAGCTGATCCAGTTGTGCACCGCGCTGGCGTTGCCGGAATGGATCGAGACCATGACGTCCGGGTATTCGGTCTTGAAGGCGGCCACGATGCGCGCCAGCAGGCCGCCGGCCAGGCGCGGCA
Organism: Achromobacter sp. 2789STDY5608621; assembly: GCF_001299375.1. Lineage (NCBI taxonomy): Bacteria > Pseudomonadati > Pseudomonadota > Betaproteobacteria > Burkholderiales > Alcaligenaceae > Achromobacter > Achromobacter sp. 2789STDY5608621. Next base: position 8,793 of record NZ_CYTU01000023.1, on the reverse strand, counting down.
TGGCCGCCACGCTCAGGCGGCTGGCGCTGAAGGAGCGGATGCTGGCCGCCGCCGATTCCAGGCCGGCCAGGCCGATGAAGGTCTTTTCGACCTCCTGGAAGAAGCGCGAACCGTCCTGGGTGGGGGTCAGGCGGCTGCCGTTGCGGTCGAACAGGGGAAATTGGGTGATTGCTTCCAATTGCGCTATTAAGCGGCTAACGTGCGGCTGCGAGGTATGCACTCTGCGCGCCGCGGCGGTCATGGATCCGGTCATCATGACGGCCCGGAAAGCCTCGATGTGTCGCAAGCCCATTCGTGTAATGGCCATATCAAATCCGTATAGAGGAATACCCGATTGGAACTGGATAAAACCATAACGCTAGTTGATACTTTTTGCCAGCCGCGGGGCTCATCGCGGGACGCGGCGGGTCGTATGCATTCCGGCTCCGCTGTTCGTGAACATAAGCACGCGCCGCTCGACCGGCGCCAAGGGAATAAGATGAAAACATTTGCCGCGATTTCGGTCGCCGCCGCCCTGTTCGGCAGCGCCGCCGCCCACGCCGAAGGCCCCAGCCGCCTGGACAAGATCCGCGACACCGGCGTGATCACCATCGGCCATCCCGAGACCTCCGTGCCGTTCGCCTACCTGGACGGCAACCAGAAGCCGATCGGCTACACCGTCGAGATCTGCCAGGAAATCGCCCAGCACATCAAGACCGCGCTGAAGCTGCCCAAGCTGGACGTGCGTTACAACCCGACCACCTCCGCCACGCGTATCCCGTTGCTGGCCAACGGCACCATCGACCTGGAGTGCGGCAACACCACCAACAACCTCGAACGCCACAAGCTGGTGTCGTTCGCGCCCACCACGTTCGTGGCGCAGGTGGTGCTGGTGGCGCGCAAGGACGGCGGCGTGGATCCCAACAACCTGGCCTCGTTCCGCGGCAAGTCGATCGCGGCGCAGGCCGGCGGCCAGACCTTCAAGCTGATTTCGCGCTTGAACGCCGAGGGCAACCTGGGCATCACCATGGCACCCACCAAGGATACGGCGGAAACGTTGCTGATGGTGGAATCGGGACGCGCCGCGGGCTCGGCCAACGATGACGGCATCGCCTATGGCGTGGTGGCCTCGTCCAAGAACCCCGACGCCTTCGTGATCGGCACCAAGGGCCTGGAACTGGCGCCCTACGGCATCATGCAGCCCAAGGACGACCCGGCCTTCAAGAAGGTGGTGGACGACGCCGTGCTGGACCTGATGAAGAGCGGCCGCGTCGCCGCGATCTACGACAAGTACTTCAATTCCCCGATCCCGCCCAAGCAGATCAACCTGAAGTACCCGATGAGCGACGCGCTCAAGCGCGCCCTGGCCCATCCGACCGACTCCGGCGACCCCAAGGCCTACGAGTAAGCCGGTCCGCCGCCGCGGCCCCCGGGGGCCGGGCGGCGACACGCTAAACCGGGCGCCGGCCGCCGGCGCCCGTTTCTTTGGTTGTCCACAGGTCCTCAAAGCATGAATTACAACTGGAGCTGGAGCATCTTCCTGGAGATGTCGCCCGACGGCGTGCATACCTTCCTGGAGACCATCCTGATCGGCGTGGGCTGGACCCTGGCGCTGGCCCTGACGGCGTGGGTGTTCTCGCTGCTGCTCGGCTCGTGCCTGGGCGTGATGCGCACCGCCTCGTCGCGCCTGGCCAATGCGGTCGGCGCCACCTATGTCGAGATTTTCCGCAACGTGCCGCTGCTGGTGCAGATGTTCCTGTGGTATTTCGTGCTGCCGGAGCTGCTGCCGCATGCCTGGGGCCTGGCCATGAAGCAGATGCCGCAGCCCTGGGGGCAATTCCTGCCGGCGGTGCTCTGTCTGGGCTTCTACGGCTCGGCGCGCGTGGCCGAGCAGTTGCGCGCCGGCATCCAGTCGCTGCCGCGCGGCCAGTTCCAGGCGGGCACGGCGCTCGGCCTGACCGAGACGCAGGTCTACCGCTACATCATCCTGCCCGAGGCCTATCGCATCGTGCTGCCGCCGCTGACCTCGGAGTTCATGGGCACGATCAAGTATTCGTCGGTGGCGCTGACCATCGGCCTGCTGGAGCTGACCGGCCAGACCCGCTCGATGGCGGAGTTCAGCTTCCATATCTTCGAGGCGTTTTCGGCGGCGACCGTGATCTACCTGATCCTGAACGGCACGGTGGTGCTCGGCATGCGCCTGCTTGAACGCCATGTGGCGGTTCCCGGCCTGATCGGCGCGGCGACCAAGAACGGACGCTAGGAACCGCCATGGGCAAATTCGATTTCGACGTCATCGGCAGCGCGCTGCCGTACCTGTTCCAGACCGGCATGACGTTCACGCTGACCCTGACGCTGCTGGCGGCGGTGATGGGGCTGGCGCTGGGCACCGTGCTGGCGATGATGCGCCTGTCGCGCTACCGGATCCTGTCGGTGCCGGCGGGCATCTACGTGAACGTGATGCGTTCCGTGCCGCTGCTGCTGGTGATCTTCTGGTTCTACTTCCTGGTGCCCTACATCGCCGCCTGGATCGTGGGCTCGCCCACGCCGCTGCGGGTGGGGGCGTTCAACTCGGCGGTGGTCACGTTCACGCTGTTCGAGGCCGCGTACTTCTGCGAGATCATGCGCGCCGGCATCCAGTCGATCGCGCGCGGCCAGGTCTCGGCCAGCATGGCGCTGGGCCTGAACCACTGGCAGGGCATGCGCTACGTGATCCTGCCGCAGGCGATCCGCAACATGGTGCCGGCGCTGCTGACGCGGGTCATCATCCTGTTCCAGGACACCTCGCTGGTGTACGTGCTGTCGCTCACCGATTTCCTGGGCGCGGCGTCCAAGATCGGCCAGCGCGACGGCCGGCTGGTGGAACTCTATCTCTTCGTGGCGGTGGTGTATTTCGTGATCTGCTTCACGGCATCCCGTCTGGTCAAACGGCTGGAAAAGCGCGTCCGGGTGCTGCGCTAGGCGCCCAGGTTATCCACAGGTCCAACGATGCAACTCTCTTCGAAACCCCCGATGATCGAGATCAAGCAGGTCAGCAAGTGGTATGGCGATTTCCAGGTGCTGGATGATTGCAGCACCACCGTCGGCCGCGGCGAGGTGGTGGTGGTGTGCGGCCCCTCCGGCTCGGGCAAATCGACCTTGATCAAGACCGTGAACGCGCTCGAGCCCTTCCAGAAGGGCGAGATCGTGGTCAACGGCATCCAGGTGGGCGATCCGCGCACCAACCTGCCCAAGCTGCGTTCGGTGGCCGGCATGGTGTTCCAGCACTTCGAGCTGTTCCCGCACCTGTCGGTGACCGAGAACCTGTGCCTGGGCCAGCTCAAGGTGCTCAAGCGCGGCAAGGACGAGGCCCGCGCCCGCGCGCTGGCGCTGCTGGAGCGGGTCGGCCTGTCGGCGCACAAGGACAAGCACCCGGGCGAGCTGTCCGGCGGCCAGCAGCAGCGCGTGGCGATCGCCCGCGCCCTGTCGATGGACCCGGTGGTGATGCTGTTCGACGAGCCGACCTCGGCGCTGGACCCGGAGATGGTCAACGAGGTGCTGGACGTGATGACCGACCTGGCCGGCGAAGGCATGACCATGATGGTGGTGACCCACGAAATGGGGTTTGCCCGCCGCGTCGCCGACCGCGTGATCTTCATGGACGGCGGCAAGATCGTCGAAGACTGCCCGAAGGACGCGTTCTTCGGCGATGTCGAGGCGCGCGCCCCGCGCACGCGCCAGTTCCTTTCCAAAATTTTGCAGCACTGATAGCCATGAGCCAGCGGATCTCCGTCGACCCCTCCCACCCGCTCGTCGACCTGCGCAGCGACACGGTCACCCACCCCACCGCCGCCATGTACGAGCGCATGCGCACGGCGCCCATCGGCGACGACGGGCTGGACGGCGACCCCAGCGTGCGGGCGCTGGAAGCGCACGTGGCCGCGCGCCTGGGCAAGGAAGCCGGGCTGTTCGTGCCCAGCTGCACCATGGCCAACCTGCTGGCGGTGCTGGCGCAGACCCAGCGCAATGAACAGGTGGTGCTGGAGTCGGCCGCGCACATGTACACATCCGAGCGCGGCGCCGCCACCTTCACCGGCCTGTTCTACCAGGGCGTGCCCGGCACCGACGGCGCGATGGACCTGAACCGCCTGGAAGACGCGATGCAATCGGGCGGCCACAAGCTCAAGACCTCGCTGGTGGCGATGGAGACCTCGCACAACAACGCCGGCGGCGCGGTGCTGCCGCTGGACCACATGCAGGCGGTGTACGGCATGGCGCAGGCCGGCGGCGTGCCGGTGCACCTGGATGGCGCGCGCCTGTTCAACGCCGCGGTGGCGCTGGGCGTGGCGCCGGCCGAGATCACCCGCCATGCCGATACCGTGTCGCTGTGCCTGTCCAAGGGCCTGAGCGCGCCGGTGGGCGCGGTGCTGACCGGTCCGCGCCAGGTGATGGCGCGGGCGCGGGTGCTGCGGCGCATGCTCGGCGGCACCCAGCGCCAGGCCGGCATCATGGCCGCGGCCGGGCTGGAAGGCGTGCAGACCATGGGCGACCGGCTGGTCGAGGACCATGCGCGCGCGCGTCGCCTGAGCGACGGCCTGAACCGCCTGGATCCGGTGCTGTCGGCCACGGTGCCGCAGACCAACATCGTGCAGGTCGAGACCGCCGACACCGGCATGACCAACGCGCACTGGGTCACGGCGCTGGAAGCGGCGGGCCTGCTGACGCGCCCGTGGGGCCGCACGCGGCTGCGCTGCGTGACCCACCGCCACATCGACGACGAGGACATCGACCGCGCCATCGAGGCCTTCAAAAAAGTGCTGGCAAGCCGCTGATCCGGCGTTTCACGGGGGCGGGCGATGCGATAATGCGGGATGTCCGCCGCTACCCAACTTTCCAAGAAAGATTATCTCTGCGCCCTGACGGTGGTGGTGATCTGGGGCCTGAACTTCGTCATCATGAAGATCGGCCTCAAGGGCCTTTCCCCCATGATGCTGGGTGCGCTGCGATTCGCGCTGGCCGCCTTCCCCCTGGTGCTGTTCGTGCGGCCGCCGCGCCTGCCGTGGCAATGGATCGCCGCCTACGGGCTGGTGCAGGGGCTGGGCCAGTTCGGCCTGCTGTTCACGGCCCTCAAATTCGGCATGCCGGCGGGCATGGCCTCGCTGGTGATCCAGACCCAAGCCTTCTTCACGTTGCTGCTGGCCGCGCCGGTGCTGCGCGAACGCGCGCGGCCGCATCACTGGCTCGGGCTGGGCGTGGCCGCGCTGGGGTTGGCGGTGATCGCCGCCGGCCGCGGCGAGGGGCCGGGCCAGATGACCATGCTGGGATTCGTGCTGACGCTGGGCGGCGCCGCGATGTGGGCGGTGTCGAACATCATCGTGCGCCTGGCCAGCCGCAAGTCGCCCGGCTACGACCCGTTCGCGTTCATCGCCTGGAGCAGCGCCGCGCCGGTGCTGCCGTTCCTGGGGCTGGCGGTGCTGGCCGACGGCTGGGACGCGGTGACGGGCATGATCCTGGGGATCGGCTGGGGCGAGGCGCTGTCGGTGTTGTATCTGGCGGTGCTGGCCACGCTGCTGGCCTATACCCTGTGGACGCAGCTGCTGACGCGCCATCCGGCCGCCAGGATCGCGCCGTTCTCGCTGCTGGTGCCGGTGGTGGGCCTGTGGGCGGCGTCGGCCGCCTTCGACGAGCGGCTGCAGCCGCTGCAATGGCTGGGCGCGGGCTGCGTGCTGGCCGGCCTGATCATCAACCAGGTCGGCGGGCGCTGGCTGCGCAACCGCTGATCCCGTCCCGCGCCGCGGGCCTGGCCCGCGGCATTCATCCCTGTCTCCACCCCGCTTTCGGATGAGCGGCGTAGGCCGTGGCGCGCTTCCTACAGCTGTTCGAAATGGGCATAACGCTTGTCGGTGTAGTCCCGGCGCGTGACCATTTCGACGACCTCGGCCCCGGGCGGGCCGCGCCGCAACCATTCCAGCATGTGATCGACCTGGTCGGGCGTGCCCTGCACCAGGGCCTCGACCGTGCCGTCCAGCATGTTCTGCACCCAGCCGCGGGCGCCCAGCAGGTGCGCGCGCCGCACCGCCGCATGGCGGTAGCCCACGCCCTGCACGGTGCCGCTGACGGTGACGTGGACGGTCTCGATATGGGTGTCTTGCATTGGTTTTCCTTCGGATGATGCGCCGCGGCGCGCCGGTGACCTAGGCGGTTCCGACTACAGCGGATGATCGATAGGCCCCTCGGGCATCGAAGCGATACGTTAGAGCACATGTCAAAACGTGCCAACGGGAACACCCGCAAGCAAAGCTTGGAGAAGCCATTATGGAAGAGACCAGTTTGTTGTCGGAAGCAGAAACAGCACGCTATCGGGACCAGGGCTACCTGGCCCTGCCGGACATGTGTCCGCAGGACGAGGTGGGCTATATCCGGCGCACGCTGCTGGAACTGTTCGCGAACAAGACGGGCTACAACGAGGGGGCGCAATACGATTTCATCAGTCGCGACGACCCGTCCAAGCCGGCCAAGTTTCCCAGTTTGCACGATCCGCGCCATTATGCCCCGGGCCTGCTGAAGACCGCCTATCACGAGCGCACGCTGGAGCTGGCGCGCCAACTGCTGGGCGAGGACGCCGCGCTGTACGGCGAACATGCGCTGCTCAAGCCGGCGCTGGTGGGGCCCGAGACGCCGTGGCACCAGGATGAGGCGTTCCGCTCGCCCGACTTCGTCTACAACGAGCTGAGCATCTGGCTGGCGCTGCAGCCGGCCACGCTGGAGAATGGCTGCATGCAGTTCATCCCGGGCTCCAACAAGAGCGAGGTGCTGGAGCATCGCTCGCCCGGCGGCGACAAGACGCTGCACCCGCTCGAGTGCTGCGCCGATTTCCCGCGCGACCAGGCGGTGGCCGAACCGCTGCAACCCGGCGGCTGCACCGTGCACGATGCGCGCACGCTGCATTTCACGGGCGCCAATACGTCGCCGCAGCCGCGGCTGGCGTACATCCTGATCTACAACACGCCGCCGGTCTACAAGCCGGGACGGCGCGAGTTTCCGTGGCTCGAAGGCCGCTGGACCGACAGCCAGACCCGCAAGAAGGAATGGCATCGCCGTGGCGGCCTGGCGGTGGACGTGCTGCGGCGCCTGCCGGGGGCGCGGCTGACCAGCCCGCGCTGGGTGGCGTGGGCCACGATCCGGGCGGTGACCAAGGTCTGGCCGCGCTAGCGGCGGAGTCAGCGGCCGCGTCGCCGTCGACGCAAATGCGGTCGCGATGAAGGGGGAACCGGGGCCGGCAAGGGGCGCTTGCCGGCCTCGGCGCGTATACTGGGCGGCGCCGCGGGGCCTTGCCGCCCGGCGTGAACGGCAAGTGTCTGGACGACGCATGCGGGTTCGCGCGGGCCGGTCGCCGCGGGGTCGCGTCCCACTTTCCCCAGAAAAATAACCATGACCGCTAACCTCTCCACGATCACCTGCATCGAAGACCTGCGCGCGATTGCGCGCAAGCGCGTGCCGCGCATGTTCTACGACTACGCCGATTCGGGCGCCTGGACGGAAGGCACGTACCGCGCCAACGAAAGCGATTTCCAGAAGATCAAGCTGCGCCAGCGCGTGGCGGTGAACATGGAAGGCCGCTCGCTGCGCACGACACTGGTGGGCCAGGACGCGGTGATGCCGCTGGCGATTTCGCCGACGGGCCTGACCGGCATGCAGCATGCCGATGGCGAGATCCTGGCGGCCAAGGCGGCGGCCGATTTCGGCGTGCCGTTCACGCTGTCGACCATGAGCATCTGCTCGCTGGAAGACGTGGCGGCGGCCACCGGCAAGCCGTTCTGGTTCCAGCTCTACGTGATGCGCGACCGCGAGTTCGTCGGCGACCTGATCGACCGCGCCAAGGCGGCAGGCTGCTCGGCGCTGGTGCTGACGCTGGACCTGCAGATCCTGGGCCAGCGCCACAAGGACATCAAGAACGGCCTGTCGACGCCGCCCAAGCCGACCATCCGCAATCTCATCAACCTGGCGACCAAGCCGCGCTGGTGCATGGGCATGCTGGGCACCAAGCGCCGCACGTTCGGCAACATCGTCGGCCACGCCAAGGGCGTGAGCGATCTGTCGTCGCTGTCGTCGTGGACGGCCGAGCAGTTCGATCCGCGCCTGAGCTGGGACGATGTGGAATGGATCAAGCAGCGCTGGGGCGGCAAGCTGATCATCAAGGGCATCCTGGATGTCGAGGATGCGCAACTGGCGGCCAATAGCGGCGCCGATGCGCTGATCGTCAGCAACCATGGCGGACGCCAGCTGGATGGCGCGATGTCGTCGATCGCGGCGCTGCCGTCGATCGCGGATGCGGTGGGGTCGAAGATCGAAGTGTGGATGGATGGCGGCGTGCGCTCGGGGCAGGACATCCTCAAGGCGGTGGCGCTGGGCGCGCGCGGAGCGATGATCGGGCGGGCCTTCCTGTACGGGTTGGGGGCATACGGGCAGGCGGGCGTGACTCGCGTGCTGGAGATCCTTTACAAGGAAATGGATACGACGATGGCGCTTTGCGGGCGGCGCAATATCGACGTCGGGGATCGGAGTATTTTGTTGCCGGGGACTTATCCGGTCTGAAGGTTTCTCTGATCGGCTGGAAGCCGGTGGGTCGCTGTTGCGGCTTGCCGGCTTTTTTGTTTCTTGCTTGCGGGGTTTGCGCTTCGCGCGTCTTTCTTCGTAGGTCGGCCGGCGCGGCGAGGGGCAGGCGGGGCGCGCCTACGATTGCGGTCCGGAGCGTTCGCTCCGGACTGCCCCTTCGTCATCCTTGTATGGTGTAGATGCGCCTTCCGCAGTGGGAGGGTGCTGGGGTAGGGACGT
>NZ_CYTU01000022.1:0-100364 GCF_001299375.1 Achromobacter sp. 2789STDY5608621 | reverse complement strand
GGTCTTGTCGATGTCGGGGTTGTAGCGCAGCACGATTTCACGCGTGCCGGCCATGAACTCGATGCCGGCGTGCTCCAGGTATTGCTGCACCTTGGCGCAGCGGTCCAGGTCGCGGAAGGTGCCTTCCTCGATCTTCTTGATATTGGTGTGATGGATGCCGGTGTCAGTGGCCAGATCGCCACGGGTCTTGCCCAGCAGCGCGCGGCCGCCGACGACCAGCTGGCCAAACACCTGCAGGTTGACGACCTTGCCATCGGCCGAGTGCACGCTGGCCGGCAGGCTTTCCACGGTGGAAACAGGGGATTCGGGATCGAACGGATAGGGCATGATAATTGACGAAAAATTGATAATGCTGACAATTTACCGTCAACCCTGGGGCGTGTCAAGCGGATCCTCTAAAGGGCTGCCAGGCGTGTTGGGCACCACAAGCCGCCGGCGCCGCGGGGGGATTCCGCGCCAGCGGCGTGCGGTACGCCGGCCCCAGCAGAAAGCCCGCCAGGGCGGGCAGACTGGCCTCGCGAATTGGTCAGCTGCCCAGGGGTTGCCAGCCACTCGGATGCATCATTCCGGGGATGACAGGTGGCATCAGCAAGAATGACATATGCGAATCGGACCTCCAACGGCGAAATCTGGTTGAAGGCCGCGCCAGTGCTTGTATATCGAAAAATCTCGATTCCCAAACTGGATGACGTAAATCCCAAGTTAGATGAATTTCGACATCAGACGTCTGCGTGCAGGATCCGAACACAGCCCAAGTATACCCGCATTTGATAGCACTATGTGCTACCCATGTAGCACTACGCGGCCAGCGATCGAGCAAACGACCCTCACCAATCTCTAGGACATATGCCCGGATATGTCTAAGAGATTTTGTTGACCCGGGTTAAATAACCCTGGTAGAGTGGCCCCCATGCGCTAAAAAAAGCGGCGCGCCACCCGTAATATCCTCTGATAACGCGCGCCTGCAGGGCGCCAGCCCCCGCAGGGCCCCCACAATGGCGCTCAGGCGCTTGAAGATGAAGGAGTAGGGCGATGGAACACACGCACAAGAACGCAGCGCCACAGGCCCTTCCGGGCCTCTGGCGGGAAGAGGGCGGCCTGGCCGGCCTGGTGCGCCTGGATGTGCCGGCGACGACGCCCGGCATGGTGGTGGTGGCCAAGCAGGGCGAGCCCTGGCGCGAGCAGCCCGAGCTGCGCTGGCAGGTCTGGCCGGATCTGCTGGTGCCGTGCACCGCGTCGGAGCCGCAGCAATGACCGTGCAACTGCCCCCGCCTGCCCTGCCCGCCGCGAGCACCCCCGGGGCAGGGCGCCAAGGCAAGCCGAATTCTGACTCGGCCGGCCGGTGGCTCGACGGGGCAGGGTATGCCCTGTTTCTTGCCCTGCTTTACCCGGCCTATCTACTTGTCGATGCGGATCCGCAGCGCGCCCTGCAGGTGTCTGTCGTCGTGGCCGTGCTCACGCTTGTCGCCGGCATGCTCGCCACCCGCGACAAGACTGCCATGTCTGAGGTCGTCAGGGGCGTGAGCGCCTCAGCCTGCTTGTGGTTCATCTACGTCTGGTTTCACTGGTTCCCCCTGGGCCTGGAGTATTGGGCGCCAGCGCGACCCGGCGCGGATAGCGTGGCGGTCAATGCCGCTGCGGCGATCACGACCTTCTTGGCCGCTGCCGCCACGGCAGCGCCTGTCACCAGCGCTTGCATGGCTATTCTCGCAATGCTGCTCCAGCTTGCGCGCACGATCCGTTCGAGCGTGCAGATGAAGGAGTAGGGCGATGGAACACACGCACACCGACACGCCGCCACAGGCCCTGCCAGGCCTCTGGCGCGAAGAGGGCGGCTCGGCCGGCCTCGTACACCACACCTCGCAACAACCCATTGGAGCCTTGCTATGAGTGGAATGACCGTTGAAGACCTTCGCCTGGCACTCAAGGATCTGCCCGGTGAACTGGAAGTTGTCATTGCGTATCCCGACCTGCAGAATCCGCGCTTGCAGTACGAAACCCGCGACGTTCGGGTGGTGCAGGTGCCCGCTACGGAAAACTTGCAGCCGTGCCTGACGCTGGAGGCCTGGGGCGGAAGCTAATTGGCCCCCGCTTGAACGCTGCTCGCCGCCCAGTCCTGGACGCCCGCGCCGGCACGCCGATGGCCGTGTCCGAAGCGCACCCCGCACGCCCACATGGAAAGCCATGACCGCATCCGACCCGCACACCGACCTCCAGCCCCTGCCGCATGGCTGGCGCAACCTCTGGCGCGCCCAGGTCGAATCGTTGCCTGCAGACGTAGGCTGCGAGCCCTTCACGATTTTCGTGCGCGCGGCCGGCCGGGATGCTGCGCACCTCGCGATCAGGCGCGCCCTGCAGGCGATGTTCCCGGCCGCCTTCCAGGAGCTGGACCAGGCCTACGACAGCCTCAGTTCGGCGCCGGAGCTGGTGGACCAAGGGCTGTCCGCGCGGCACGTCGACCGCCTCTTTGAAAGCGCCTGGATGGGCGACAAGGTCGAAGGCTGGGTCCGAGCCCCTGTGTTCGTGGTGCCCGAGGCGCCGGCGCTGTACGCGGCCTGGATGACCGCGCAGCTCGATCACTCGTCGCAATATGCCTCGCTCGCGCTCGTGCCCCCCGCCGGCATCGTCGCGGGCGAGTCCGCGCCGGCGGCGCAGCGCGCTGCCAAGCCCCAGGCTGAGGCCGCGGCCGCGCCCACCGTAACCCCCATTCGGCACCACAACGGCTTTCTGATCGTGGGCGATCGCCTGGTCATCAACGTGCATCCATCCGGCGGACGTGACCAAATTGATATCCACGTATCGGCTACGACGCAGGCCATCGCCCAGGCCACCGGTAAGGACCGCGACCGGGGCGCAAGCCTGGGCCTGGACGCGGAGGAGCGACTCAGCTTTGACCTGGACGAAATCCGCATCGAGGGCGACGTGCTCAACTGCGCCGCGCAATCGCCGTTTATGGCCAGGTACGCCCCAGGAGTGACGGACTACCGCGAAGGCTTCACGGTGACGCTGGAGCCTGGCCAGGCTGGCGCCGTGCGCCATGCCGTGGCGCAGCTAGGTCGCGTTCTGGCCGGCCAACGCGCCGTGGTCGACCATCTGCAGCCGTGGCTTTCTGGCGTCAAGCCTTCCGCGTGGTACGTCGAAGCGCCGGTGTTCGACCTGGTCGTGGCCCGAGTTCTGGATGGCGCCGACCAGGCCGCCGCGCTGGCGGCTTTCGACAGGGCGGCCCATACGCTGCCGGCCGAGGCCAGGCAGCGCGTTGCAGATCCGGCGCTGTGGGCGGCACTCGATCACGCCGCCGGGCCCGCTCCAGTCTGAACTCGGGCCGGGTCGTCTGGCTACCAACCTTACCGACACAGGAACGCGAATGTTGATGATTGCAGAGGATCGAAAGAATGTTCGACAACCTGAATAAATACCTGGCCGCCTCGTCCGATCATCTCGGCGTAGAGCGAGAGCGCTACGGTGGCGATTTCCGCGCAATAGCAGCGCCGCGCCCAGCGACCGAGTTCCTTTTCAGCATGTTGGAAGGAAGCGATATCGAGGGCACCGAGGCGCAAGGTTTTCTTTGGAGCAACCCGCTGTTCCCTGCCACACAAGGGGATACACCGACCGAGGCACTGGCGCGGCTCGATGCGAAGTTGGGTCTGCTGTATCGGTTCGAGCCTGGGCCGGGAGGAACGGGCTGGATAGCGGTGCGACAGTTCACCCTCCTTGCTCAGTACGACGGCGAGCCTGGCGAAGCGCCTGAAAGTTATGACGTGCGCTGGGGGGACATCATCGAGGATCTACAGAATTCGCGCTCGACATATTTCTACGAGGACTGCGTTAAGGCCTGCAGCGCGACGCGGCAGCGTGATCTGCATGCGCTGATTCATTTCGACTACACAGGAGCCTTCGCTTCACTGCGAAAGGGCAATTGGTAGAGCCGGCGCGTTGCAGATCCGGCGCTGTGGGCCGCACTCGATCGCGCCGCCGCGCCCGGTCCAGTCTGAACTCGGGCCGGGCCATCTAGCTACCAACCTCACCGACACAGGCACGACAATGCTCAAGACTTGGAACTATCAGCAACTGACGGCCGCGGCCGAGCGCGAACTGCAGGATATCGCCGGCGGCGCGCCAGCGACCGACCCCGCCATCCAAGTGCGCCGTGCCGGCGTGGCGCACGGCGTCTACATGTTCTGGCACAACGTGACCACGCACGGCGGCCAGCAGCACCTGGACAGTATGCGCCTGAAGGCGCTGGCCAAGGCCATGCCCGGCCATGCCGAGGCGTTCAACCGTCCGGCCGACCAGGATCCGGTCACGGCGCTCCTGCAGCGCCTGGCCGGCCTGAATCGCGATGCCGGCGAGATTGGCGCCGGCATGCTGGCCCAGCTGGTCGACGAAGCGCGGCTACTGCTCGTCATGCGGGAGAGCACCGCACCCGCTGCAAAGTGAGAAGTAATTCTATGGAATTTGCAAAGTTCTTTCTCATCGTCTGCCTCGTGGCGAGCGTTCTGGTAGCGCTCGGTGCGGCTATGAAGGGGCGCGCAGCGATCTTTATCTCCGCGACCGTATTTGCTGCGGCATGCGCGTGGGGTGCGGTCGAGGCGCAAGCGTCGCTCGATGTCTGCAGCAAGGCAACCTTCCAAAGCCCTAGCGGGTGCCAGTAGGGGCTTACCCTCCGGCCCAGCCGCGCCCATTACAGCCATAACGCCTAACTCGGAATCTCATGATCTTTCTCATTGCCTTACTTTTCCTGGCGATCCTGCACCTATATACCACCGTGCACTCGTTGGCACGCGGACAGTGGGGCTGGGCGCTGGCGCACATGCTTGCCGGGTCGGCATTAGCCTACGGATCCCTTTGGGGCATGCTCACCCGCATGAACCTGATCTCAGTGCAGTTGGACAGCACGAACTGGTCGGTCTGGGGCTTCCTGGCAGGGGGAATACTGACCTTGCTGCTGGCCGCGGTGCGCCTGGTTCATCTTCCGGCCAAGGTGCCAGGCCAGCTAACCGCCGCGCGACCTGCATGGACTGCGGCCCTGATCGCTGGCGTCTATATGTGCTTTGTAGTCGGCGATCATCTCTGGTTCTTCCGCAGCCCCGAAAAATCTGCGGTGAGCTATGTCTCCGCTCTGCAGCTCACCGGCAAGATTGACATTTCATGCCCCTATGATCTGGTGCTCGCGGACTTGGCTAGCGAGCCAGCGCGATATCGCTGCCCATCGCTAGTTCTCTTTGGGGTGCCCATGGGTAAACCTCTGGCTCCGTGGCCCACGTATTCCTCAGGCGATAGCGAGCAATTGCGCACTGCGTTGGCGCGCTTGGGCATGGCGGTGAACTAGAATGGGACGCCGCTCCATTCTTCCACTCCCCGACCACCAGGCACGCCGCATCCGCACGGCGGCGCAAGAGATCGACGCCAAGCTGGGCCCAAACTGCACAGGCCGGGAGTTCGTCCGAGAGATCCTGCCCGTGCTTCACTCCATCACGGGTGAAATGTTGGGTGCGAGCACGATTCGCCAGCTGCTTCGACAACTGGCCGACCGAACGCCGTCGACCACGGCTGTAGGGGAGGAAGTCGCACGCTACAGGCACAGTTTGCCGACGGCCTTGGCGAACCGCAGCGTCGCCCCGCATCACGAGGGGGATGCACAGCCATTTGGACCTAAACAATCGGTGCCTACAGCAGTATCCATGACAGCAGAGCTAGCCCGCTTCCATGCCGCGCAGCTCGACTATTTCCGTGAGCAGCTGCAGCTACGTGAAGCGCAGGCCGCAGCCGCTGAACGTGTGAAGGAAGAAGCCCTTCTAGAAGCAGCCGCTGCCACGGCGAAACTTGCAGGGCTGGCCGAAAGCGTGACGCATCTGCAAACACAATGCACAAGGTTGACCGAGGCGCTGGCCCAGGAGCAAGACCGCGCTAGGGCGGAGAACCGGCAGAACATGCTGCGCGTCGACTCCATTCGCGCCGAAACACGCGACGTGGAAGAGAAATTGCGTCTTGCGCGGCAGCTAGTGGCCCAACGGGACCAAGAGTTGATTGCTGTAAGAACTGAACGAGACGCGCTTGCTCAGCGCAGCGCGGCGCTACAACAACGTGTCTCCGCTGCCAAGCAGTCTTCTTGAGCGCGCTCCCATGACCTCGACTAATCAGCTTCCAACCAGTGCTTCTTCTTCAATAGACCAGCCCGTCCACGTGCAGGCCACTCAGATTAGTGGCCCCGCTCACTCCCATATCCTGGGGCCAGTGTGCAATGACTGGGATGCAGCAGAGGTATGGCTGACTACGCTTGCGGCCAGGCCCGTCTCGCCGGCCACCGTCAGTACATATCGCCGCGAAGTACGCCGCCTGCGTTGGTATTGCAAACTAGTTGGCGCCGCGCAGCCCACACATTGGAATCTCCAAGATGCCAACGGCTACATTGCCTTCCTGAACAAACAACCTGCGCGATTTCCTTGCCCGCCGCATGCCGAATACGGTGCGCCCGACTGGACTCCCTTTAGGTCAGGTAAGTTCGGGCCGACTGCCATCGCAGCAGCATCGCGGATTCTTGGCACGATGTTCACCTTCTGGCAGCAGGCGGGCTACGTGCGCGCGAATCCATTCGCGACAATTAAGCTGAAAAGCCCCCAGCGGGGTGGCCCCGGTGCGCGTCACGCCATTCCAGCGCAAGCGTTGGCCATCGTGCGCAAATGTATGGACGACCGCACGAAGCGCACAGCGCGTGACCATCTAGTTTATTGGCGCAATGCCTTCCTGCTGGTGCTTATCGAGCGCACTGGATTGCGCGCCGACGAGGTCGCCGGTGCAGACATGGCCGACATCTTCAGCTTTTCCGATCCGCAGAACGCTCGACTGTACTGGGGCATGACGGTCCGCAAACAGAAGGGAGGGCGCGAGGGCAGGGTGGTGTTAGACGCTACCGTCGTCAAAGCTTTGATGAACTATCGTCGGGCGTTTGGCTTGGCCGACATGCCTCAGCCGGGCGAGGAGCAGGCGCTGATCCTTTCACCTCAAACCGCGGCGGCCGAAGACGACATGAAGTACCAGTCAGCGCGCGGGCGGCGAGGCCGAGGAATGTGGTTGGCGGTCAGATCGCGGCAAAACATCTGGGCCATTGTTCGTAAGGAGTTCGACGCCGCAGCCAAAGCTCAGACTGCTGGCAGCCCGGTGGCCGTGCTCTTGAAGAGGGCATCGACCCACTGGCTACGACATACCTATGGCACGGCACTGGCGCTGCAGGGTGCGCATCCGCGCGTGATTGCTGAGGCTTTACGCCACGCAGACATGGCGACCTCAATGGTATATACCAACCTGGACCTCCTTGAGGTGGCGCGGGCTCTTGAGGACCGTCCTAGGTAACACCCCGCTTTGGTCGCGATGGCTGTTCAACCCCGACGATGCAGGGGATCCGCTTGCTACAGCTGATGGACAAGTACGAACTGTCCAGCCGGCGCAGCTGAGCCTTTTTTTGCACGACTACAACGGTGCAAACCACACTCAGCCAGGTCAAAGAGATCTGCCGTGCCGCCATTGACCCGACGGTCCATGATGATGAGGGGGAAAATTGTCAACGCCGGTTGAAAATTGACCCACTTTCGTCGGAATCGTCGGAGTAAAACTGACCCACCCCGGCGTTCAAAAACCTAGTTCCTGATCTTGATGTTTCCTGCTTTGCGCTTGTCCTTGAGCCGGTAGCTTTCCCCGGCAATCTGCACGATATGGGCGTGGTGCAGCAGGCGGTCGAGCAAGGCGGCGGTCAGCGTCTGATCCTCAGAGAAGCACGAGGCCCACTGGCTGAAGGGCAGATTGCTGGTGACGATGATGCTGGTACGCTCGTAGCGCTGGGCCACCACGTTGAAGAACAGGTTTGCTTCCTCGCGCCCGAAGGGCAGATAGCCAATCTCATCGATCACCAGCAGGCGCGGCCCGATGATGGCGCGGTTGAAGTACTGCTGCAGCCGGTCCTGTTTATGGGCAGTGGCCAACTGCATCATCAGGTCGGCGGCAGTCAGAAACCGGGTCTTGATGCCCGCCATGACGGCACGGTACGCCAATGCCTGCGCCAGGTGGCTCTTGCCCACGCCGCTGGGTCCCAGGAATACCACGTTCTCAGCCCGTTCGATAAAGCTCAGGGCCGCCAGTTCCTGGATCTGGGCACGCGGCGCACCACTGGCAAAGGCGAAGTCATAGTCTTCGATGGTCTTGACCGAGGGCAGCGTGGCGATCTTCATCAGGGCGGCGCGCTGGCGTTCGATCCGGGCGTCGTTCTCAATACCCAGAAGGCGCTCCAGGAAGTCGCCATGGCTGGCGTCTTCGCGGGCGCACTGCTGGGCCATGGCGGGCCACTCGCTGCCGATACGCTCCAGCTTCAGGACATCGCAGATCTGTTCGATGCGGTTGTGTTGAAGGTTCATGCTCGCACCTCCAGCAACTCGTTATAGACCGACAGCGGGTGCTGGAAGCTCTCTCGCGGCACAGGCCGGTGAGACGTGGCTGGCACCAACATGCCGTGTTGCGCAGGCAACTGCAGTAGCGCCAGGCGCTCTTCCTGCAACCGCTTAGCGGGTCTCTCCCGAGTGGTGCCATGCAGCCGCTGATCGGCCACCTCCGTGAGCCAGCGACCGACGTGCGCGTTGGCTGCCGTCACATCGAAGCGCAGGCCAGCCTGCTTGAGGGTCGCGGCCAACGGGACACAGAAACTGCCCTTCAGGTATCCGTTGAAGCGTTCGACCTTGCCCTTGGTCTTGGCGCGATAAGGCTGGCACACACGCGGGGTGAAGCCGAACTCCTGGGCGACGGCCAACAGCCCGTTGTGCCAGCGATGCTGGCCGGGGCCGTAGGCATCGCGCTCGGTGATGATGGCGCCCGCGTTGTCGAACAACACGTGCTGGGGTACGCCGCCGAAGTAGATGAAGGCCTGACGCAGACATCCGAACCAAGTGTCGGCGCGCTCATCGGTGGTGAACCGCACCCAGCTCGAACGGCTGTATCCCAGCGTGGCGACAAAGGCCATCAAGGGATCACGGCCGCGCCGGATGTGGGTGAAGTCGGCCTGCATCTGCTTGCCAGGCGGCGTCTCAAAACGAACGACCGGTTCAGGCTCCTGGTGCTTGTAGCCGCCAAGAAACTCCTTGAGCTGCGTTACACCACCGGGGTAGTCCAGCTCTTGAATCTCCCGCAGCAGCACGGCTGCTGGAATCCAGTGCGGCCGGGCCGCCTCGATGCGCCCGTGCAGATAGTCCTTGTACGGATCCAGCTTGGTGGTCCGTGCCTCGCGGGGCTTGTACTGCTGGGCATCAGCCTCACGCAGATACCGCCTGATCGTGTTGCGTGAGCAGCCCAGCTGCTTGGCCATCTCCCGAATGCTGACGCCGCGACGCGCCATTACCTTGATCTCCACTGCTTGCTCCTGAGTCAACATTGTCGGCGGCCAAAAGGCCGCCATCATTGCCCAGGTGGGTCAGATTTACTCCGACGCGGTGGGTCAGTATTACATCGGCGCTGACAGAAAATCGGTGGTCCGCGTGTACCACGCGAGGTTGCCACTGTAATTGGCGCTGACTCCGTGGCCACCGCGGCCGAAGTCATTGCCTGGTGGCATCACGGTTGGAGCGTCGTGGGCGACAGCCTACGCGACGCGGCGGGGCGCAGCCGTCTGAACGCCAATTGACCAGACCACCGGCTCTGGTGAAAAATCGGGCGACCGCTCTGGCAGAGCGGCGTTCCTATGCGTACCCCGCCAACACGGCCAGAGGTTTCAATGGACAATTTGCCCCGGTTGCTCTACCTGCAGGAGATTCAAGCGCAGTGCCGCATCGCTAGAATCGCATTCGGCTCGCTGACGCAGTGGCCATCGCCGTATCCAACGGCTCGAACTGTTGCAGAAGGCGAGGTGCAAACGGCAGCATTCTTCCGTGACATGCACAGTTTGCTGACCCACGCCGGCGTCATATCCCGGCTTCTATGGCCAGCAGGCAAGAAGCGAGATGCCCGGCATCGGCGTGCCGAAGTGCTTCGCGAACTGCTGGACCTTCCTGCTTCAAACCATCTATTGTGTGATCGCTCTTTGCGTGATGGCCTAGAACACTTCGACGAGCGGTTAGACCAATGGGCCGCTCAACAGGAAGCCTCGGGTGACTACTGGCAGGACTGCATCGGGCCATGGGAAGTACCGGAAATGCACGGCGCCAAGGACCATAACGTGATGCGCCATTACGATCCGTACGATAAGATCTTTCGCTTCCAAGGTAAGCCGGTGCACGTTCCTGCCATCGGTGACGCGTTGGCAGAGCTACAGCGCCGCGTTGATCGACTGGTGGCTCAGCTTCTCGCGCTGTTGTATCCGACACCTGACCACGTCCCGGCGCCACAATATCCGAGCGTCATGCCGTTCTGAACTTCGACAGCTGTCCAACGGGCAAGCGCGAAGGAGCCGGTCGCGTTAGGAAAGTATCCTGAACTTCCAATACCACTGCGCGTGCTCTAGCTACCAGTAGCCCCTTCCACCCGCAGTACGAACACACCTGCGTCATTGGCGAGTGGTATGGAAACGGCCTTGCCTGATAACGGCACAGCGTAGGTGCCCCTGAGCTGAGTCGAAGAGATAACGGGCGATTCACGGTAGCAATTGCCCGCCGGCAGGAGGTGTAGCGCCTCCAGCTCCGACAAGTCGAGATCGACTTTCAAAAACACCTCGGAATCAGACTGACCATCGTAGCCAACTTGAAGGCGAAGCCCCGTCGTGGACTGCGCCCGACTGCGCTCCGTTGACTGCGCCGTATCGGCGCACCATGCGGGACTGTACGGCGTAGTCCTTTGGTCTGCATAGGTCACGGTGGCTGCGTCCGCCTCGCGCTCCAGCTGGAGGGTCGTGGGGCCGGCGGTGCGAGGTGCGGGAACAGCTGCGCTAGACACCTTTGATGCTTCGTAGGCGAATGTCACGGCTAGCGACTCGGCGGCGCGGGCGCTGCCAATGGGGACAATCTGAAGCAGGGCTGCGACTATCGGCAGGCAGGTCTTCGTTCGGCGAAGCATGGATGCGACTCTCCGGGTTACCACGCACATTCCATGCGCGTGAGGTATGTCTACGAGAATAATGAAGCGCACGATAATACATCTGCAAGACAGGATCGCCGCGGAAACCAACGGTTGGCCTTCGCCGGGACCGACGTCGCGATACTCATGAAAAGAGATCTTTCTGGCCGCCCACATCGATAATGCGATAGTAGAGCGGCTCGTAGTCGTGCGAAGTTGCGTCCTTCCAGACACCTGGCGCGACGCGCTCCATGTTTGTGAGGTAGTGCAGCGCCTTATGTCCACGGGGGCCATCATCCTGGTACGGCTGACGTTCGGCGCTGAGTCCCCAGCGCCTTACGGTCCAGTGACCTGGCCCTTCTTCGTCTTCAGGCAGTGCGCGCACCACCTCGTAGCAAAAGAAGAAATCGTGAAGGCGCGCCACCGGCCGCAGAAAGGTGCCAGGCACGGGGTGGATTTGCGTTGCCAATGGCCTACTCCTTAGCCGCGCCGGCTTCCCGCACCGATCCACCGTATGGTGTTTCGTCCATACTCCTTCGCAAAGGGAATCCTTCCGGGAATGCGACACGGTTGAATAATGGCCTCACATCGTCAGCTGTCAACGAGCCTTGATCGACCAGTTGCGCGACGAGTGAATTCACGACATCGGAGTTGAGACGAAGGAAGTCCCTTAAGGTTTTGAGCTGCTGTGCCTGGAGTGATGCCAGGCGCGCCTCGTTGTGCTGATGGTCGAACATGTCGCGAGGCCGGCCATAGTAGATTCCCGCCTGGTGATTGGCCAGGTAATCCCGGGCCAGCTCGGTCCATCGCGTGTAGTCGCCAGCGCTGCCAAGCGCTGTATTACCCATTACATGCGCCTCTGCAGCCTTGCCGGCGAGCAGCATCAACATGTACCACTCGGCAAAGTCCGCTTGAACAAATAGGTCTTCGCTGAAGGTCGCAACAACTTGCCCAGCGGTACCTTCGTTGTTGGGCTCCCGGAAGATCCTCACGTTGAAAGCGGCCGGCAGTTGGGGGAGCGCAGCATGGAGGATGGCGTGGCCCACTTCGTGAGCCGCGGCGAACTGCCGGTCACGGCCGCTCAGGTTCCGTGCGGAGAACCGCCCTAGCAGCCCGGCCGCAGCGTAGGTAGGCCCTTGCGCTTGCGAGTAGACACGGTCACCGCGCATGGCCCTTAGGATCAACAGCACGGAGCAGGTTACAACAACCAGCATGCCGAGTTCGCTTGGATTCGAAACAGCCCACTGGTAAAGCTCGTCCCCAAAGCGGCGAATCGCTGCAACAAGCAGCACATAGACCGCCATGCCACGCGCGACGCGAATGAAATAGGCTCCGAGTGAAGCCATGCCGTCCCACCAGAGATGGAAAAGGGGCATCACGACCACCGCAATAGCGCCCAAGTTGCTCACCCACTGAAGTAGCTCAACAACAGCAGCGTTCATTGGAGCAGCGCTCGAGGGCGAACTAATCGCTGCGTAGCAGCCGAGCGCTATAGCCAATTCCGGACCATAGCGGCGTAGCGCCAGCAGCACTCCGCTGGGGATGCGATCAAAGCGCAAAGCCCGCGCCCGGCTGACCAACGCACTCAGAGCTTTGTGCATCATTTATATGCCTTTACGAGTTGATGCCGAATTATGCAATATTTATTGCAAACACTGCAATTGCGACAAGTGCAGGGGTGCGGCACCTGCCCCGGTTGGGCAAGCCCTGGAGGCAGGTTGGCGGGCGCGCGCGCAGCCGCAGGTCTTCACACGGCTACGGCCGCAGCGCGCGCCGGTAGTCATCGCGCCTGTCGGCGCGGTGATGGGGCGTTTGAGCGCGTCAAGTTCTCCAGACCGTCCGGCATGGCAGGCGCGGGATTCGCTGTTGGCTGCGCCACGACTGGCACGCTGTCACCCTGTCCCCCGTGTTGGACTACCTGGATCACACGCTTCGCCTCGGTCAGCGAGCTTCGCGGTACCCAATCTGACACGTAGGCCGGATTCGCCTGGCTCCTCTTAAGTTCAGTCATAACATCAGCGACATCCTTTCGAAGTACCTCCAACTGCTCCTGCTGCGCGAACGGCTTGGCCAACTCCGCTTTCGCATTGGACAACTCCGCGAGTTCTGTCTCTCGCCGCCGATCTGCGTCTTCGATTCGCGTCTCGAGGCGACCTAGGTAATTGTCGATTCGGCTGAAAAACCCACTCAGCTTGAATTCATCTTGCTTGTCATATCTGAGGTTGTCCGGCGCATGCAAGCCGGCACCTTTCAGCTGGAACCTGAGCACGTCGCGTTCGCAATAAGCTGACACTTGAAAGCCGCGATAGTCACCAATGCGGATCGGATTGATCTGGTCTGCAAGATTGCTAGTCTTGCACTCGATCGCTTCCTTCATTCCGGATAAGACGTGATGGAGAAGTTGATCCTGCTGGTCTTTCCCAAATGTGCGAGCTCCTACCGTGAACTTGAAATCCTCTGTGGTGTGCTTGTCCCGCATCGCAATCTCGAGTTGAGCGTCAGAGATCACTTCATTGGCGCGGCGGTCCGCGTTTCCTAACCATGCGATCCGGCTCTCCAACGAGTGGCGGCCACGCTTGTAGCTTGAAAAAACAGCTTCCAACTTCTTCAAGTCCGCCGAGAGCTTCACTTGCTGGAAAATAAGCGGATTGCCTGTCGCCGCCGCCTTCATTTCCGCTGCATTTGCAGATTCGCCAGCGATGTCTTCGATCACGCGTTGCAATGAATCGCCGCGGCGGAACTGTTCGATGCCCGACGCCTTTGTCTCGATCGTTTGCCACATTCGCGCATCGTAGGTCTGCTTCGTCGCGTACCGGTAAATTTCTATTTCGAAGTTGTCGGGATCCGCCTCATAGAACGCATTTCCCTGGCGCTCAATACGGCCGTCGCGTTGTTCAAGATCGCTAGGGCGCCAAGGTGCATCGAGATTGTGCGATGCGACCAGCAGTCGTTGCACGTTGGTGCCAGCACCCATCTTGGCCGTAGACCCCAAGAGAACACGCACGTCACCGTTGTTCATCGCAGCGAACAATTTGTCCTTCTTGATGTCTGTGTTTGCCTCGTGGATAAACCGGATCTGCTCTGCAGGAATTCCACGGTTGATGAGCTTGTCGCGCACATCGTTGTAGACGCTAAAGCCGGCACTTTGTGCCAGTAAGTCATCCATCGAAACGGCGGGTAGTTCTTCAGCCAGGTCGTCGGCCTGGTCAACGTCTACGCCCTCCGGCGTTGGCACATGCTTGGGCCCATCAGCCCCAATGTTTTTGGGCGTGCTTAGATCGCAGAAGACCAACTGCGTACCCTTGCGAGCGTCCCATCTGCGATAGACGTCGACGATTCTGTCGACGGCGGCATTGACCTTACTTCCCGCGAAGTCTGGCGCGTCCGCGTCAATAAGACGGTAGTCCAGGCCTGCCTTTCGCGCATCATTGGTGATCTTCAACGGGTTGTCGATTCGCGGATCATCGGGGAGATTCTCCATCCGGTGGATGATGCTGCCTTCGTTCCAGTTGAGGATTGGTGTGCCGTCAGCCCGGAACATGGGAGCACCATGGCCATCCAGTTGGGGCCGCTGGATACCCATAAACCTTGCTTGGGCATCCGACCGTTCGACGATGATGTTGGCCGGACGTCCATCGCGCAGCCTCGGCACGGGAAACCGCCGGCCCTGAGCCGCGGCCTGAGCCTCCAGGTCGGCCTTGGTAATCACGTCGGCGAAACTCCTGTAGAGGTTCACCAACTCAGGCACGTTCTGAAACTTCGCAAATCTCGAGTTGAGCCGATAGTTGACACCAGTCGCATCAAGTTCCCAGCCCGTAACCACCTGCCCAAAGGTGGACGCCCATGCGTCGAAATGCACAACACCACGCGCCTTCATCTCGTCGTATTGCATGTATCGCTGCACCGTGTAGAGTTCTGCGATGGTGTTGGAAATGGGCGTCCCAGTGGCAAAGAACACGCCGCGCCCGTCATTGGTACGCTGTACGTGGCGGGCCTTGACGAAGAGATCGAATGCCTTATCGCTGCCGGATAGGTTTCCCAGGCCGGACACACGCGTCATCGTGGTGGTGATGAACAGGTTCTTAAACTCGTGGCTTTCATCGACAAGCAAGGCATCAACGCCTAAATCGGCGAACGACACTGCGCGATCCTTGCTTCCCGTCTCGGCGGCGCGCTGAAGACGGGCCTGCATGCGGTCGCGTGCCTTCTCCATCTCCTTGATGGTGATTCGGTCCCCGCTTTCATTCTTCATCTGAACAATAGACGTCGATAGGTCGGTGATTTGCTCGTTCAAGATGAGGTCGAGTGTGTCAGCCGGCATGCCGATTTTTTTGAACGACGAATGCGCAACGATCACCGCGTCCCAAGCGCCCGTGGCGATACTAGCGAACAGCTTCTCTCTGTTCTCCTTCGTGAAGTCCGTCTTCTCAGCGACTAGGATATTTGCGTTGGGATACAACTCATAGAACGCATCCTTCCACTGCAGAAGTAGATGATTCGGCACGACAACCATAGGCTTCTTCATAAGGCCCATGCGTCGAGATTCCATAATTGTCCCAACGCAGACTATCGTCTTGCCAGCTCCAACGCGGTGATCAAATAGGGCACCACCATCTTGAATGCCGCGCCAGATGGCATTTTTTTGGTGTGGTCGAAGCGTAATCGCTAGCGACGAGCCAGGAAGCGTCAGGTGGGAGCCATCGTATTGCGGCGGGACATTCGTGTTGAAGCGCTCGTTGTACAGGTAAGTCAACGTCTCACGCCGCGCCTTGTCGTCCCATATCCAATCAACAAAAGCTTGCCGAATTTCATCAGCTTTCTGGTTGGCTACCGCCGTCTGAGTCTCGTTGATCTGGTAGATGATGCTGCCGTTGTCGTTGCGCCCAACTTCTTCCTTCACCTGAATCGGGCGACCCGTCAGAATGCTGGAGATGAGTTCGTTGGCCGGAATATCTGGCGTGCCCCACTGCGATCGCGCCATCGTGACGTTTGCCGGTTCACGGATCTGCGCAATCCACTTGCCCATGGCAGGTTGGTATGAGACGTTGCGCCGAACGTCCCCGAGCAAGTGGGTGATGAACTGGTCGACGACTTCCGCCGGCACCCAGGTTGTGCCCAGACTGACACTAATGTCGACGGCGTCGATATCCGGCGGCTGCACCTTGTTCAGGGCGTGCACGTTGGCCAAATAGGCAGGATCCTGCTGGGCTGCCGCCTTGGCCAGCGCCAGCTTCTCCTTGACGTTGCCTGAAAGGTACTGGTCCCGCGTCTGCCACTCGCCGGTCGTCGGCACCTGGTAGACCAGGTCCTGCAGGTCCGATAGCAACTCGTGCTGCGTCTTGCCAGAAATGCGGGTCATAAAGCCCACGTCCACCCGGCCGAGTTCATTCATTGACACGACCATTGCGTCCTTCGCTGTCTGAGCCTGGCGAATCTCCCGATGTGGGCTCATTACCCTCTTCGTGAAAATGGCCGCCTTATCAGCACTGGCTGGACGCGGATCCGCCCCGGTGCTCCTCGCAACTTCCCGTGACACGCCCTTGTCGTAGTTGCGCTCGAGCGCATGCAAGAGGGGATATTCAGGATCGTCGTGGAATGCCTGCTTATTCGCCGCGCTGCTGATGAAGCCATGGCGCTTCACGAAGCGATCGTAGGTGCGGTTCAAGTCAAGTCGTAGACGCGTAAGTTCATCATCCTTTGTGTGCTCCGACTGCTCGCCTGTCATTAGATTTCTTAGGCTGGCGCGCACCTCGACCAGGCCGCGAATCCGCTCGCCAGCACGATCGTTTCTCGGAACTACGACTTGGGCCCTAGGGACGTCGATATGGTCGTCAACGCGCCGAGCGATGCGACGGTCAGGAAGCAGGAAATACGCACCAATCTTGGTATGCGCAGGAACCTCGACGTTCAGCGACGTGCCAAGGCCGTCATCATGCGCGACACCATGTTCCTGATACGGCAGATAGATACCGGCTGGGAGCGCCGCCAGCGCCCCGGCAATGCCCTCAGCGAGGTCCATGTCCGGCCGGCCGATGAGGGCAGGGACGTTCGCCCGATACATGCTCCCTTGCAGCCCCATCTGTCCCAGCATCTGCTCCGGGTGTTCCACCAGATATCGATTCAGCGAATATTCCTCGCCGGTTGCGGGGTCGTTTTGCTTGACGGTCTCTGTCCACGCGAGATCCGCTGACTGTCCTGGATAGCGCTTCTGGAAGAACAGTATGTCCGTCGTCACTTCTGTGAGCGCGTTCTGCTTGAATGCGGTGTTGGGCAACCGAACGGCCGCCAGCAGATTCGCTTGATTCGCGATTAATTCGCGCGCCTTGGAATCGGCAGCATCCAAGAAGTAATTGCTGACGACGAATGCTCCCACGCCGCCATCACGAAGCTTGTCGATCGACTTGGCGATGAAGTAGTTGTGAATTGACAGCTGGCTCAGGTCGGGGTGGCGGGCGTCGTAGACGCGTTGGCTTCCAAAAGGGGGGTTACCTATCACCACGTCGAAATGGTTCGACGGGATAGTCACCTCCTGGAACCCACGGTTGATAACCGTAGCGTTTGGATAGAGGTGTTTGGCAATGCGGGCGGTGACCGGGTCTAGTTCGACGGAGGTGAACTGGCTCGACCCTCGCACCTCGTCGGGGGCCATCCCGATGAAATGGCCGGTGCCGGCAGCGGGCTCCAGAATTCGCCCACCAGTAAATCCTAGGCGGCGCAGCCCTTGGTACATGCCACGCACCACGGACTCGCCGGTGTAGTGCGCGTCTTGAGTGGAACGTCGAGCCGCTTCGTACTGCTCACGAGGCAGCAATTCGACGACCTGCCGGTACTGGTCGGCCCACTCGGCGTTGTTGGGGTCGAACGCTTGAGGCAATCCACCCCAGCCGACGTACCGCACGAGCTTGGCTTGCTCCTGGGCGGTTGGGGCTCGCCCCGCAGCCTCCAAGTCACGAAGAGTGCGAATAGCGGCAACGTTGTCCCGAAACTTGGTGCGGGCGCCGCCGGCGCCCAGCTGGTCACGTTCGGTGATGATGTAGTCGGTAGCAAGTTGGGTTACCGGCTTGGCGTCCGGCGGGGGGGTATCGTAGGCTGTGGGGGCACGGCCCAAGCTGCGTCGCAGCACATTCTCGACACCCGCGAGTGCGGAGCGAGATTCGTCGATATCATCACGTTTGAGCCATTCGCCAAGTAACTCAATCGCCTCTGCTCGCACTGAACTGAGCGGCACGTCTCCCGCGAGCGCCAAATCTATCCGTTCAGCGAAGTCCTGCGCTTCCCGTGCAAGCTCACCCGGGAAGTCGGCCCCGTTCATTACATCGGTAGCGTCATCCAGGATCTGGCTCAACGCCATCAGTGCGGCATGTTCTGGCTCTTCACCGGCCATGTCGGCCTGAAGCCGATCGAGTTCATCTTCATCGTCAACAAGTTCGACCATGGCGCTGGCAGCTTGCTGCGGCGCTACGCTCGACTGGTCGACTTGCGGAGGGACAGAAGTTGCGCGATCGACGCCGGCACGCAGCGCGTCTTCAACACCGGCCAACATGGAGCGGGCTTCGTCGATATCATCTCGCCGGAGCCATTCCTCCAGCAGCTGCAACGCCTCGTCGCGGACGTCGCGCAGCGATAGGTCTCCCGCGAGTGCTAAGTCGATCCGCTCCGCGAAATCTAGCGCTTCGCGTGCAACGTCGCCTGGGAAATCGACCCCGTTCATTACGTCGGTGGCGTCATCCAGAATGCGGCTCAGCGCCAGCAGGGCCGCGCGGTCCCCATTTGCCTCCGCCAGGCGCCTGGTCAAACTACGTTCTGAAACCGTCCGATCGACCGAGTTCGCGGCGACGCCTTCGGCGGGGACATTCTGGTGCAAGCCATCGGCGGTGCTTACAGCTCCGTCTTGATCTCCAAGGCCTGCAAGATCTCGTGCGCCATGGAGCCTTGACTGAGAGAATCGATCGCCGCGGCCGTTGTCAGGGCCTGCTGTTCGGTGTCCTGCTGCTCGAGCAGCCTTCCGAGCAAGACCACCTCGCCCAGGTTCTCCAGCGCCTTGAGCTGATTCGGGCTGTTGTATGCCCAGCGGTCGAGAATCGTCCAACCAAAGCGGTTGTACGGCTGGCGTCTCACCGCTTCGATAGTCGTAGGCAACAACACCTGCTTTGCGTGCTGCAGAGGTTGCGTTTTGGCTGTCAGCATTATTCGTTCCTTGTTCGGAATTATCGGGAATTGAGAGTTGCGCGTTCAGACGCTCAGCCGCGTCTAGGCGCTGGGTAAAGTCGAAGTCGAAGCCGAGTTGATTCTCGTCGAAAACGGGTGCTTTCTTTCTAGCCATGGAGACCGCTCTTTAACCGGGGAGTTGACTTCCTCACCGACGGCGAACCGTCGATGAGGCCTCGGTAGGAGATCGGCCTCCATGTTGACCATCAAACTCGTGGGGTGTGGAACCGCGCTCTTACCGCACCCGTAGTTAAATATTTATTGCACAATGCCGCATCCGCTAAAAAGCAGCATTCTCTGGTGTCTTGATGGCCCGTATGGCGCTCACCATGCCGACGGTGAGGAATTTCACAGGGTTGTTCAGCGAGCGCACTTGCTCGTCGGTCAGAACCGAAATGTCGCCGTAGCCATAGGATGCCTCCGTGATTTGAGGCGACGCTTTGGTGCCCTCCAAGGTGGCCACGATATAGAGTGGCAGCTTTCCCTTTCTGGTCTGTACGCGGACTACCAAGCCCGGTTGCTTGGTCGCCAGGATAACTACGTGTTGGCCCACTGCAATCGCGACCTCCAGGGCGCCCAGTTCGCGCACCACAAAGGGCAGGGCGGCATAGTCCGCATAGACCTTCTCCGGGTAGACCGGCTTTTTGTGCTTGGCCAGGCTTTCTGCGAAAAGGGCCTCAGCCACGTCCCTCACGCTCTGGCCGCGGTGGTCTTTTGCGGGGGTCCCCGAGAGAAACGCGGACTGAAAACCAGTGGGCGAGATAAACGGCGCATTTCGCACTGCATGGAAGGTAATACCGTGAAGCCACGAAGTTGGGCGGTATTCAACGTAAGCCGGCGTGCCCTTCACTACGATGAGAAATTCGCCGTGCTGGCCCCACAGGGGTGTCTCGCCGGCCGCTGCCTTCAACTCCTTCTGCAAGAGTAGGCCAGGGCTACGTTCGTCAGCATAGGTGCCCAACGCGGAATCGCCGTTCAGGCTGTGCACCAACGCATCGTAAGCAAGATGTGCGTCAAGCGCTGTAGGCGCGTCGCCTTCCAGTACGGCTGCGTCAAGCGCGACCAACAGCGACCGCGCCTTGGAGATATCGGTAGAGCTGATTTCAGTTGTAGACATGGCTAGCCTTTGTGCAATATTTAATGCAATATAGCACCGTCCTTAGTTTTTTCACCAGTGAAAATTGTCACTGACGATTCGAGCGCAACATGACCCAACGAAATCTGGATCTCTTCGATCACGTCGCAGCGGTTTACGCCGACGCACCCGACGGCTGTCTCGACAACACTACGCTGTACAAACGCGTAGCGGAACGGGCTGGTGTAGAGCACGAGCAGCTGGCCGAAACAGTGACAATCAAGGGCCAGTTGCATAACGTCTTTCAGCGCGCAGTGCGGTGGCATCAGCAAACGTTGAAGCATTTGGGCGTCCTCACGCGGGACCAAACAAGCCGCGGAGTTTGGCGCTTTACGGAAGGCCTCAAGAATGACCTGCATCGGATGCAAGGCGGGGTCAAGATGGTCGCATTCAGCACAACGCTGGGTGTAGCGATCTGGGGCGCGTGCGAAGACGTGTTCCCGGACCTGGATACCCCAATTGCTCTTTGCATGACGTCGGTCCCGTACTTCTTGCGCAAACCGCGGGCATATGGGAATCCGTCGGACGAATCGGAATATCGCGACTTCGTGTGCCGTGCACTGGAACCGGTGGTTCAGAAATTGCTCCCCGGGGGATCGATTGTATTGAGCATCACCAATGACGCGTTCATTCCTGGGTTGCCTTCGCGCTCTCTCTACCGGGAAAGGTTGCTGCTGGATCTGCATGATCGGCTGGGCTTGCACAAAATGGATGAGTTCATATGGCATAACCCTAGCAAGCCCCCAGGGCCGGTGCAATGGGCAAGCATTCAACGTGTCCACTTAAACACCGCCTACGAGCCGATCTACTGGCTCACGAACGACCCGTCTCGAGTTCGCGCCGACAATCGGGGAGTTCTCTTGCCCCATACGCAACGACATCAGCAATTCCTAGACCGAGTAGCCCTGCAGGGCTACTGCGACCGCGACAAGACATATGGCGACGGCGCGTATCGACTTCGCAAGACCTCATATAACAACAAGACCGAGGGCCGAATTCCGCGCAACGTTCTGACCTTCGGGCACAAGTGCGCCGACACGCAGCAGTATCGGCGGGATGCACTGAGACTTGGACTTCCGGTGCACGGTGCAATGATGCCTCTGGCCGTGGTGGAGTTTTTCATCCGCTACCTGTCGCGAGAGGACGACCTGGTGGTCGACATCTGCGGTGGCACCGTGAAATTGGGTATGGCTGCGGAAAACCTGCGCCGGCGCTGGGTGGTCGTCGAGTGGATCTATGAGTATCTCCGCGCTAGCGCGGAGCGGTTTCAGTCACGTCCGGGCTACACGATAGACCCGGCGTTCGCAGAGCTGGCAGGGCGGTTCAAATGAGAATAGGTGCAATGCTAGCCCTGCGCGCCCTGCGCGTCACAGTCCAGTATCGGACTAGCACTGTCGCTGCACTGACCCGAGGAGGTTGCATTGTGACGTGCAACCATATCTCGCTTTTGGACGGCATTGTCGTAGCCCTAGCATCTCCAGTGCCACTCGTCTTCGCAGTCGACACAAACTTCGCCCGTCGGTCCAAGCGGGCGCGAGTTGGCCTGGCCGCATTGACATGGCTAGGGCTTGGAGAAGTAGTGCCGATGGACAGTTCAGCGCCATTCGGGCTACGCACTCTCGCCCGCAATCTCGGTGCCGGCAAAAACGTAGTCATCTTCCCAGAGGGGGTGATTTCACTCACCGGCGCGCGGGGTCCCGACCGTCCCGGGTTCCGTTGGCTTTCGAGCCAGGCAAGCGCCGCCGTATTGGAATTGCAAATATTCGGTGCGGACCAGAGTCGTCTCTTCGCCAAAGCTGGTAGACGCCTCTGGCCAAAGATTGCCTTGGAGTTCTAAGCTTGATTGCAGGGTAGTGGATCTAACGTCGTCCAGGGCGACCAGTCGGTTTCCTATCCCGATTTGCAGATTGTGAGGCCGCGGCGTGCTGTCGCCACAGTCCCTGATGCTCAGGGTTTTTCACGTAGATGCCCAGCTGGGCCGCAGCTTTCACCATTCGTTCCGTGAATACCTTATCGCTACCCGAAAGAACGACCGTGGCGCCAAACTTCTCGCGGGCATGCATTAGGGTCAGGCGCAACTCGTCATCGCTCACATGGCGACGATCAAAGGTGACGCGGTTGCCACGGTCTGTAAAGAGCGGGTCGCCCTGATCCTTCGAATAGCGAATGCTGCCATTGCTCGTAACGCGCCATTGCATTCCATCGATCATACGTAGCAATACTTGGGCTTCTGACTGGGGCAACAGGGTAGGGGGATGAATGGCGTCCTCGCGTTGGCGCCTTGCGATTATCTGCCGAATTTCACCATCGATGTCCTGCTGGGTTTTACCGTCGCTCTCTCCTTGAAGCCCCTGCGCAGCCTTGTTCGCATCTCGCCGGTCCTGATAGACCAGCCCGCGCAAGGCGGAGATTGCCGCCTCGTCCCCTGCGGCTGCCAGACTCTCCACCCACGGCCGCCACTGAGGAACGGGCGGAAGGCTTGAGGTAAGCGCATCGCGTCGCTCCTTCGCCGTGGCATCTATTCGGAGTTTCTGCTGGATCCGCTCCATTGCAAGCAAACTGTACTGCTGCCGCTTAACAGAATCGTTGAGGTGAGGATTGGTTTGAATCTCAGCGCGGCGCGGGGCGAACTCGGCGCGGACTGCTGCGTGCTGCATGGTGCGCCAAGCAGTGATCTGCTTACCCTCATCCCGCAGCCTGGCCCGGTCCGTCAGCGCCATAGCCTTCTCAGCGCGATATCGCTCAATCAAGGCGGTCCGGGCCTCCGCACGTTCGAGCCGCCTCAAGAGCCGCTTCTCCGGATCGCGTTTGGGGGGACCTCGATCATCAGCTGCTTCGGCGCGCCGGCCAGGCACGGCTGGAAGCTCGAAAGGAGGTGGGCGCAAAGGACCTTCGGCCGGGATGAACGTGCCCAGCCGATCGCTCAAGGTGCTTAGGTGCAGCTTGCGCAACGCTTTGCTAGCGGGAAGCCGAATGATTTCTCCGTCTGCAGCTTTCATCGCTTGGAGCTGCCATGCACCCGCGCCGCTCTGGCGTAGTTGCATACCATGGGCAGCAAGAACGTGGTGAACTGCGTCCCAAGTTGGGTCCACCTCTAGAGCCGCCATCACCTCGTCAACCACCACCTCGCGGCAAACGCTGATAAGGCTGGGCTCGTCGCTCCAGACATCCATGTGCTGCCGGCCGCCGCCGCCATCAGGCGCGTCGATCCGATAGCGCACTACGTCCTGATCGTCAGCGCCCGGAGCACTATCGGGCCCGGCGCCATTCTCTCGGGTCGGCGCTCTCCCATGGACAATGTCAGGCGTTTCGACGTGGGCAGTGTTCGGCACAACGAACTTTTTGCCGTCAGCCGAACGCTGCACCACAAACAAGCCGGTGTCGTGAAACCAGTCCTTAGCAATTTCGATACGGCGAGCTTCGCGGTGTAGCGTCTTGTGCAGCCAGGGTAAATGCTGCGCCCGGAATGTCACCGGGTGGACCCGATTTACTTCGATGTGCACATGGACATTGTCCGTATCACCGTGGATTGCCATGATCGATTGGTGTTCATGCAGGTTAAGAGCCTTGAGCAGTTGTCGTCCAGCCCAGAAGATCTCCTCGTTGGACGGCCTTTCAAATTCAGGCCAGCTGGCCACCAGGTGCAGCACGGGGTCCGTCACCCGGGTGTTCTTGGCCGCGACGGCGTACAGCTCAACCGCGGCATCTTCGAGATTGCCCAATCCGTGAAGCGCCACCGCTACACACTTTTGTTCGCCGTAGACATTCTCGTCGGCAGCCATATATTCCGTCAGTTGGCCGAAACCCGCTTCTTGCCGGACCTGCTCGCCCATCCCCTGCGTGATGTATTGGGCGAGCTGCTTCATATCAGTTTTGCCGTCCCGTCGACCGGGAACCACTTTGACGATCATGATTAGACCCGGCGGATGGCGGCCATTACTTCTTCAAAGGCGAATTTAGCTTCAGCCGGCGTGACCTGGCTCTGCGGGAGCTTCAGCAGCTCCGAAATGCGATCGCGCGCTGAGGTGATGGCCAGGATGGCATCCACGTCATATCGCATATCTACCCGCTTGCTCAATGCACAGCGACGCACATAGTCGCTCACGGTAAGACAGGCCCGTTCGGCGCGTTCCTTGATCTCCGCTTTCTCCTGAGGATTCACGCGAACGTCCAAGCGGACGTTCGCCGTGATTTCTTTTTTGTAGAAGCCCATGGCACCACGTCTACGGTTAGTCCTGACAGGTTTTCGCGCAGCGGGGTCTCGGGGCGGAGCCCTGAGTTTCCCCCAGTAGGGGGGCAATGCGACGGGCGCGAAGCGACCTAGCATTGCCCCCCGGTGGCCGGACAAACTTTAGTTTGTCCGGACAACTGGCATCCTGTCCAAGAAGTTGATTGAAAGATGTAGGTGAAATTAGCGCTAAATATACAATGAATATTTACTATTTCCACTATGCATGTGCCGTTTACTCGGCGCAAACATGCCGACGTCAATGTTGGAACAACCCAGTGATGGCACCACTAAAGTGAAATGAAAGTGACGATGGACGGAGCACCAGGACGCCGGCGTATTGGGCTTATTGACCGGCAGGCGATTGAAGCGAGTTTGGACATCGCCGCCCGCGCGCTGCTACCCGAGGAGTACAGCCAGCGCGACGTATTTCGCGTACTCATGCCAAAGCTGTTCTGCATGCGCAAACGCGGCTTCGGATTCAAGCAAATCACGAAGCTCCTTAACGATGCGGGCCTCAAGCTCGCCATCGGCACGGTGCGCACCTACTATCACGAGTTCCTCATGGATATGCTCGAGCAATGCGAGAGCTACTACCAGTCGGCGCAGCGTGCGGAGAAGGGCGACAGTGCGGCACGTGAGCGCCCGCATGCAGCACGGGCGGACACACGCGAAGCCGAGGTGAGTCGAGCACAGGCGCAAGTACGCAGCCAAGTAGAAGGCCAGGCTGCCGCGCGGACCGAGGCCTTGCTGGGGCGACTAGTGGGCGGAGAAGGGGCGCCGACTCATCGCGGCGCGGCCGGGGCCTGGTTGGCCCCGGCACCGGCGGCAGCGCCTTCGGCACCGCCGCCGGAAAGCCCCGCAAGGCGGGGCACCACCCAAGCGCCCGTTCCGGGAAGTAACCCTAACCATAAAAGCAACCCGCCACTTCGGCAGGCAAGCCCGCCGAAGACCACAAACCCGCGTCAGCCGCTAGTTGCGGCTGACGCGGGTCAGGCATCGTTGACTTGCGTCACCGATGCCGAACCAACCAAGGTCAAAGAAGAGCCAAATCTGCCAACTGACGTTTACACGGATAAAGACCTGGAGCACCCAGGGATCCCCGGCCTCATGTTGAGCAAGTCGCAGCGCTTCTACACGATGCGCTTGCAGTACCGAACAGCCGATGGCGAGGTGAGGACGGAGAAGGGCTCGGAAATGGTGGCGCGCCGCAATTGGAAGCCGATGCAGGAAACCCGGACTGGCCGAACAAGTGGAGACTTCGTCGAGATGCAGCCGAAAATCTTGGGAAAGCCCAGAAACTGACCATGGAGTGGGAAATGCTCACACTGAACAGCAACGACATTCACGAAGCGCTACGCTCGATCGCCGCGATGGCATTCGAAGCCAACAGCGTGATGCTGCGCAGTTTCACTGTCGAGATTGTCCCCAAGGAGATGCGATCAAGACACGGGGACTATCACCTGGTCACGCGAAAGATCCGCGTGTTCAACCTAAGCCGCCCCGCAGCCCACGTTGTCAAGACAGCGGTGCACGAGCTCGCTCACCACGTCGATTGCTGCCTCTATGGCCGAACGGGCCATGACAAGCAGTTCTACACAACCTACAAGCTGCTATTGGAGACGGGCCACCGCATGGGTGTGATCGACCTGGCTGTCGTCACCGATGCGATCGGCCTGCGAGACATTGCTCAATTAGAGAAAAGTGTCGGGCGCCTTGACTTCAAGCCAGCTGTGCGCAAGGAAGGGTGGGTGATCAAGGTCGACAATGCTTTTCGATTCAAAGACAGCTTGAAGGAACGTGGCTACTCGTACTCAAGCACTGAGCGGGCTTGGGTTATCGAGTGTGACGATTCAATCCTCGCGGACGAAACCGGTTGGCTTCACGAGCACCTCGAAAGCAAAAACGTGCGCGTGCTTGCTGCGGCGGCCAACGAGATCGATTCGATCTACTTCTGCGTACTTGGGAAAGTAGGTCTGTTCCAACACAAGGATGTGCTCAAGGCGGACGGCTTCAGCTTTCACGCCCAGCATGGCTGGTACAAACGTGTACTGGCCCGTGAGCAGGCCAACATGACTACGCTGCTCCACGGAAAGTATGGGGTAACGCCGAAGTTTCGGGGCGGGCTCTAGTTTTTCACCAGTAAAAATGTGAGCTATTGAGCATTAAAAAAGGAACAATGCAAAATCATGTACTTCACCGATCTTCTTAACGAAGCTGCAGCCGCCCGTGCGTCGGACCTGCATGTCAGTTCGGGACAGCACGTCGCGTTCCGTCGAGCGAATGGAGATCTCGTATTTGAGGAAGGCTTTGCCCGGCCCAAGGACGAGCACCTGGCAGATTTGTTCTCGACACTGCTGTCCGAACAGGCCAAGGCACGCTTTGAGCGCGCCGGTAGGTATGATGCGGCAATTGATCTGCCTACGGGGCCCAGGATCCGCCTGCGGCTGTTTAAGCACGCAGAGGGGTGGGCAGCAGCCTGCAGGCTGCTACCGACGGTAATCCGCAGCCTCGGCAGCATACAGGCGCCCGCGGTCATCGAGAATTCGCTGGCCGACCAAAGCGGCCTGATCATCGTGTCCGGACCTACCGGATCGGGGAAGTCGTCAACGCTCGCTGGCGCGATCGACTACATCAATCGAACGTTCCGGCGCCGAATCGTGACGGCAGAAGACCCGATTGAGTATCCCCATAAGTCAATCCTCTCCCTGGTGACGCAGAAGGAGGTTCCCCGAGACGTTTTGACGTTCGAAGATGCTCTCATGGATGCCCTGCGCGAGGACGCCAACGTGCTCATGATTGGGGAATTGCGCGACGCACGGTCCCTGCGTGCTGCGATGACGGCGGCCGACACCGGATTATTGGTCTTGGCGACCCTCCACGCACGCAATACGCCAAGCGCGGTGCAACGGCTGATCGACGCCTTTCCGCCTGGCGAGAAGGATCTAGCGAGGTCCATGCTCGCTGACAGCTTGCGCCTATTCATCGCCCAAGCACTGGTCAAGACCGCCGACGGCCGCGAACGCGTTGCCGCCTTCGAGACGCTAACCAGCACACCGGCAGTTCGCAATCTAATACGCACGGGCGACCTGGCTCAATTGCCATCCGCAATCCAAACCGGAGGGTCAGCGGGCATGATGACGCTGAAGCAGTCGATTGAAGATCTCTTGCGGGTTGGAGCTGTGGATCGTCAGGATGCAGATCGCATCCTACGAGGAAGGCATGGATAGCCACGAGAAGAGTGGCGCGTCGTGCCCTTACTGCGGGCCGACCTTATAGCTTGGACCGACCACTGTCGTGCATCGGAGGTGCGCACCGATCCAGGCCAGCGCTTGGTCGTCCGCCTCCTGCCGAGTAGGGAACAGCGCATTTAGCACTGTCCTATAACCATTCTTGCCGAGGATGATGGCCTTAGCGCGATATGAGAGAGGCATGTTTGAATCCTCAAACCTGTGGACCGAAGACCGTGAACCGGCCCTGGATCAAAATGTGCAGACAAGTTTTGGGCATCTGCTTCATGCCGGGCGCACGCCATCCGGCTCGACAATTTGCCGGGCTATGTTCCTGTAATCGTCAAGGATGAGGCGCTCACCGCCGGTGGGATAGGCCAGTCGTCGAGCCAGCTCAAACAACTGGTCCGGTTCCCGGTCCACGCCATAGGCGGTGGCGAAAGCGGCACTATCCTCGTGACATTCGCTTAGGCCGCCGGCGACGGTGACACCGACCCCTTCATAGTTCCAAAAAACAGTAGTGCGGCAGCGGTGGGGCGTAGCCGGCAGCACCAAACTGCCTGCGCTGACGCCGACTTTGTCCAGGGCCTCTATTGCGCTGCAGACGGCCTTGGCCTGAGCTGTGCTGAGAAGAGAATCGGCCTGCGGCAACGTTGCGGCCATCTGCTGTTTAGCTTGCATGATGATCTCCTGGTCTCGACGACCGTCATTCGTTAGTTGGATGCGACAGCGGCGATATGGCCGGCAAACACCACTGGATCGGTCAGCCCATCAGCCAGTGCCTGCGCGAGCGCTGAGTCAGCGTCCGTGGCATGCCTGTGATCCACGGTGATTGCACCCGAGGTGATGTGACATACGGTGAAGGGCTGTTGTGCGGCCGCAGACTTGCCCACGCGGAGCAACCCATCGCAAGCCTGGCCTGCTCCTCGTGTAGCGACGAATTCAGGGCTTGCGAGCGCGCCCCATGTCTCGGTCGGCGTCTGGCCGTCCATACTGCCGCTGGAGTCGTTCCAAGCGCTTTCATCGAAGTCAGAATGGTCCTCGATGCGATCATCCAGATCGAACCACACCGGGTTGCCCTGAATCAGCGTGGCCCCCAACCCACTCCCAATCTTGAGCACGGCGCCAGGCGTGGCCACCACCAGCAGCGCGCGCAGCTTGGCCATGTACGCGTTGAAAGTCATTTCCATAGGGTCTACCTTTGCCTCCGATGAGAGGCTGTTGAATAGCCAGGTAACAGTGCCTGCCCATGCCCCGCACGCGAGGCATGCACCGGCACTGTTAGGCGGGCGAGACGCTGAACTCATCGTCCTCGAAAATCGCCCACGTTCCGTTCCCCCGGCGATCACCCACTTCGCCATAACTGGACAGCGCCGCAGCCCGAGCCAGCTCCTCATTCGATTCCGTGACTTTGCCGATGTAGCCAAGGCCTTCAACGTGGACGGCCCATTGCTTTTGCTTCATGGTCATTCCTGTACTCGATCCAAGATTTCGGGGCGTAGCCCTAAGCAAGAAGGTCGCCGAAGGCCTCGGCCAGTGCGTTTGCGGTGGCCAGGTCGACGTCGAGAACGGTGCTGTAATCGGCAATCACGTCCCATCCGTCATTGCCATAGACCAGGGCCATCTCACCGGCGTAGGCTGGCTTGAAGCCTTCGCGCAAGCGGCGAACTACCAAAGCATCGACGTCGGTCGACATGATCGCGGCCATGATGGTGGCGGGGTCCCGAGAGTCCGCCACAACCGTTTCTTCCCCGTCGAAAACGCTGATTGCATATGCTGGGCCGTCTTCGCACCGCATCGCGAGGAGATCCAGAACGGCGCGGCGGATTACCGCGCGCTCT
Source organism: Achromobacter sp. 2789STDY5608621 (assembly GCF_001299375.1). Taxonomy (NCBI): domain Bacteria; kingdom Pseudomonadati; phylum Pseudomonadota; class Betaproteobacteria; order Burkholderiales; family Alcaligenaceae; genus Achromobacter; species Achromobacter sp. 2789STDY5608621. Next base: position 70,697 of record NZ_CYTU01000022.1, on the reverse strand, counting down.
ACGAGCTGACGTAGACAAATGCCGTCGCTGATGTCAGCCAAATACCGCTGCCCAAAGTAGGCGGCATCGTCGGCAAGCGCGAACTCACGCGATTTCGCCTGCAGCTGGAGACTGGCCAGCGCCTCGGCAGGCTTGAGGTACACGGTGACGGCTGCGGTCGCCGGCGCCGCGGAATCGCGCCACAAAGCGTTGAGAGCCATCTCGTTGGCGCGAACCACGGCTTGCGCTGCCGGCCGCTCGACGCCGAACTGCTCGATAAGCTGAGTAACTTCCTCTTCCCATTCTTTAGGGTCGCTGGTCTGGGTCATTGTCCATCTCCGTAAGGGTTGATTGGCCTCAGTTCTTGAGGCCTTCTGCGGTTGATTCAACAGCGCATGAACGTTACTTTAATCGTTATTTTTATAACGGTCAAATAATTGTTGTTTTATGGCTCACTCCTCGCGCCTGGCTACGCGCAAATACATCCAGACCTCTGGCAGGATGCGCGGAACATGCTGTCGAGCAGGTAGACCAGGAGCGAAGCCGGCTGGTGGCAGGGCCGCGCTCGCCAAGGGGCTTGGGAGGGTGGGTTGCCTCGATGTGTCCGGATTGACGTCGGGCAATGTTTAGCGGTTGCGAGTTATTTAAATGACGATTAAAATAACGATAACAAGCGCCCCAATCCCGGGCGTGCATGGCGGGAGAGCCCTGTATGGCGAACATCAAATATTTCAGCGACATCGACGGCCAGACCGTCGAACTGCGGGGCAGAGGAGTACACGGACTACCCAACGCCGAATTTGCTGCGAGATTCCCGGGCGTGAAAGGCCTGCGCTACGACGGGTTCATGATGCTTGTCGCATATCCCATTTCTGGTACGGGCGAGCCGCTTCCGGTCACTCGCAAGATCGAGTACAAGGCGTTCCCATCCCGCCATGAATGCAACGCCAAGTGCACCAACGGGAAGCACAACGGTACGTGCGAATGCAAGTGTGGCGGTCGCAACCACGGCGCCGGCCTGTTCACTTCGCTCTCCAAGGGGGTATGACATGAAGGACAAAGCTGCAGCTACGGTGTCGACCGCAACCCGTTCCCCGGAATGCGTCACCAGCCCGGCACCGGCCGTCATTGCGATTGACGATTGGATGGTCTGGGCGCGGAACGCCCAGGGCCGAATCGTGGAGACCTGCGCCGAAATGTGGCCGGAATGGCTGGACGAAGCTCGCGACCCGTCCGACATGGAATCGGACGAATACCGCGCCGCCGTGCTGCGCATCCTGCGCACGAAGCGCCCGCAGTGGCGCGATACTGTGGCGGCCGCGACCGACCCCACCGACCGGGACGCCGTGCAACTGGTTCTTTCCGACGTGGCCGACCTGGAACGCGAGCAAGCCGCGTTTATCGCCGCCGACGAAGCGCAGGCCATGAACATCCAGGCCATTGTCGATGAAGCGATCAGCGCCAACTTCAACCTGAGCGCCGACGAGCTTCTGCGTGATCTCGATGATGGTCAGATCGCCGATGGCATCATCGAGGATAGGCCCGGCACTGAGCCTGCGCGGGTTGACGTAATCGCCGCTGCCGGCGTCTTCCGCGCCCGGCGCCAGGCCGAAGTCCGGGCCAAGCGAATCCTCACGGAGGCTCAGGCCCAGGCCGTGCACCGCGCTTTGCTCGCACTGGATGCCCTTGGGCCCGACCACGGCGGGGAGTTCGTACTGGGTGACTGGGTGCATGTTCGCCGCCGGCATCTGTGCAGCGACGTTCGCATCGAAGATCATGCTGACGGTAGCAATGAGAATCACAACAGCCTGAATGATTTCGCCACCGCATACGGCTTGATCGCGGTCGCTGGCGAGGCCGCGATCGCCGCGGTTACTGACTCATAGCCAACCGGGCATCCGGCTGCAGGTGCCACTCCGGCGCTCTAAAACAAACTGGTGTTAACGTCACCACCTTGCAAGTTCATGAGGCAATCGACATGAAAGAACAATTGTGGACTGTAGTCCGATTCCCGGATGGTAGCTGGAGCGTTGGCGGCAAACCTGAAGATCCGGCTTACGAACTGTGTGAGAAATGGTGCCTGCGTTCCTTTTCTAGCCAACACGCGGTTAAGCTCGCGCAAGGCCGGCGCCGGCGCAAGCTTCCAGCGAGGCTCGTCGAAATCTACGAAACTCTGTGCCCCGACGATCCACTAAACCAGGACGACCCTCGTCGAGGGCCGATCGTCGCCGAAATGCAGATGGTGGTGGAGGCAGCAACGGACGAGGAGGCTACTCGCGTTATCGAGTGGTGGCGCACCTGGCCTAACCCATATCATGAGACCCCCCTCGAGTTCGTGCAGGCGGCGCGCGCCTTGTTCAGGCAAGTTCAAACTCCAGCAAATTGAGCGCTGCGACTCTTGTTGCCCAGCTCCGGCGTCGCGATGCCGCTGAACGAGCCGGGCCTGGCAATGGGCCAGTCACACTTGCAAATCACAGACTTCATCCAGGCCGAGCATGGCAAGACCTTCAATACTTCCCCTTCCTCAAGACCTTGAACAACGGATCACGGCCGGCCTGGCGCAAATTGATGCACCGACTCCAGGGAATAACCGTGAATACCTGCAGCAGTTCATTAAACTCGTTCACCAGGTCACCGGCTCGGTGTATGGCGCAAGCACATACCTTCAGCTACTCAGGCAGTTTGCACCGCAACGGCGCCCCTCTGCGACCACGGTTCATGAGGAGGTCCGCGCCTACAAAGCAAAATCCCCGTCAGCGGGTGGAGAGGGTGTCCAACAAGACGTCGCCGCCCAAGTCGCAGCGCTGCAGCACGAGATGGCCGATCTCAAGCGGCGGCAAGACCAGATGGATGCAGATCGCAAGCTGCTCCAAGGCACTGTGAGCAAGCTAGAGCGGATTGTGGCCACCTTAAACAACACGAGATCCAGCTAGCGCGATGACGTGTATTCACACGGTGGCAGAGAAGTGAAGCCGCTGCACGCCCAAAAGGAGCCGTGGGGCCCATTGGCCAGATCCATGCGACGGCCGCATTTCGGGCAAGGGCGCTGTTCTTGTGTTTCTCCCAACGGCGTGGCGCTGCCGGTCTCAAACCCTTCAAGCTCTCTATGAAGGGTGGAGCGAAAATCCTCGATGACATCGACAAGTTGCCGGCGCCCTTGCGCGATGCCTTGCAGGGCCGCCTCGATCTTCCGCAAGTAGGGGATAGTTGCAAACGAGAATGGGCCACGCAACTGGCCGTAGATTGCGCGGCCCTGGTCGGTCGGCATGACCGTGCCTCGAACATCCTCAATGTAGCCGCGTGCGCTCATCAACTGCATGACGTTGTATGCGGCGTCCGCACGACCAACCTCAAGTTCTTCCAGCTCAGCGGCCAAATCGGCCGCCGTATACAGCCCTGGTGGAAGGCCACTATCCGACGCAACGTAACTAACTCCGGTCGGGGTAAGGTACGCCCCTTTTGGATGGACAGGAAGAGTTGGGCTTTCCCCGAAATGCGCCGGGGAGTCGTCGACCTCACCCACACCCAGTATGTCGGCTGACGCTAGAAACCCTGGACTCACTAATTGATGTGCCGTGGCCAAGTACCGGCGCCCGCTGGCGTCAACCAAGCTCAGCTCTTGCATCGAATAGGCGGCCGGGGCCAATTGGGACAGGACCGCGCGCGCCCAGATCAAGGAATACAGTCGTTGCTCCACCTCGGTCTTGCCAGCGCCCTCCATGTCGATACTTGTCGGACGTAATCCTTCAATACCGGCCTCCACGACCTGAGGCGCAGGGAAACTGTGACCCGAGTCCGGTAGGGGCAAGTCGAGCCGGCTCGCCACCGCTTTGATCGACGCAAGCGCGTCTTCGTCAAAAGAACAGATGTAGGTTGATGGCTGAGTGATCTCGCCGGCGAGAAACAACGCATCCAGGCCTGCTAAGACCTCCTCGGGTCTGTAGCCCCAGAATCGGCACGCGAGCACCAACACTGATGAGATCGTGAGTGGAGGAGGAGGCATTCGCGCAATCAAGCGCGAGGAGCTTCGCACCACTTCAAGAGAGCCGCTTCTCAACCTTTCGATCTCGCGCGGTGGATCCTCGATTCGATCAACAATTCGGCAGCTGGCGACAAAACCTGGAAACTGCAATTCGACAGTAGCCTGGCCAGAATGTCGACCGGTGCGAGCCCGCTCTCGTGCGAGTAGCAGCGCGAGTATCGCCGCCTGCAGGCGTCCGGTGGATATACCCTTCCGTCCGAGCTTGGCCGCGAGAGGCCGACTCACTGTGAACCCGATAAGCCGGTCTATCGCTCGACGCGCTTGGTAGGATTGGGCCAGGCAATAATTCAACGGCATGCTGACGCCCAGAATCGCTCGCAATGTGGTTGGCTCGAGGCTGACCAAATGGATCCGTCGGAAGTGCTTCAGGCGCAGGCGGGAAACAAGATGCATTGCAAGGCATTCACCAGCGCTAGATGATTCTGTAGCAAGGTACACAGTCTTGCTTTCCGGCATCAGCGGCCGAATTCGCCTCAGGGCACTGCGACCGCTCTCGGTAAGACGAAAGCGAGGGGTTGCAGTATCTGAATCAATTCCCATCTCGTCAGCAGGCAGGTCACATATCTGACCACCAGTCGCGCACACTTCGAAATCGGCGCCCAGGACTTGACGCACTCGGTCGGCAATTGCAACCGAGTCGACGATGATGAGAGGGGATTGTGCTTGCGGCATGGTGTCAATTTTCACCGGTGAAAATCCGGGGAGGCGGGACGACGAACAAGTTATTCCAGGCAGCTACGAATGGCACCTTGGCTCGGTATTGCGTAGACCCCGCATGCACTCAATGCCTTGTAGCTGTTCTTCACAATGAGAGCTAGAACGCCCTCCGTTGGGCCGTCCCCGCATGTCTCTCCCCTCTCACCAGGCGTGTACGCCGCAAGGAACGCATTTGCCAGGGCCAAGTGACCAAGCAACGGACGCGCTTGCTTGTCCGCTCCTCCGGCAAAGTGCCGACAAATAAACCCCGCCGTTTGCGAGTACGCGTTCAACTCGTCGACCACATTTCGGAGTGTCGTCTCCGGGTTTCTCAAAAGGTAGTTCTCATAGATCAGCCCCAGCTGCGCCTTCTCAACATCAGATAGGGGCAAGTCGCGGCCCGCCAATGGCGGCCAACTGGTCGGTTGATACCCCTCATAGCCTTGCCCGTCGATCCAGAAGGCGCCCCTTCTCGCTGATTCGATGTGGATCAATTCATGGACAAGCACACCCAGCTGCTCATGCGCCTCGTTGAATCCTTGCTGTAGCACGTACTGTTGCAGCGCAGGCAGCACGTCACGGCTTCGATCGTAGAGGGCGACCAGGGCAGGGGAGTAGACCTGCATCTGCTCGCGTGCAGCGGCAAGCTCCACACCCGACGCAGCGACACTAGCGCGCCACGAAAGCGCCACCATGCACAACCCCAAGCTTTTGACCAATCTATACATTTTATGCACTATGATTTGGAACACATATAATGAATATTGCAATATTTCATGCTAGGTATGCAAATGAAAAACCTCGCTTTTGCTCTGATGGTCGCCTTGGCTGGCCTCAACACGCCAGCTAGCGCCGCCGAAGTCTGGTGGCATCAGGTGCCTGCAAATGCCGCGCAGGACAACGGCAACGTGACACTCCTCGACGCAAACGGCAACCCAGTGAACATGGTGGTGAATCCCACTGCGGCAGCCGTTAAGGCAAACCGCGCGGCAGCCACGCAACCGCCAACGGTGGTGGTCCAAGCGACAACCGGCTATTGGAAGGATCCTGTGGCGGCGGTCGCCAATCTTCCACCGGCCGGCAATGCAACTGGCGATGTACGAATGGTCATGTCCACCGCCAAACCTTACATGTGGGATGGGTCCAAGTGGATCGAGCAGTCTAGCGACTATTCCGGCACGATTTCCGCGGGAAATGTGCTGATCAAGAACGTTGCGACGGAAGGCACATCGTGCACCCCGAATGGCCTAGTCGCAGTGACAACGACGGGACTGCTACTTTCTTGCCAATCCAGTCGTTGGCGTGCCAACAGCGTGGTGGCATATGGAGGGGGGTACGTCCTCGTCGCGGCTCAGTCAGATCCTTCCGCGCAGCACTGCACGCCTAATCCAAGCACAGGTGCGTGTAGCTGCCCGGAGGGCTATCACGCACGGTTCAATGGGTATGGGTGGGATCGACAACCGGATCCATCCTCATACGTGACATTCGTTTGCGAACGACCCTGAAAGGACCTGCCTGACGGCGTGGAGCGTCTCATCGCCTTGCCAATCCGGTATTTGGCGCCCACAAGCCCCCACGCCCGTCAAAACTTGGTATTCCGCCGATTCGTCGGGAACCGGGACTACTGTAAGCATGGGCAATCGCAAATATTGTGCCCTGAACTATTCCTGGTACGCGTGGAAAGAACAGGCGGGGGGCTGCTATGTGTTTCAGTCGGGCCTCACCTATTTCCTCAGGGCTCAGGGCGACCCATCTGTTTCAGCAGGGACGGGGGTCTCATGCCAAGCTACTTGTTTTGACTGACAGCAGCCTCATTCTTCAATCGGAACATGCGGCGATGTCAATGTATTCTGTAGTGCCGTCCGCGTAGACCAGTTGAATAGTGCCGCAACGGACGCGCTGAACAGATACCACGGGCCCGTGGGGGCCCACGTTTGGGTAGCCTGGTCCTTGCGGTCCTTGCGGTCCTTGCGGCCCCTGTGGTCCTTGCGGTCCCTGGTACCCATTGAAGTTAATCTGCGAAAGCCAGAGTCCTACGGATCGGATATAGGCGTCGTTGATGTTGATGCTGCCGGCGCTTGATTGGCCAACTGCGTTGCCGGCTCCGCTGGCATTCAGGGCAACAAGAGACCAATCGTTCTGCTGTATCTGAAGACGTCCGGTCATCGTGTCGCCCGATGCGCGCACATATCTAGTCCAAATACCGGATTGGCAAGGCGCGGTTCTATCGCTGCCAGCATCAATCGGAACTGCCCTACGTCAGAAGGCATACAGTGAAGCGATTGTCATACTCCGGCTTCGAATTTGAGCGGACGGACCAGTGCGAACCAACCGGCACGACGATAGAGGCAGAGTCGATTGTGCCTCCGGGGCTGTCGTTACCGGAATTCGCCGAACGGCTAATCAGGCTCCCGTCCACGTAGAGGTAGAGGCCTGAGTTGGAGTAGCCGTTTCGATTGGCAGTGAGAAACAAGGGGCCGAGGCCATGATTGCTGCCGTCAGCGCTCCCCGTGGCTACTTCCTGGCAGAAGTAGCGTCCTTTGAACGGCAGGCTGCTTAGCCAGACACCGGATTGGCAAGGTGGTGCCGCGCCTGCTGCAGCTATCGAATGACGCTCACGGAATAGCTTGCGGTCCATCCGCTGACCGCACGGGCGGCAGCACAAATCCGTAATTGATGGCTTCCAGCCGAGAGAGTGTCGGAGGCGGAGGACGATACGCTAAAGCCCCCATTGTCCGACTGAGCAATGTCGTAGTTTGACGCCAGCACGCGTCCGTCGATTGCAACTAACGCGGCGAGTTGAGACACACGAGATTGCTCTGAAATTCCAGCGGTTTGAATGTTGAACATCACTATGCCCGTCGCTTCAAGCACCTCCTGATAGTCTTTGCAGAAATAGCGTAACCCGTCACCAGGATTTGGCCCAAAGTCGAGCAATACGGAGGAGACTGGGCCAGCCTGCGAATCCTTACCAGTCACCGCAAGGCTGACTTTTCTCCAGACACCGGATTGGCAAGCAGCACACAGGGGCGACCACCGCCAACTTGATTTGCTTCGTTTGGTTCTACCGCGCAGCAGTATGCATGCCAAGTAGCATCGCTAATGCTATCAGTGTCGGAGTCATTGAAGTCACGCACCAGGAGGTCGTGCAGCTCGCGTGCCTCTTGAATCGAAGCGAATCGGCCAGCTTCGCTGGCATGCGTCTGGCGCTGGCGGCCAAGTCGACGCGCACCAGAACGAGGCCGGCGCCGGCGCGGCCGCGGGCACACGCGGCGCGCGGCCTGGCCGCGGTGGCCACCGCGGACCTCAGCCGCAGGATCTTGGCCAGCGACGCTGACCGCCGCCTGGCGCTGTCGGCCAGGTCTCGGGCCAGCGTAGTCGACCAGGCGGCGCGCGGGCGGCATCACCGAACTATTTAAGGCTGATAGCAAAGGCGATGAAGCACCAGTAGCCACAAATGGCACCCGCCGGCGTCCGCGCGGCTGCCGGCCCAGCCTTCGTGCGAGCGATCATGGCCCAACCATTGCCCTTAGCTTGCAGATCCTCGTGAAACTGGCACGCCAGTGGGCGCCAATTTGGCGGCCGATGCCAAGGCCGCCTGCTCGGCATTCCAGGCGTCAATCACTTCCTGAAGCAGCCTGCATCTGCGTTGTTGGGACATGTTGCGCGGAGGGGTCAATGCCGGCCCACGATGGTTACACTTTTCGCAAAGGATGAAAGCGATGCCCGGATGCAAATCGCTCACTAGCTTACCGCGCCCAATCTCGTGTTCACCGCATTTATGGCACGGTGCAATGGTCGTGTCACTCATTTAATTTCCGAAAGTCGTGGGTTGAGCCGATGATAGTCGTTCCCCCCGGATCTCGCAGCAAGCCAACTGCGGAACGGGAACAGCTTACGCCTGACACTGCCGGGCCTGAACCACCCGGTCTCGCAGACGTGCGCGGGATGCGCCTGGCCTGATGGCCAGAATCCAAATCAGCTGCAAGGCTGAGGCCGCGGCGAGGTCAGGCTGGCCGGTGCGAACAGCGCTTCTGCGCAAGCCGACATGCGTTCGTTCGAGGCCGACGCTGGGGCGCCTGCCAGCATGCGCCGCGCTCGGCGCGGTGTCGTAACGCCACGGACATCAGATCCAGGATCTCCCGCAGCGGCGCTGGACAGCGCTTGGCGCCTCCCGCCAGGTCGACGTGCGACGGCTCGCGGCTGGCGCCGGCGCGGTTGCCGCGCATACCCCGCGCTCGGCCTTGCTGGTGCCGCTTACCCAACATTCCACCTGATCGACGCATGTTCCGCGCTTGCGCTGCGATCTACGCTAAAAAAAGTATCAGTAGACTTCCTTCACTAGCGCAGTGTCCTCCATCACCGGCACCAGGGGATCTACCATTACCAGCGAACTCCGGTCGACGTGCTGCAAATACTGATCCGGCTCTGGAACGCGCACCCCATCACGCATTAGCGTGCATAGCGTTCGAAGCAATGCACTCTGCGCCAGCTGCAGCGCGTGAAGCCGGCTTTGGCCGGACACCGATAGTGGCGGGCAAAAGTCGGGGAACGAGACCGACACTTCGGAGATCCCTCGGAACTCCACGAGAGCGGGATATGGGAGCAGCAAATTTAGGACGGCCTGCTTGGAGCGATTGCGCTGGCCATCGAGCTTCCGTACCAAGCGGGTAGCGCGCAGATGGGTATAACGCTTCAACATGCTCAATGACTTGTGGCCAGAAATTGCGGCGATTTCCAGCATGTCGAGCGTGCCGCGCTCAAACAACCTGGATATTGCCTCATGTCGTAGATCGTGGAAATGCAGATCCTCAATCCCCAACCGGCGTAGCATGTAGCGCCACGTCGACTTTATACCCGCGGGCGTATAGTGAAACACACGCCCCGACTGCTTTACGCCAAGACGGGCAAACGCCTCTACCGCATCAGTCGTCAGAGGCACATCGCGAGGGCTACCGTTCTTGGTTTCCGGCAAGTGCACGATCCGGCTGCGTAGGTTGACATGTTGCCACTCAAGATTGAGGATCTCCCCCTGACGCATGCTGGTCTCAAGCGCGAGCACGATGATCGAGAACAGCTCCGCGTTTGCACTGGAATAGGCATATCGCTGAATCTGTCGGTCCTCTCGAGGCGTGAGCCGTCGCACGCGGCCTGGCGGGACCTTTGGCTTGCGCACATCGCGGCAAGGATTCGTCCCCGAGCAAAACCCCCATTCGATCCGGGCCACCTCGAAGATGTTCGACAGAAGCGAAAGCTCTAAACGAACGGTGGCTGGCGAAATCAGCGTTAGCGTCTTGGGGTTGAGCTGTGCCAGGCGAGCATCCCGGTAGGTGGCGATGTCCACGCTCGTAACCTCGTTCAGCACCAAGGCACCGAGATCCGAACGCTGCAGTTGTTGGAGACGAAAGGCCTCCTGAGCAAACCCCTTTTTTAGGATGCTTACACGTACTCGGTAGACGTCGATCACGCGCGCCAGAGTAGGGCGAGAGTTGGGGCGGGGAAGTGCCGGCGGTCCGACGAAGTCGGCCTTGAATTCAGTTTGTGCTTCAAGCACGCGAAATCCTTTCTCGCGCGGTCACGCTATTCCGACTGGTTCAACTCATCCTCAATCAGGTGGGCAAGTTCCACAATGCCCACATTCATGGTCCGCAAGAGCGCAGCGATAGTGTTAAAAGTCGGCGAACGACGGCCGACCTCGATCAGCGAAATGCCGTTACGGTCTAGCCCGGCCTGGTAGGCAAGGGTTTCGATCGTAAGGTTTCGCTCCTCTCTAAGTCGCCGTAATGCCTTTCCGAGTGCCGCGTTGTGGTTGGTCAATGGGCTGATGCCGTGAAAAAGCTCCCATTTTGTGTGTCTTGCGCACGCACTTCATCCGCTAATTAGCAGCACAGAGCGTTAAGCCAAGACCTATAAACTATGAATAATGTGATTTGTCACTTAAAGGCGCTGCAAGCGCGCAGAGAGGCGCGTGTCCACGATGCCGGCCTCGCGAGCATTTGCACTGCAGGACGGAGGGGACAAAAAGAAGGGCCCGCGATGTGCGGGCCCACTGCAAACTGCTCAAGACGTCATGCTGAGACTACTGCGCAATAGTGACCACGATGCTGCGGCTACCATTCGGCTCTCGGATCGTGATGCCGGCCGGTGCGACAGTCGTCAAGCGCGGCACCACCATTTTTTTCTGCTCCGCATCTGCGGGATACTCTAAGCTCGGGATTGGATCTCCGACGGCGATGAAGATCCCATTTATCACTGCGCCGACACCTGGTGCCAGGCCGTCAAGCCGCACGTTTTTGGCCTTCGACTGGTTCAGCGCTGCAAAATAGTCGACCGGCTCTTGCGCCTTGGGCTTCCCGTCGGCTTTGGCGGCGCGCGCAGCTCGGCCAAACAGCTGGTCCAGTGTTTGCGGAACCGGCGGGGTGTCTCCTGTGCCATCAGCTTGCGCCTGCTCCTGGATCTGGGGTGTTGCAAGAAGGGGGTACAGCTGCTGCAAGCTGTCGAGCTGGGCAGGGCGCGCGGCGGGAGTTCCCCCTGACACGGTCATGCTCGTAGCGGCAGCCGTACGCAGAAGTTGATCCGCCTGATAGGCGCCAAGGCAACACAACACGCCAAGCATCGCAGCTGCGTTTCGTGGGGATATAGCAGTTCGCTTCATGGTGACGCCTTCAATTGGGCTTGAGTAGAAGACAAGTGTTGGCCAACGTCATACTGGGCACGGCGCCGTTCTGAATGTTGACCTGCGTAAAGCTCAAGTCCTTGCGGACCGCCAGCGATTCAAGCGCCATGAAAAGCGTTGGGTAATCGATCGCAGTGGCAGTCAGCCCTGAGTTTCCTCCCCCGTTCTGCACACACAAGCTATAAATGCCCAGCTTCTGACCCTCATACTCGACTGGATTGATGGTGCCGGTGGTCGAGAACAATTGCGCCGGCACATCCAAGCCCAACCCCTCCGTTCCCAGAAGCTGCAGCACCGCGTGCAGGTCCTTGGGCGTCTGCATCGGATATGCGATTTCCCAAGCCGCCTCTACGGGCTGCAGAGCCTTGTACTGGTCTGTCCATGCTTGCAACGCATCAGTCGCCGCGCGCTGCGCACTCGCCCGCGACTGAACCAGCGCCAACGTCTCGGCGCCGCCAGAATAAGTAATGAGACAAAAGACGCCGGTGCAGAGCCATCGCCAAGTCTTGCTTTGCATCATCGGATGCCCCCTATTGGTTAATGTGCCGCGCCGGGCGGTCAGCTGACGTTTCGATAGTGATCAACAACACCTTTCCGCCACCGGACGCTTGTTCTACCAGGCCGACCGGCGATGCTGCGACGCGCAGCGGCAGACCGGTCGCGTTCGCCAACTCTCGCAACGGACCTTGTGCCTGGTCGAGCGGATTGCGAACATCCTCCCGCGGGACGCTGATGGTGACCTGCAGATCCGGCGGCTGCTGCCCAGCGGCCGCCGAGTAGACAGCGGTGCTACCCGACGCTTTACCTTTGGTTGGCGCGTTGATCTGGAGGCGTTGAATCTGCCATGTGGGGTGAGAGGCAATAGTGCTGAAAAGGCCCGCAAGTGGCGCAATCCTTGCCTGCATGGGTGCCTCGGAGGCCAGCCAATCCTGACGGGCCCGCAAGACCTCCAGAGACTCCGCGGACCGTGGCCCTGCACTGGCCAACTCGTCGAATCGAGTGCGCGCGTGCAAGTACTGGGCCCATTCGATACCCATCGGGACTAGGTATGCCGTCAAAGCCAATGCGGCCACAAGCCACGGGCCGAAGCGATGCCAAACGGGTTCCCGTCGAGCGAGCGGCACTCTTGCTATGCGTTGGAAGGGCGCCGAGCCGATATGGATCAGCCTCTCAGACCGCGGCGCGGGCAGGGGATCCGTCCAGTAGAGCTTCGTGTCACCTTCCACCGCGATGTTGCTGAGGAGCGCATTGATTTCAGTCTGATACCTAGATTCGTCAACCCGCAGCACCCGTTCTTGAATATCAACCAGCTCACCATTCGTGAAGCGGTACCAGTGCAAATAAGTGCAATTTGTCCCCCGATATCCATTGAACACGATGGCGCGGCCTTTCGTCCGCTTCCCATAGCGAAGAACGCCGTCGACCGCGAAAGCGACCCGGGCATCACGCCCCTTCACCACGAGTTCGTTATGCACCCACAGGTGCATCAACCGGGGGTTACGCAGCTTGAACCAAGGTGTCACCACGCGCGGCACCAGCGCTGTAAATCCTGGCCCTGGCGAGGACTTTTGAAGTGAAGAAAACACCAGTTCGCCCGTTATCACCGCGCGCTCAGGTTTGATGGCGCCAGGCTGTTGGAGCCCCGTAAGATCTCCTATGAAATCTGGAGCGCGCACGGTACGTTGCGGTGCGGCGTTTCGAGGCGCCGGGCGCAGATCACGGCCGCCGCCGGTTGTCGGCACATCTGCCGCCGCGGCACCGCGCCGAGGTGACACATCACGCTTGGACCGCCACGAAACCAGAGAAACTCTGCGGACCAGAGGCAAAGCGCGGAGGAGGGCTTCTTTCATATCAACGAATCGCATTGGAAATGAGGTCGGACATTTGCGTGAAGTAGAGGGCCATCGGGGACACTGCGATCACAGCGGCGGCGATGCTGGCAACGTTGTTGCCATAGCTAAGGAAACGCTTAATCTGATCCATACCTAACTTGATGAGCGGTTTGGCAGCGTGCTCGAAGTGACGGCTCCCATTACCCGTGCTTTCTGTGAGCCGAAAGGCGTTGCATACCAGTATCGGCAACCGTTGCCGCGGATCCGCTTCGTCGATTCGGTCCAGATCCAATGCATGCCTGTAGCCCATCCGCGAGTTCTCGCGCACGGAAGCAATCGAGGGAACCATATACGGCAACAGCAACGGTTCAGACAGATGCAATGCATCCTGCAGCGGAATGCCGCAGTCTTGCATCAGGCTGATGTACCTGGACCAAAGACCGAAGTAGAGTGACCTAACAGCGACAGCCAGGGTGGGAATGTCATCAAGTTTGGACAACATCGACGACGTCACGTCAGGCCGCCTCGCGAAGCGGAAGGCTGCAACACCGGCCAAGCAAAGGCCCACAAGTAGGACCAGCGAGTTGCCGGTGAGGAAGTCATGCACGGACTTCGAAAGCTGCATCATCGAGCTCGGCTTGCGAAACCCGTCGCCGAGGGTGAGGGCGGGAATTACGGCCAACAACATGAAGAGGTTGACACCCAGCCCCGCGACTATCATCGCGATCGGATACAACAGCTTGCGCATCAGATTGCGAATCTCAAGTTGCAACTCGGCGGTTTGGGCCAGTCCCTCGAGTACCTGAGGTAGCTTCCCCGCGTGTTCTGCGATAGCCACTGGAGCGGCGTACATGGCCGGCCAGTAAGTAGAGAGAAAGCTAGAGAGCTTCTTGCCCTCCCTCACATGTGTGCTTGCCGTCAGCCAGAAGGTCGCACGGCTGCGCTGGAGCCTCGCTAGCTCCGATAGGGCCTGATCCAGGCTCAGGGTATCCGCGAGAGCCGCGAGTGCCATGGCCGCCAGGTTAATTTCCAGCAAGCTGAACGGCTTGTCGAGTTGTTCGTCCGTCTTAGTCATTAACGATGCGATGCCCGGTGAAATGGATTGCGAATTGACGCAGCTATCGACGCCACGCCTTAAATGAACAGATCCGATATCTGCGACTCGCCGAGCAAAATTCGCTCCAGTGCGGCGTCGAAAAGACTGCGATCACGGAACCTAACCAGCTCGCTGTACCTGAACGTCCGACGCTCGAACATCTCATGCAGAAGATCCTTAACTTCGCGGGTCATCGAAAGGACCTCATTGATCGGCACCACGCCCACATAGCCGGTGTGATCACACTCCTTGCATCCCTCCGGATCGGCAAGGAAGCTGTTGCCCTGGAGCGCGGCATACTGTGCGTCGGTGGGTTGTGCAAGCCCATGCTTGCGGCAATAGTCTTCGATCTGCGCGTGTTGCGTGCGGAAGGCCTTCCGGTCTAGCGGCTTCCGGCAAGCGGGGCAGATGTGAGAGATCAATCGTTGAGCAGCGACAAGGTTGAGGGCCTCGATCATGTCGTGTTCGTTCACAACTGCTGCTTCAGCGTTATCGATCACCGGATTGTTGATGTAAGCCCGCAGGGTTGGGACCGCCATAATTGAATCACCGGCGTGTATCGTCGAGAGCATGAGTGAGCCTGTGCCACTGCCCCGGACCGCAGCAGCAGCCGAAGACCGACTTCGAATTTCACCGACATACACCGTGTCAGGATCCTGCCGCAGAATGGCCGCTGTCATCAGGTCATAGCCATTGCGCGCGGTCACGGCATGCTGGAGCACATCAGGAATGTTCCGCTCCTTCGGGTGTTCGATGGATAGACGATTGCGGCTCTTCCCGAACAGGTCATATTCAAGCGTCAGCGCGCCGGCGATCGTCGTGCTCTTGCCGGAGTTGGTCGGTCCTGCCAACAGGATGAGCCCTTTGGTCTCACGAAGCGCGCTCTCGATTGCCTTGATGACGCTGGTCTTGATCTTCATCTGGTCCAGCTGCACACGCGTTGTCTTTCGAGGGATAAGTCGGATTGAGATCGACTCGGGCGCAATGTCCAGGCCAGCCGAATCCATCGGAGTGAAGGCCAGTCTCAGGAAGACCTCGGCCTCTTGGGAGCGATAGATCAAGTTGCCATCGGCTGGCGCCAGCAGGCGCCCCTCAGCCGTCGCCTGGTCGTCCGTGTACTTGGCTTGGCTTATACGGTGCAGAAACTGGGCAAGCTCGTTGCCTTGGTCAGGCGAGAACGGCCGAACGACCGGGATATCGAACATGTGGGCAGCCCGCCGATAGCGCGCAATCACAATACCGTCCGCCTGAGGCTGCAAGGCAATATTGCTGGACTGCTTTTCATGTGCGAAATCCAGCATGCGCACGAACATGCGCTGCAGGTCGGTCGTCGCTTTCTCTGGAGTGAAGACATTGGTCTGGCTGTTGAGGTCGTTTGCAACGATCTCGCCGCCGTCCAGATTCGCCAGTCGATATATCTCTGCACGCTGACCTAGAGCCAGAATCGGGCCCGCGTGGTGGAGCCCATATAAAGCGTTGTTGGCTCGCATATCGCGGGCCATCTGCTCGAATTCCTTCAGGCGCCCGTTGTCGGTGAAGACCAAGCAAGGGCGCCCGCTCGGCGTGTCAATGAGAACCGACTCGTGCCCGCACGCATCACGGACTGCAGGATCGGCCATCATGGCACTAGGCGATTCGGGCAGTGTCGTGTAGTAGGGACGTTGTTCCGTCAGTGCAACTATCCGTTGGATACTGGGACGTAGATTGCTGATTTTGTCTGACAGGTACTCGAGAGTAAGCACATTCGCGGGCTTGCTATCCATCAGCACGTCCACCTGTCTCTGGGTCGCGAATTCCAGCTGAACGACGTAGTCGCCAGCGCGCAGCCCGGGGTTGGCAACGATCTGCGACGCTACGTCTGCGAGGTCTCGCGGCGCTGTCGCAGCGTCCGGGTAGCCCCATCCATCAAGAAGCGCCGCTAACGGTGAATGGACATCTTGGATGCGCGAGGCAGCGTCTTGCTGAGTCATTATTCGAATCCTATTGAGCAAAAAGACGCGCTCGCGCGTCGAGCTGGCTTGCCACGGGCACCTCTTTGCCTGTGGCATCCTTTATGGTCGAGGTCGTCAATATTGCGACGTAGTCCTCAGTCAAATAGTTGTAGACACGTGGCGTTCCCCAAACCGAAAACAAGTCAGTGCAGTCCAACGGCACACCGGCCCAGATGTAGGAGCCCGAGCAGGTGCCAGCAGTGCCACCGAAACCGGCAAGTGCGGCCAACGTGGCAGACGAGCCCGCCGGCTTGGGGAATACCTGCCGGTTGTCTATTACCTGTGAATAGGCGCGTGCGAACTTCTGCAGGATTCGCCGCTGCGCAAGCTTTTCGAGAGAGATCTCGTTCGCGTAATCGTTGCGGCTGTCGTAGAGCCACCAGTGGCTGCGCTTTCTGCCACACCAAGGGCCGGGGGAAGAGAAAGGCAAGGTGCCACATTCGTTATCTGCGAGGTACGCCGCGGAGTCGGTGGCATCACGGGGCAACTGCGAAAACACCACCGCGCGGCGGAACTGCCAGACACCATCCGTCATGATCGGGCTGACCTGATACCCCTGCCAAGCCCTGCCAGCTTCCACGCGCAGCTCTTGATAGCCGGCACGACCTGCGGCCTCCTCCAATGAGGCTGGCGGCACCCCAAAATCCATGATCTGGTTCTGGATTGCGCCAGCCACGAATCGTGTGGCCATGGCACGGGCTTGGCCGTCGATCGCTTGGGCTTGCCCGGCCGACGTGGCGAATCCCGTAAGCATAAAAGTCAGGAAGGCGAATCCCACGCCAAGGAGGAGCAGCGGCATGATCGGTCAATAAAAGATGGTCATGGTGCGATTACCGCTTCCACCTGCCGAGAACTGGATCTTCGGGTCCGTGGTATCCGCACCCGCAGGCAGAGCTGTCGCGTTCATCGCACCAGGCGTACTCGACAAGCGCTGATAGTTCGCCAACACCACCGCGTCCGTGACGGGCGCGAATTGGACGGCGATGACGTTTCGATTGTTGATAAAAGCATCGCTCAAAGACACGGTCGAGCCGCCCAGGCGATAGTTGCCGGGCGAGCCCTGAATGGACTCGTGCATGGGTAGCGCGTTCGTGTTCGCGTAGCAGGCTGCATACAGCGGGTTCACGTTGCTGCCGTCGACCAGCAATTGCAGCGCGCCGTTGGCCCCCGGCGTCGTCGGTACTGCTGACGTGGCCACCATGTTGGCGGTCCCGCACGATTGATTGATGATTCGGAAATTATTGGCAAGCCCCTGCGCGATATCTTGGTACGCGAGGCTTTTGACGTTGTCCGTGGAACCCAACAACTTCGGGGCGAACATCCAGGCGAGGATCCCAAGGATTGCAACAACAACCAGGATCTCGAGCAGAGTGAAGCCGGCCTGTTTGCGTCGGTACGCTCGCGCGCCCACAGCGCTGAGCAGGTAGCGGGGAAAGGGGGAGAGAGTACGATTACTGCGGTGAAGTTGTTTCATAGTTATCTCGGTGCTTTTAGAAGGTCAAGACGACGTTGTTGGTGGGGTTTGAAGAGTCCGGTGCGACCCCAGCTGACACGTTGGCGTTGAGGCGGATAGCACCGTAGTGAGGAACTTTGTTGGGCCCGACGGCGGTTGGCTTGTAGTCGCGGCAATACTGCAGGGGCCCGCCCCACTGGGTCTTCCCGTACCGGGCCTGATCCATACCGATTTGGGCTAGCACGTTGACCGAAGAGCTGGAGAGGTCATACCAGCCGTCGTAGCAACCTTGGTTTGTGGCGGGATTCTGACCAGCAAGACTTGTGGTGGCTGCGGGATACCAATTCGTCGTGTCCGTGGCGGACGCCAGACGCTGGCTTTCGCGGTAGTAGTTCTGGAAGTTGTCGCGCATGAGGTCGACGTTTGTCACGGTCGTCTGCATCATGGAGCGTTGGAGTTGCAGCGTGCTGAAGATCTGCACGCCGTAGTCAGGTTGCGTAGGCGCCCAAGTTGCCACATTCGCGACGGTGAGGGCGGCACTCGCGCCCGGAATCCCCGCCACGCCAGCGCATGCACCTGACGAGATCGGGCACCGGGTGCTGTACACCGCGCCAATTTGATAAGCGAGGGTGACGAGCGGCCCACTGCGGAAGTACAAGGGAACCTGCATCGAGATGTCCGGCGTCCGCTGATAGACGCGCGCGTTCTGCGCTGCAGTGCCGTCGCTATTGATATCACGCGGCAGCAGCCCAGATTGTGAGAACAGGCTCACCAGGTCAGAATCCAAGGGATCCAGAACAGCGTTGCGCAAGCCCCCGCCGCTGTACGGCTCGGGCAACTTTCCAAGCACCGACCGGGTCCGCGCCGCGTCAAGAAGCACCGCGGCAACGTTCTGGTTGCTCAGCGCTTGACGTCCATCGGCGGCGCGTACTAGAGCGCTGTATCCGTCTCGAACCGTGGGCGCCAGTAGGTACAGCAGCCATCCCAGCAGCGCGACGCACGACAGGATTTCGATCAGCGTAAAGCCGTCCTGGCGTGAGGCCTGTCGCTCGCTTGCGCGATATTGTTGACGTCGATTCATGTCGTGACCTAATTGCGTTTTGTAATGCCTACGCGCAAGACCAGGTACATCGAGGTCTTGGATCCGCTGTTGTTTTCGTTGCCAAACACAGCGCTCAGCACCGGCACATCTTTAAGGCCGGGAATGCCACTGCCAAGGTCGTTGGTGTTCTCCTGGCTCAAGCCACCCAGCAAGATCAAATCGCCATCGCGCAAGACCACTTCGGCATTGTTCGTTTGCTTGTTGATGATTGGGATGCGCTGGGGGATCTGTACGACCTTCTCGCCGGCGGTGATGACCTGGTTGGAGGAGTCCCATCCCACGACCTTTTTCAGCAACATGGAAACCTGGGCGCGCACGATTCCAGATGTGGAGTCGTAGCGCGGGTTAATGCGCAACCGCATACCGGTGCTGTAGGGCACGAGAATGTTCTGCGTTGCGGTGGCGGCCGCTCCCGTGTTAGTGCCGTAGGCGGCTTGCTGACTGTTGATCGTGTAGTGACCGGTGGTCCGGTAGTCGAACTCAGCGGGCGAGCCGCTCGTCGTGGAAACCGTCGGCTTCTGAATAGTGCGAGTATTTTCTTGCGTGTCCATGTAAGCGTTGAAGATCTGCAGCCCATCTGCGGCAGACGAGACGCCCAGCAGCGTTGTGGGCGTCGCCGCCAGCGACGTCGACGGAACATTGACGCTGGGAATTTGGCTCCCCCCGCCCGGGAAGCTGATCGTGGCGCCACCAAGGATGTTGTTGGTGACGACGGCGCCATAGCGGCCTTTCGCGAAGCGCGCGAAGCTCGCAATATCAAGACCGCGAGTTGACCTCTTGCTAGTCGTGACCTCAACGACCTCCACGTCGAAGGTGATCTGGGTGTTGTACTTGGCCTGAATGCTGTCCATGTAGGGGCTGATCTGCTTCATCAGCCAGCCGGGGGCCTGGATAGTGATTGCGCCCGTCTCCGGGTTCATCGAAGGCAAGCCAATGCGCGTAGCGGTGTAGAGCGAGTTGCCCCCAGCGCTCTGGCCACCACAAGAGGCGGCCCCCCCGCCGCCCGCGTCGGCGCCAACGCGCCCGCCGATTGCCATTCCGGGATTGATTCCCGGGACAATTGGCGAGCCGCCTTGGATCTGCGGCGCGGCATTCAAACTGACACCGTTATTGTTGGCCGCCGTCGGGATAAGGGTGGCGAGCCGGCTGCACAACTCGTTGGAGAGGCTTTTCCAGAAATTGTCCGTACTGGTGACGGTGTTCATGTTTTTGTTGCCACCGTCGCCGTCGGAACTATTGCGCCGGTTCGCCGCGCCCGTATTTCCGACTCCGCCCATGCCTGCGCCTGTAGGCGACCCATCCTCGTCATCGATGTCCGTCGTTGCCGAGCTGTAGCTGCTTGTACGGTTCCCGATGTTGATCGTCCACGTTTGCGAGCGCATGGGAATGATCTCTACGACCTTGGCCTGGTTGTCCAGCTGGTAGTCGAGGCCCATAGGAAGTAAGAGTGTCTTGAGGGCGGTCTCGCCATCCAGCTGGGTCACACCCAGCCCGCTGTAGAGATAGTTATCCAACGGCAATGAGGTGGCAATGTTGATGCCGTGGGCGCGCAGCACCTTGAGGATCTCCATGGCGCTGACCGCATTTTTGGGCACGTAAGTGACTTTCTTGGCGCGCAGCCAAGCGTGTTGCTTGGCCTCTTGCTCGGCCTCAGACAACCGCTTGAATTCCAAAGGGACCTCTCCCGCGCGGACAATCTCCTCTTGCTTGCGCTGCTGTTCCTTCACGTCGTCCAGGCCTTTGGTGGCTCCTTCATGGAACTCGCGCGCCTCCTTGTCGTAGTTTGTGGCGCACGCGACAAGCAAAGAGGAGGCCGCGGCGGCGATGAAAATGCGGTGAATGATCATTGGGTTGGTCCGTTGTTTAGATGGCGTAGAGCGTTCTATTGCGTGGCGTCGGAAACGCGGATCTCCGGAGGATTTGCGTCTGGATAGACCTCGATATGCACAAGCGAAGCGACTGCCTGACCAACCGACTTCACGACGCTCAGAAATTCGGTGGAGTAGGTTCGCGGCGTGACGACTTGGATGTAGTTGGAAGCGTCCCACTTCAACCTGTAGCCTGCTGTGGTCGCCCATGCTTCAAGGTTGTCGCGAAGCGTCTTTTGCGCATCCAGATGCCACGTTGGCAGTGCGGGGGTGGCCGCCTGCTCAGCAACGTCGCTGATGGCGGCGCTGGTACCGTCAGAATCAACACCTACATGCGCGCCGTCCGCGCCTGGCGCAGCGCGGCTGGAGGACGCAGTGCGTTTGGCCGTGCCCGAGGCGATTGCTTCCGCCGCGCCGCTGGGATAGTCCGCCAATGCCACCTCGCCTGCCAGACGCACGCTAGCGTGCACTGTCAGTGTGGGCATTCTTGCGGCGGTTGGGGCTTCATCGCCGGCGCGTGGCGGGGAATCCCTCGACACCTGTGGACCGGTTTGCTCGTTGGTCGCCAATGGGACGTTGGGTATCGCCATGGATGCAACGGCGATCGGCAGAGCGGTTGCAGGTGCCGCTGCAATTCCCTCCGGGGCCGTGGCTAATCCCCTTCCGCTCGATTGATCGACGCTGGCCGGGAACGAGAACGCCGGCCCCACCGCGACGTATCGCGCTGCGCTGAATCCCTCGTGGCGTTTGGGTGCAGTGGTAATTCCAAAAAACTTCTCAATGGACTCGAAAGATGTTGCGGACGCGCTAGCAGCCGCAATCGCTTGGGCGGGTGGCGCCGGCGGCGTCTCCACTCGCGATGCCACAGAGGGCGCTGTGGCCCGCGCAAATGCCGCGGTGACATCGGTTTCGCTGGTCGGAGCAAGTCTGAATGCCGATGCCGTCGTGGGTTGTGGCCGAGCCACCTCGGGCCTCGCGATCGGTGTGCGGGGAGAAGATGCGACCGCGCTATCAGATTCCCTCACAATAGGTAGCGCAGCCGCCAATGATTGGCCGTCCTGGCTTACGCGCTGGGATTGCGATTGCGCCTGCTGCTGTTGTGCCCGCGCAATCGGCGCTGCGGCAGGGAAACCATCGGCATTCCGCCAATGCGGAGCTACTTCCGCTGGCCGCGAGCCTACGGTCGCCGACTGAGCACGATCGGAACGGGCTTCGCCTGCTTGTTCGGGGCGTTGGCCTTGAGGTCCCAAAAAGTTCTGCATCAACATCAGAGCCGTTTGTGGCTCCAGCTTTCCAGACTGGCTGATGGCGATTAGTCGGCTGGCAATTTCGACCTGAACATCGGCGCTGGACAGGGCGGATGCAGCCGACGTGTTGGCCCCGGTGCGCGTCGAGGTAGACAGTTGGACGGCTTGAGCAGGCGCAAGGAACACGCGGACGTAGGGCGCGGGGAGGTCATCCTCGTAATCAGCAGTCACACCTAAGGAAAACCTGCTCGGGTCGACCCCGGCATCAATGAGTGCCTGCCTGGTCGCCGCAACTCGGGCGGACACAACCGACGCTCCCATGGAACGATCGCCCTTCACCACAATCACGTAGCTGGCATTCGTTGCACCATGCCTGACAAACTCAAACAGGCCCGTCTGTGAGTCACCAGTCAATCGGTTGCTCCGCGCATGAAATGACAAGACCACATTCGGGATGGGAGAGTACCGAGGCTCCATCGTGCTAGCACGAGAAGGCCCCTGGGTCTTTCCACTACCGTCCTCAAGCGCGCGAAAGCCAGCAGTTGCCATCGATGGGCAACAAGCAATAATTATTGACAGCGCTATTGGACTCAGGCGAGTTGGAGGAAACAGCATTGAACACCGGCAGAAAGGGTGATTTTGCGTAGATTATGCAAGCTATATTGCACATTTGCAAGGATGCATAGATAATTGTAAAAATAGTTCGCCGGGTCCTTTTTCACTGGTGAAAATCTTGCAAGAAGCGAATCTTCCTCTTCCGACACAGATATGACCATTTCCGTTGAACAATTCATTGAGCAAACGCCCGCGAAACGCGGGCGACGCCGTTCGTCGAAGGTGTGGATGCACATGGAGGAGGTCACGGAACTAAAGCAGCGCGGCTACTCCTATGACCAAATCAAAGACTTCCTCGCCAAGAATGGCGTCGAGGTGAAAAGGTCGACATTAATTTCCTTCGTCCGCCGGGCCGAACAGCGGGCGCAGCGAGAGGCGGAAGAAAAGGCAAGGTCGGGGACAGCGGTGGGAATTGCCACGGAAAGCGCTATCCCGGAGGCCAAGCCCGTTTCCAAGGCCTTGCCCCAGCAGGGCAAACGTGGCCCCACGCGGCGACAATCATGAACGCCCCGCTCAATGCAAGCGTCGCCGACGCGCTCGCTCTTGATGAAGGCTTGTCGCCAGAAGAGCGCGCGAAGCGGGAGCGATTGCTCGAATCGGTCAAGCGCAATCTCGGCAGTGAGGTACTTGCCGCTCTGCGCGACCCCATGGTGTTCGAAGTCATGCTCACGGTGAACGGCACTGTCCTTACGGATTCCGTGAATCATGGGTTGAAGACGCTCTGCCATGGTGGCGTTCCCGTGCGTATACACGCAACGGCCGCACGCAACATGATGTGGACTGTGGCGCAGCTCCTAGACACAACAGTCAGCGCCGAGAAGCCAATCTTGGAAGGCGAATTTCCGCTGGGAGGAGAGCGGTTCGAGGGGCTGCTGCCGCCAGTTGTTGAGCGCCCAATTTTCGCCATGCGCAAGCTGGCGGAGAAGATTTTTACCCTAGAGCACTATGTGCGCCAAGGAATCATCACCGTGGCGCAAATGGAAGTAATCCTTAATGCGGTTCGCCAGCGCAAGAACATCCTGGTGGTGGGAGGCACCGCATCGGGCAAGACCACATTGGTCAATGCCATTCTGCAAGCGATGGCCGCACACACTCCCGAACATCGCATCATCATCATCGAGGACACTCGCGAGCTGCAGTGCAAGGCGCCATTTGTTGAGTTCCTCAGAACTTCGCGCCACACCTCGATCCAGGATCTGTTGCGAGCCACCATGCGGCTTCGGCCGGACCGAATCATGGTCGGCGAAGTGCGAGGCGCAGAGGCGTTGTACCTTTTGAAGGCTTGGAACACAGGACACCCAGGCGGGATGGGGACTATCCACGCAGATGGCGCGCTGGACGGCCTATACCGCCTGGATGAGCTAATCCAGGAAGCAGGTGTTCCGTCGAAGCTCTCGCTGATCGGGCGCGCGGTCGACATTGTGCTGTACCTGGAAAAAGACCCGACTACGCCGGGCCGGCGCGTATTGAAGGAGGTATTAGCTGTCGATGGATATGACAGTCGCAACAACCAATTCATCGTAAAACCGCTCTGATATGGAGTGCCCATGCAAGATTTAATTTGTCATGCCAATGACTTTACCAACCTTCACCAGGCGCTTGCTGGTGGGGCATTGATCGCGGTGATCGTCACTGTGTGCTTCCTGAAAAACCTGGCCCGCATGCGAGCCCGTATCCACCGCTGGCGATCAGCCCCCGCCGCGGTCCGCGTCTAAACGGCGCAAACGCTTTCCCTTATGTTCAATATTTATTGAAGGATTTACGACCATGCATAGCGATATCGTACTTGCGAAGAAGCAGGGAGGGTCCCGATTCCTGACGCTCCTCATCATGTGCGTGTACACGGGCGCCGCGCAAGCGCAGTCTCTTCCCTGGGAAGGGCCACTCTGCACGTTCGCCAACGCCCTTACGGGCAAGACTGCATTCGCCCTCGCAGTCATCGTCTTCTTCGCGACCTCCGTCGCGCTCCTGTGGGGTGAAGAAATCAAGGGCGTCATGAAAGCCCTGGTCGTCGTCTTCATGCTCATCTCCGTCCTCATCGGCGGGTCTGCGATCATCCGCTGGCTCTGGCCTTCGGTAATTCCCTGCTGATGGCTAGCGAAAGCGAAGACCTGCTGCCGCTTAGGCCGATTTACACCAGCCTCGCGCGACGCATCATGGTCAAAGGAGGAGAACGAGAGCTGGTCTACATCGTGATTCTGCTGGGCATCATGGTGGGCTTCGTGGACTCGGTTGGCTTTGGTCCGTTTGTGGGTGTGCCATTGGGGGCCGCCGTTGGTCTCGGTGGGTTGTGGGTCGCCCGTAGGATGGGCAAGGCTGATCCTTTCATGACCGTGGTGGCACGTCGCGCACTTACTTATCGCCGCAGCTATTCCGCGCGCGGCAGAGCCTCGGCGAAAGTGCCCAAAGCAAAGAGTTATCGCTGATCAGAGGCCAGGCCGCGTGCCTGGCCAACGCGCTTGGATTGACGACATGATATTTGAACGAGAATTTCGCGACGAGCTCGAGGGCTACGCCGATCTACTTCAGTACGTCGCGGTTATCGACCGCCGGCGCGGGATTGTCATCGGAAAGGCTGGGCAGCTGATGGCGTCATTCGCGGTTATGGGGCGCGACGCAGATTCGAGTTCAGGCCGCGACCTGGAGGCAATCTCGCAGCGCGTCAATGCTGGTTTGAAGCGGCTCGGCCACGGCTGGATGCTGCACTTCAACGCGTTTCGCTTCGAGAGCCGGGGATATCCAAAGGCCGGCTACTTTCCGGACGCTGCTACGCGCGTTGTGGACGAAGAACGCCGTCAAATGTATGAAGGGGAGGGCCGCCACTTTGAGAGTCAACGCGTGCTGACCTTAACCTGGCTGCCGCCGCCGCCCTTGGAGAACAAGGTAAAGAGCCTCGTTCGCGAGGCCAGTGAGGACATGGTGCCCGAAAGCGTGCCCGCCGAGCAGAAGAAGCACTTCATCCAAACCATCGACGACATCGCCAGCGAATTGCGCCTAGAGTTCGTTACCGTCGAGCCGTTGGTTCCTCAGACCATAGAGTATCCGCATCTGGCTCAACGCACGGTTATCGACCCGCAGCTCGGCGTCTTCCATTGGTGCGCCACCGGCCTCCGCCAGCAGATTGCACTCCCGCCTCCCGACACGGCACCTTTTGCGATCGACTACCTGATTGGCAATCAGGATTTCGTTGGTGGCGATCAGCCGCGGGTGGGAAAAAAGCACATCAAGATCATCGCGGTCGATTCATTGCCTTCCGAAGGCACACATGCCGCTATCCTTGAAATTCTGAATCGCCTAGGAGTTGCATACAGATGGTCAACGCGGTTCATCTTCGTGGACGATGAGCACGCAGAAGCAGTGATGGATCGCCACTATGCGAAGTGGAACCAGCAGGTTCGTAAATTCCTCGACCAAGCTCTCAACAGGGTGGGCGGCAGGATAAACGAGGAAGCATTGCGGATGAGCAATGACGCTCAAGCCGCGAAGAACGAACTACGAAGCAAAGAAGTGAAGTTTGGGTACTACACCGGGGTAATCGTTCTGTATTGCGAAGACCTCGGCGAGCTGGAAGCCGATGCACAGCAGGTCATTGACGCTCTACGCCAGAAGCACTTCGTGGCAAGAGAGGAAAACGTCAACGCCGTGGAGGCCTTCCTTGGAAGCCTGCCTGGCCATGGTTGGGAGAATGTTCGGCGGCCAATGATTCACACGCTGAACCTGGCCGACCTCATCCCTACCACCGCGCCGTGGCAGGGCCTCGAACAGAATCCGTGCGACAAAATTAAAAGCCAGTATCCCGACCAGCACGCGCTCCATGTTCCCCCGCACTTCTACGCGGTCAGTTCGGGGAGTACACCGTTTCGGTGCTCGCTGCACGTGGGTGATGTCGGCCACACGTTGATGGTTGGCAGGACCGGCGGCGGCAAGAGCACCATGTTGGGATTCTTGATGGCTCAGTGGTTTCGCTACCCGAACGCCAAGGTGTTTGCCTTCGACAAGGGTTGGTCCGCATACGCATTGAACCAGGCGTGCGGAGGCACGCATTACAACATCATGGGCGAGGGCACTGACGTCGGCTTCTTCCCCTTGGGAGAAGTCCATAAGATCGGGGAACGCGCCTGGGCGGAGTCTTGGATAGAAGCCATGCTCGTGCTGAACAAGGTCGAAGTGACATCGTCGCGGCGCACCATGATTCGAACGACGCTAGCGGCCCTCGGGCGCGAAGATCGCGACCTCCGCACGCTTACTCATTTCGCAGGCATGCTGCAAGACACTGAAATGGCGCAAGCCCTGCGCTACTACACTACCGGCGTAGGGGCGGGAGGGATCCTGGACGGTACAGGAGACACCGTTGACCTGACGCGCTTCACAGTCTTTGAAATGGAAGCGCTGATGGAGCTAGACGACAAGCACGTCGCTCCCGTGCTGATGTACCTGTTCCGCGTCATCGAACGGCAGCTCGATGGATCGCCGGTCATGATCGTTTTGGACGAGGCGTGGCTGATGTTGAAGCACGCACTTTTTCAGGAGATCTTGCAGAAATGGCTCAAGGTTCTGCGCAAAGCGAATGCATTCGTTGTGTTTGCCACGCAGGAACTTGCGGACCTGGACCAGTCCCCGATCCGCGACACGATTTACTCGGCGTGCATGACGCGGATCTTCCTGCCCGACCGTGACGCAGATACCGATGTTTCCGTACCTTATTACCAACGCCTCGGTTTGACGGCGCGGCAGATCAAGCTCGTGACGAAGGGTGTCCAGAAGCGCGACTACTACTACACATCCCCCTATGGCTCGCGGATGTTTCAGTTGGGGTTGGGGCGTGGTGCTCTGTCCCTTGTGGGGGTGGCAGGTATCGAGAATACAAGGCGCATCCAGGACCTGCAGCGCGAGTGCGGTGATACCTGGATTTCACACTGGATGCGTGAATACGACGTAGCGGAAGAAGTTGTCCAACTGTTGGAGCGCTACCAGAGAGACGCCGGCACCTTTCGTCACGACCAGGTCAGGAGCATGGCGTGAGGCGGATAGTCCTTGCATAGCGCTTGACTATCCATCGTCAGAATTTTCACTAGTGAAAATTCTATAAAGATTGCATAATGCTATAACGTCAAAACTCAATTCTTGGAGCTGAGATGTCCTTGTTCTACATGTTCCTGGTGGGTTGCTTCATCGCACCCAAATTGACCATCGGTCTTCTTCAAACCGCAGTCAATCTGACCGTTGCGGTGGTGCATTCGCTGAGAATCTCCGTATTGCTCGTCGTACTCGCCTATCGACGCTGGGGCGCACGGCGCACCCTCGGAGCGGGAGTGGCGCTTATCGCCACAACCGCTATGGGGGTCTTGTTCATGCAACCAGCCCACGCCGCGGAAATCAAGTGCATTGGTGAAGCGCCATACTTGGTGGAAAACTATCGTCTTCCTACTCAAGGGCAGCCAGGAGCGGTATTCGTCGGTGCGCACGATCCCGGCGAGCGAATTGCCTACTTCTTGACCGGCAGCGGTTGGGAGCGCTACGACGGCGGTCTGTTCCCGATTTATCGTCGCTTTGACGGGGGCTTGCCTGCCGAGGTGCCCGTGCGGACGCTGCTCCCGTTAGCCAGCGACAATACCGCTCCTGTCGAAAACTGGTCGATCTACATCGGCTATGGCATTCTCACGCCGGCCGCTATGGACATGATCAAAACGCGACGAGAGGCCCTGAACGAACTACGGCCCCAACGAGTAGCCGAGGGAACTTGGAACCCGAGTTACGATAGCGATGACCAGTTCAAATGGGCGCTGGTTCACAAGAACTTGGTGGACAACAGCCAGTACCTGAAGGCCATCCCCCAGATACCGCTGATGTTTTGCCGACAAGACAATGGCAATAATTAGGAGTCGATGTAATGGGCATTTTCACGAAGGAAGAAGCCGACAGCATGGGGGCATTTGAGGAGACGGCGCTCGACACCGTCGACGCGCGTGCCGCAGAAGTAGCGTTGCCTGAGCACGGCGGCGCCACTGCCGTACCAACTGCACCTGGTGGCCCTGGAGACGGTCAATGAGATTCATCGGTAGCCTGATGCTTATCACGGCGGTCTTCCTGTCGGGATGTCAACAGGACGAGCCCCCCGCCCCGAAGCCACAGCCAAAAGACGACGTGCAACAGTTCATTCCGAAACAGGAAATGCAGTTCAAGCGATAACCCAATAAGTTAAGAAGGGCACGCTCTCGACTACGTTCCTCGAGAGCGGCATTCCAAATGTCGACAACGTAGGTCGACGATCGAACTGCAGACTTTTCGTACACGGCTACCCGCCAGAGAACGGCCGCGATTTTGTCCTGCCGATCCCAGGCGCCCGAGCGCCACGAACCAACCGCCGAGCGGTGGAATTCAAACCTAACGCCGTGCTTCATGAGCGTGTAGTAGCACTTAAGTAGCGGACACCAGGTACGCATTTCCAACACGTCGTCGATCGAGTAGCCGGTACTATGATTTATCGGGCAATAAATTATGCATGGTGAGCCAATGAAAAAGAATTTGCGCCGTTGTTTGTGCATTTCGGCCGCGCTAATAGGTCTGGGGGTATCGCACACAGCGTCAGCGGTGGACGATGTATTCCCAGCGATGGCAGCGCAAATGCAACAGTCCGCGAGCAACGTCGCGAACCAGTTGGTGCCATATGCGCTCCGCCTTCTCGGAGTGCTGTTTCTCATTCAGTTCGCGTTGCGGAATTACAAGACAGCGTTCTCGGTGGACGATCCCAAGCAACTGCTAGCCAAGCTCGTATTTCCGATGCTGTGGCTAGGGTTCTTGATGTACCTGATCGGCAACAGCTACAGCCTATTGAACGCGATCTTCAGTTCCTTCCTAGCCCTCGGGCGGATAGCGTCCGGGGGTGTCGACCTGCAGCCTGGCAACATCATGTGGAACGGCATAGCACTGCAGAACAATATGGTGATCGCCTACAACGAGGCTACAGGCGCAAGCGATGGCTTGCTGAACGCCTTCAAGTATTTCTTCCCATCGATGATGTTGTCGGTCGCATGCTTGGCTATCCTCCTGTCGTTCTTCATGATTGCCCTCGCGGTCGCAATCGCAACGTTGGAGTTCTTTCTGATCCTCGCCGCGGCCCCTATAGCTTTCGCTATGGGCGGCCTGGAAGCGTTAAAGCAGAGCAGCATCGCGCCGCTGCAAACGATGTTATCCATCGGCTACCGTCTCATCATCCTTGGTGTGATCGTCGGCGTGATGAACGACCAGCTGGTGCCCTGGAGCAACAACTTCAAGACGGTCACAGCGTCCAACCTCGCACCTATCTGGATCGTCGTCTTTGGCTGCCTGCTCGGTGCAGTTGCCTCCTTCTCCGCCGGCAAGATTGCCGGGGCGTTGGCCAGTGGTCAGAGCAACATCAGTGGCAACGAAGCAATGTTTGCCGGCCTCCAAATGATGCAAACGATCGCCACGACGATGACTGCAGCCGCCTCTGCCGGCCAACTCGCGGGCGGTGTTGCCGACGCGGCGTCCAAGGGTGCCGGCGGGGCTGGAGCTGCGGCGGGCCGCGGCTTCGCCAATCTATCTGATGCATTGGGTGGCGGCTCAGGTTCCATTTCGAGCGCTGGAAATGGCGCCAACAACAGCAGTGGGGCAGGGGGACAGGGTAGGGCAGCCGGCATGAACTCAGCCGATGCTGCCCAGTCTGTACTTGGCCCTATGGGCGGCGACCCCGTGGGTGCCTCCGACCAGGCCGGCGATGCATCCGATGCAGGCGTAAGTGGGGGCAGCGCTTCAAGCGAGGCCGGTGGTGGCGCCGCACCTGGGAGTGCTGGCCAGGCCAGCACCTCTGGAGACTCATCGCCGGCCACTCCTCAAACCAGCGAGGATCGCATGTCACAGGCCCTGGACAATATGGCCGAAGCGATGCGCGGACAACGGCCTGGTACCGGCACGCAGCTGGGCAGGGCGGCGATGGGCAGCGTTCAAGGCATGCAACATGATAGCGGTCACGTGCAGGTGCACGTCGACACCCACAGCAGAGACTAGGAGAGAGAGTAATGAAGAAGACGATTTTCGCTGCGTTGCTGTCGGCGGCAGCCCCCGCATTGGCCGGCAGCGTTGCAGGCACCGGTGGGTCGACAGAAGTTACGCAGATCATGAACAACACAGAACTGCTATCGCAGACTGCCCAGCAGGCAAAGCTCGTTCAGATTGAGTTGCAGAACGCGCTGCGCGATCCGAACACGCCCTGGGCACAGACGATGAACGCACTGCAGGACCTGAGGAACGTTTACAACACCGCCCAGTCTATGGGCTATTCGCTGGCTAGTGTCCAAAGCCGGTTCAATAACACCTTCAAGGGATACGCGCAGGGCGGCAATATGCTGGACAAGTTGATCGCCTGGGGCAACCAAACGAAGGGGTCGCTCGAAAGCCTGCTATCCACTTCCGGTTGGACAATGGACCAGGTCCAGAGCGAGGCGAGCCTAATCGAGAGCCTGCGGACCAAGGGACAAACCGCTCAGGGTCAAATGCAGGCGATCCAGGCCGGCAACGCAATCTCAGTGCAGTTGGTCCAACAGGTGCAGCAATTGCGCCAATTGCAAGCCTCTCAGGCACAGGCCATGGGGTCATACCTTGCTCAACAGAATCAAAAGGCAGGAGACGATGAAGTCAACGCGCGCGCCCTGGTTCCCACGACCGAAATGACTTTCAAACGGTGAAGACATCCATAGCCTGCAAAGTGCAATTTAATTTGCAATATTAGTTGCACTTTGCCTAAAATGAATACATGCTGCATTTTTGCATTAATTATTGCTTTCACTGGTGAAAATCCATGGGACTGAAATCCTTGTTGACCGGACGATTCGGTAGGCCGCGCGCCTCTGACGAATCTCGTGTCACGGCGGCGAGCGACGCAGCCGGCCCAGCGGCGCTTCAACACGGAGACAGTGGCGACTGGCTCGACGGCCAAAGGGCCTATGACGATCGCATGATGCGGCAAACCATTCGTGCGAGGAATTGGCAGCGAGCGTGGTTCTGCCAGTTCCTGTTCAGCGTGGCATGTTTGGGGGTGGTGGTATACGCACTCAAGATCCCGAAATACATTCAAGTGCCGATCGCTACCAGCAGTTTGGGCAGGTCGGTGCTTGTGAGAGACACCGCCCCGGATGCCGCGCTGCTGGCACAGCAGGAATACACCGAGGTCGGAGACTTCATTGAAAACTGCCGCACAGTCCTCGGGGACAAGATGGGCCTGCGCAAGCTGCAGGCAAGGTGCTATTCCAGGCTGCCGGACGAGTCAGCAGCGCGACGCTGGTTCGTCGACCAGATGCGGGGTGAAAACGACCCCTTTGTCGTTGGCGAGACGCATTCTGCGGAAGTGACCGTGATATCTCGCCTGAAGCTCTCGGCACAGACATGGGAAGTGGAGTGGCTTGAACAGTTCATCGACCTAAACGGTGGACGCGTCGGCCAACCGATCAAATATCGAGGCCATCTAGAAATCGAGTTCATCCGCGGCTCCAATTCCATGTCGCAGCTCGAGACCAACCCCAACGGCTTCTACGTCCAGAAGCTGACTTGGGCCAAGAAGATGTAAGGCGGATCAAAGCATGCGACGAACCACACTTCGACTTCACGCAATCGGCGTGCTGCTGCTTGCCACGGCTTGCCTGGCGCAAGCTAGGCCAGGCGCCAACTACAAGACGCTCGACGAAGCCGTTATGGCCCAGGTGCAGCAATGGCAGCAAACCAACACCATCAAACCGATCGTGTCGGATGAGGGGCGCGTACTGTACCCCTTCGGTCAATACATGCCTACGCTGACCTGCGGCATCATGCGCGCATGCTCCGTCGACCTGCAGCCCGGTGAGATCCTCATGGATTCGACGCGAGGAGACACGATGCTGTGGAAGATGGACCGGGCCAAGTCCAAAGATCCCAAAACTGGTGCGCTCTGGACGCACGTAGTCTTCAAACCGACACTGCCGGATATCGAAACGAACGTCATCCTCTTTACCGATCGACGCGTGTATCACATCAAGCTTGTCTCAACCAAGTCTGACAAGGAGTACATGAACCAAATTGGCTTCTACTATCCCGATGAGATCGTCCAGACCTGGGAGAACGAAGCGCAAGCAGATCAGGCGGCGCAAGACGAGGCTTCGCGCAAGGCCGACCTCCCTACGGTATCGCTCGACCAAATGGACTGGGGCTACACCGTCCGCGGCGGGGATAAGGACCAGCGTCCGGTTCGGGTCGGCAACGACGGCCGAAGGGTTTGGATCCAAATGTCTCCCATGATGGATAGAACCGAGGTCCCCACGCTCGTTCTTCT
Source organism: Achromobacter sp. 2789STDY5608621 (assembly GCF_001299375.1). Lineage (NCBI taxonomy): Bacteria > Pseudomonadati > Pseudomonadota > Betaproteobacteria > Burkholderiales > Alcaligenaceae > Achromobacter > Achromobacter sp. 2789STDY5608621. Next base: position 37,779 of record NZ_CYTU01000022.1, on the reverse strand, counting down.
CGACGACGACGGCAAGCCGCAAGATGTGAACAGCCGGCGCATCGGCCGTGACGGCGAATTCTTTCTTGTGGACAGACTGTTCAAGAGGGCACAACTCCTGTACGGCGGGAGCGATGGGTCGGTTTCCAAAATCACAATTATCTGGGACAAGCACAAGCGGTGGAGTTGGTAAGCATGGCTGACAACGAAGCCAACGAGGCACAACCCAGTTTCAGCGCGGCTCCGCAGTCGATACCGACGCGCGGGAAGATATCCGGCAATCTCAAAGGGAAGACAAAAGGCTACTTGGGTTTGAGCAAGCGAGCGAAGCTCTTTGCCTCGCTCGCCGCCGGTGCAATCGTCGCGTGCATTGTCCTTGGCATAACAGCACTGCCAGATCCTGCGGAGACTGCGGCGCTGCAGAAGGAGAAGGAAGAGGCGGCCAGATTGGCAGATAAGGCCAAACGTGACGGTCCCAAGAGCACTGTGCCCAACAGTGTCGCGAATGCTGGGGACGGCGTTTCCAAATCGGCGGATGTCGAGGCAGCCCTGGCGTCTACGCGCCCCTCCCAGGGCACCGAGGGCCCAGTTGTCCCGGGGGTACGGTCCGGGTCGGACCCGCTCGCAGCCGCCGCCAGCACAAACGCAGGTCACCAAGCTGGAGCAAACGGTACGCTTTCACCAGAAGAGCAGGAGGCCCAGCAAGAGCGTAGAAACCGCCAGCAAATGCTGCGTGAGGCACGCAATGCCGACCTGCGTGACGGCTCGTCTCAGCAGGGGCAGCAAGCTGACGGCGCTCCGGCCGGAGGCCGCAGCGTTGTTCCCGCGATTGGAGGAGGGCAGCAGGGAGCAGGTCAGCCCAATCCTCAGGGCATGCCCAACGGCATGCAGGACGATCAGAACAAGCAAGCACGCAAGGAGGCGTTCTTAGGCGGGATGGCCGGCAACGCTGGGGCCGTTCCCGCTACCTACTTGCCCGCGAGCGTTCAGAAACCCCGGTCACCATATCAAATTGAAGCGGGGTGGCTAATTCCGGCCATGATGGATTCCCAGATGAACTCTGACCTGCCTGGCACCATCCGCGCGCATGTAAGCCAGAACGTCATGGACTCTGCGACCGGTCGTTTCGTCCTAATACCCAGCGGGGCCCGATTGGTTGGCCACTATGACTCGCAAATCGCCTTCGGGCAGCAGCGCGTGCTGGTGGTGTGGGATCTGTTGAAGTTCCCGGACGGTTCTGAATTGGCCCTACTGGGGATGCCGGCAGTCGACCAGGTCGGCGCCGCAGGCCTCACTGGGGAGGTCGACAATCACATGTGGACAGTGATTAAAGCGGCCACGTTCATGTCAGTGATCACTGCGGGGGCCCAACTCTCGCAGCCCCAATCCCGCAGGTCAAACGGGGATAACGAAGGCCCCTCAGTCAACCAGACGCTCTCAGCGCAGCTGGGCACACAGTTGGGCCAGGTCTCGGGAAACATGATCAACCGGTACTTGAACATTCAGCCGACCATCACCACGTCTCAAGGGACGCGCTTCAACATCCTGGTCAAACAGAACGTGGTGTTTGAACGCCCCTGGTCGTGGAAGTAGCCGGCGCGCGCCATACCTGGTGGCGCAAGCCGCTCAATGACATTTCTACTAAGGAAACGACGCTCATGGACAAGACAATCACGCGCCTACGTTCGCAGATCAAGAAGCTGCAATCGCAGCTCGACCGTGCGCTGGTGAAACACCGCTCGATCGAGGTTCAACGGATTGTGCAGGTCATGCGCGGGCATTCGTTGACACCCGACGATATCCGGCAGGCCCTGGAGTCGGCTCCGAAGGCGAAACGCGCGCAAAAGATGCCGCGCACCGACGATGCACGCAGGCGCGCGCCGGTTGCGCCGAAGTATCGCGATCAGGCCACCGGCGACACCTGGACGGGAAGGGGTAAGCCACCGCGCTGGCTGAGTGCGGCCGAGCGTGCCGGCACATCACGCGAGGCATTCCTCATCGCTCCTTGAGGTAATTGAACAAGCGCGTCACGTTCAAGCCGAACACGAACGGATTGTTGCGCAATCCGTTCGTTATGCATCTCGCTGCAGCCGCTTTCCGCTGCATACCAAGACCGGCCCAATCTGCTAGCCGGCACCGTCTCCCCATAGGTCCAACTCAAGATAGCGCAGCCGCGCAGGGCGTTGGAATCCGAGCACCCACAGACCAGCCCCGGGCTCCTCATCGCTGCGGCGCGGCCGCGGAAATGCGGGGCGCACACCGATCGCAGCAGTGTGCAGAAAATTTTCTGCACAAGACATTTTTCTTGTCACAATGCGGGCTTTTAGCGGTGGACAAAAGATGTTGTAGTGTTCTAATGTTGTCTGCAAACGACTATGGACCTTTTATAATGAAGTGGCGGCGTCCTACAAGTCCATTGTCCCGCCCGCAGCGCCGCCTTTCACCTCCACGTTAAAGCATATGCAACAATCGCTCGGCGAGAGTCCCCTGGTCATCATCCAAACACGTTGTCCAGTGGAGATCATTCGCTATCTGAAGGGGCTTGCCATGCTCAAGTATGGCAAGCTGATGGTGATGAACGAAGAAATGCTGAGGCAGTTCATCATGTACCAACCGTGGGCGGCGAGCAGTCCACTTACCTGGCGGCGCCCCAAGCCGCGAACGGTGCTTGGTTGGAACACCTTTAACCTCCAAGTGTCGAATGCGCTCAAGGACCAGGTTGAACGCCTATGCACAGAGTTGGATGTCTCCATGTCGGTGTTCTGTTACACCGCAATCTTTTGGTGGGTCAAATACATGTACCCGCCGACCAATGCCTAATCGCCATTCCGACACAAGCCTCGCACATGCGAGGCTTTTTTTTCACCGGTGAAAATCGACGTTGCATTATTTTATGCAATGCTCTAACATCACAGCATCACAACACTGTACGGTGATTTTATGGCTAGGAGCAAGACCCCGGGTGAAACAGAAGCACTCACCCTCCGCTTGAACGGTGACCTAATCGTGGCGTATCGCTCGCTCGCAGCGCAAACCACACTCCAGCAGGGCAGTGGTAGTACGGTAACGGCTCAGGATTTAATGCGCGACTGGTTGGGACGCAACCCGGCGCTCAAGTTGCTGGCGGGTAAGGCGGAAACGAAATAGATCCAGACCAACGTCGGCCATGCATTAATGGGTGACGGGTGAACACTACGCGACAAGAAGGATGCCAACGGATGTTTATTTACACGTTCATCAATCGCAAGGGCGGGGTCGGGAAGACTGCTACTGCCTTCAACCTGGCGCGCTACACACAGGAACAAGGCCTGCGCACAGGCGTGATTGATCTTGATACGCAGGGCAGTCTCAGCCGCGCGCTGACCAACGAGTTCGACATACAACACGACTATGTGGGCGGCGCCATGGAACTGCTGAAATCTGGCGGCACGGCGAAGCCCTCGCGGACAACCGCCAATGGAATCGACGTGTGGCATGGCCACGAGCAGTTGGAGGCCATCGACAGCGATTCGAAGGTCGAAGATCTTGCCTACTCCTCCAAGATGAAAGAGAAGCTGCGCGAACTACCGTACGACGTACTGATCATCGACACGCCGCCGGCGATCGGCTTGCGGCATGTCGCACCGTTATATTGGTCGGATCGGGTAGTCATCCCTGTTGAACCCGATACCGAAGCAGTGATCGGCCTCCAGAACGTCTACAAGACCTTGGAGTCGGTCAGGTTCGAGAATCCCGGGCTCGTTACGATGATCGCCATCAATAAGTTCAAGGCATCGTCAAAGTCGCATAAGACCATTTGCGCGGTCGTTCAGCAAAGCTATGGCGACGAAGTGATCGCGGTGCTCAACGATCGCGTTGCGGTCGCCGACTGCCGCCAGGAGGACGTGCCCGTGCCTGTCTGGCGGTATCGGCGCGCGAACAAAGCTACCAAGGACCAGTGGCTCGGCTTTGTCCGCGCCGTTGTTCAGTAAGTCAAAGCACAGAAAACACAGGTACAAGAGAGGTAATCGCATGACGTCGTTGTCCACATTGCAAAAAATCGCAGCGAATGCGGAAAAGTCGAAGGCGTCGCAAGCCGTTTCCGGCGCCGGCGTGCGGGTCGTCCCGCTGCATCTCATCGACTTCGACTCGAGCCAGCCGCGGCAGGACTTTTACACGCCCGATGGCGTGATCGCGCCCGAGGTGCAGGAAAAGCTGCAGGAACTCGCCTCGAGCATGAAGATCCACGGTCAGCAAGCCGAAGTGACGCTGATCGAACTCGACAATGGCAGGTTCAAGATCGCGGTCGGGGAACGCCGTGTCCGAGCCGCCCATCTGCTCGAATGGAAAGAGATCCGGGCGAACATCCGCAACGACTTGAAGGGCGTAAGCCTGCGGCTGTATCGCCTGGCCGAAAACGTCGACCGTGCAGATCTGTCCGAACTGGACACGGCGCGCTACATCGCCGACATTGTGGCCGCGGGCGAAATGAAAAAGCATGAACTCGCTGCGCATTTCGGCAAGAAGCCTGCATGGGTCACTCGCTATCTGGCCTTCGCGGACGACGTTAACTACCAGAAGTGGGTGAAACCCGGCTACATCCAGAAGGCCTGGATCCTCTACGCGGTCACCCAGCTGCCCGACGAGGTACAAGACCAGATCTACGCTATGTGCGCTGCGCGCGACTCCGGCGAGCTTACTTCGCAAGAACTGCGACGTTTCGAAGCCATGGTGAAGCGCGGGCTGCCCGTCACGCCACCGGGCGACGGCGGTAGCACGTCTCCCGGCGCTACGTCGCAATCGAACGTGCTTGACCCTGCCGCCGCCGCGCAGCGAATGATGATGAATGCCGACACCGCGGAGATCCCGGACGGCTACCGCCCTCCTGACGGCCTTTCGGCTGAAGGCTTGGAGCCGCACGACGGCAAGCTCAGGACGATGGATAACACTCCGGGTAACGGCATCAGCACCGCTCACCGTGAGGAACACGACTCGGCGCCGGCAGGGCAGACGTCAGGTGCGACGCATGCTCCTGGCAGCATCGTCACTTCACAGCTCTCCGTCGGGCAGCTATCGGCCATTCTGGTGCAGCTCCAGAAAAAGAAGGCAAAGGCCAGCGGCACGCTTCAATCTTTGTCGGTCAGTTTCCGCTTGCCTGAGCTGGTAGTGCGTGAGGTTCTGAGCGCACTCGGTGAAGGCGAAGAAGTCGAAAGCTTGCCGCCGATGATGCTCGGGCTAAAACTGGCCGAGGCTGGACACAAGTTGGCCAGCAAATAGGCCAGCGGCCTGCTAGCTCGAGAATGCCCAGGCTCCTAGGACCTGGGCATTCTCATTTTGCGGCGAAGGCGAAAGGGGATATATGCCGATATATGGCATATTGTTCGCAATATGGCAATATTTGTGTTATCTTGAAATACTTGCACAAGCATTGCAAATGTTCGGGTTGCCTTCCCTCTCTAGAGGCGGCCTTTACGGGGAAGTAGATGCGGTTTCCGGTTGGAGTGATTCAGGACAAGTGGGAGCGTGAAAGAGAGCAAATCAGCGTCTTCTGGGACGAGGCGCGGGTCGTTAACTCTCACATCATGTTCGCGGGCAAGTCCGGTGCAGGCAAGTCAGCTCAACTGCGCCGAGCGATACGACATGCTTCGGCCAGCGCCGAAGGGCGTGTGCGCTTCTATGTCTTCGATAGGCACAACGATCTAGACACGCCAGGAGAGAGCGTCGTCAAGTTCAGCGAATCAACCCCCTACGGTTGTATCAATCCGCTTGCGATCAATCCCCATCCTCATTTTGGTGGAGTTCGCAAGCAAATCGCCAAATTCATCACGGGCATTACGCGCAGACACGCACTAGGGGCGAGGCAACAGGCGGCGCTGCGTCGCCTGCTTCAGGATCTCTACAAGAGCAGAGGATTCTCAGCCAAGGATCCCCGCACCTGGTGCCCTCTTGATCCCGCGGAGGTCGCAGCGCGCATGAAGGGGCGCGAGAATCGCGTGTACCTGGACGTGCCGTTTGCACAGAAGGATCTCGCCAAGGCGGCGGGCGCTGCGTTCGATGTGGACATGAAGGGTTGGTGGGTTCCGCGCGAGCGCTATGAAGGTGAGTTGCTGCTATGGGCACCGAAAAGCCTCGCAAAGGCTAATCCCACGCTTGACGATGCTGTTGTGTTTGCACGACGACGACTCGAGGCGGCTTACCTTGGGACAAATACCGCCGCTGTGCACCACTTGCAAGACGTGAATAAATACGCCACGCGCTACCACAAGTTGTGCCTGGCGCAACAGAAGAATGAAGCGCTTGGCGAGGAATTGGAGCGACTACTTAAAAGTCGCAATGACGCGCAGGACAAGGCAATCGAAGCGTTCCAGGCGTATCTGCAACAGGTGCAAACCGGCCGTGAGCTGGATGAAGTTTTGGAGCTCAAAAGCGCTGAAGTGATGCACAGCGTTTACGACCGCTTGACCAACTTGAACGACGTCGGAATTTTCAGACCCGAGCCCCCGCCATTCGATCCGGAGGCGTCCGTCTGGCGGTACGACATCAGCGCGTTGCAACCCGCCGAAGCCGAAATGTTTGTCCATTTCGTCTTGGCCGATCGCTTTGACCAGGCAGTAGAAAGAGGCCAGCAGCAACAGGTGCAAGAGATCGTCTGTCTAGACGAGAGCGACATCTTTTTCTCCGATGACGAAGACAACATGCCCAACAAGATCGCCAAAGAGGCGCGAAAATTTGGCCTTTGCTTGTGGGCGGTAAGCCAGTCCCCCAGCAACTTCACCGAAGCATTCCTAGTCAACATCGGCGCCAAGTTCATCTTCCGCCTTGATGACACCTACTGGGAGAAGGCAGCGCGGTCGCTGAAGATTTCGAAGAATGAACTTGAGCGTCTGAGGCCCAAGTACAACGGCCTGGTCCAGATCGACAATGCCAGCGATGAACGCACGCAATATCAGCGCGTCATCTTTACCGAAAGTTAGTCTGCAATATTTAATGTGATTTTATCTGTTAATTAACTGTTAAATTACTGTTGACTTAGTGTTAATCATCAACGACACTTTGTCGACGGCTGCACGCGAAGGAATGCGCATGTTTGTGCCGGAGATTGCTGTTGGCGTCGCCAAAGGGCGGCTAGGAGTCAAGATGAGTGCCGTAATGAATGGTCGAGCCGTCGAGAACAAGGCGCAGGTACACTACACGCGCGATGACCTTGAAAAGGCTGAACTGGAGCCCGCAGATGTGTCGCTCGCGATGCAACAGGCGTCATTTACGTCGGACGACGTTGAGAACTGGTTCGAGGGTGTTAGGTTGAAGGCGCAGCAAGCGCTTTCAGACATGTAGAGTCCGGTTAGATTTTCACCAGTGAAAAGCCGGCTTGGCTGCTAAAGGAAATAAGGCATGGGGATTGCTCCGGAGTTGTTCGAACGCTTGGCCCAGGAAAGGCCCCGACTTTCGGATAAGTCTCTCGCGGCCGCCCGCCTTGTAATGGTCGATGGGGTGCGGCCGGGCGATGCGGCCACCAGGGTCGGTGTCTTGCCCGCACAGGTCTCGCGGACCACTCGCGCACTGTATGAAGCAGAAGCCGAGTTGCGTGAGACTGGCCAACTCGCCTCTATCAGCACTGACCTAGTAGAGCGAAATCTGGACGCGAGCTACACATTGGCAGTTTCACAATTGCGCAACCAGATGGGCGACGAAGTCCTCGTCAGTACTGCTGAGGCCAACCGTACATATTCTGGCTCCGTAAAGGTCCGCACCGATCTGCACTTGGTGCAGGACGTTGGACGTGGCAAAGTCGTCGTCCACGAGTTGGCCAAGCTCGATCGCGTGCCGCAGCTGGGGCAATCGCTCGATATCGCATATTCGAATGACTTGCGCCGCCCGGCCCATGTCTCGATACAAGGGTTAACCCAAAAGCGCGGGGGAATTTCCCGCTAAATCCCGCGGCCGGATCCTGATGGCCGCACACGGTAGATCCGTGGAAATGTTTCACCAATATTTATTGGAGATTGAAAAAATGGCGACCAAGAAGCTGGGCAAAACGGATGTGGAGTTCGACCCGTCGGGTATTGGGTTCACCATCAAGGGCGCAGATCTGCAGGGGCATTTTCAAATCCTCGAGGACTTTCGCATCGCCGCGGGCACCGCCGGCCTCGACGGCAAGAAGCAGGACGCGATCGTGGCAGCCGTACTGCAGCATTTCGAGGCGCAAGACGTCGCAAGCCCTCTCGATTCCGATAGCCTGCCGCCGGTGTTTGTGAGCTTGAAGGACCGCGTGTCTGTCCAGTTCAACCGCGGCGCTATGACCTACGAAGTGGGCCTCCCATTTCATCCAGACATCGTTCGCTCCATGCGCGGCCTGCCTGGCGCGCAGTTCCTCACCGAAGCGAAGGTTTGGTCGGTTCCGCTGGAAGCGCGAAACGCGCTTCTGCCGGCGCTGGAGTCCGCCGGACAGACACTGGCGGACCAGGAGCAAGCCCGCGAAGCGGTAATCGCTCAGCTGAGCCCCGCAGCGGGAAGATTCCCAGCCGGCGAAATAGTCAAAGTCTCGGACTTCCACCGCAAGGACTGGATCTACTCTGGGGAAATCGTCGCGGCCAATCGCCACTACGCGGCACAACAAACTGGCCGCTCCGACGGCGAAACCTCAATTGTCATACACCAGCAATCGGCACTGGACCGCCAAGTGTTCGTTGGTGACAACATGGGTATCAAGTACAACGACAAAGGCCGCGCGTCTGTACTTACCCAGCAGCAGACCCATGCCGAATTCGCCGGCATGAGCTACGACAAACTGATCGCAACGATGGGCGAGAAGATCGACGGCGTCACGGTGACGCGGCGCGAAAACGGCGACATGCTGGTCGCGTTTGACCACCACAATAGCCGGCCCGCGCAGGCGTTGCATCGAATGGACAAGTTCCTCAACGGGGCAGGCAAAGTCTCCTTCGATGCCGCCCTGAAGTCCTTCGTGGTGCCCAACGGCGCCCTTGAACAACCTGGCGCGCCGGAAGTCTTCGGCCGCGCAGTGGCCGACGGCCGCCGCGAGATTCGTGAAGACACCTTCGCGCGCAAGGAAGTGCTGGCCGCCGCTCAGGACCGCCTGGCCGGCGCCAAGGTGAGCTTTCCGGTGCCGAAGGCCCCCGAGTGGCAAGAGGGCACTATTCTCTACGCCAACGATCGCTACGCCCTGCAGGCAAGCGGACGTGAATTCATGAAAGCACATGAGTTGCGCAATCTGGCGGAGATTCCGAAGGTGGGGCAGATGGTCAAGATCTCATACCAACCGAGCGGCAAGGCTCTGGTGGAAGAACGACATCAGACGATCAACCAGAGCCAGCGCGTGGCCGGCCGGCGCCAGGCTTAGCGAACGAATGGTCTGCTGGGGGAAAGATTGATCCAGCAGACAATCTTTATTTAGAAATTGGAGCGACAAATAATGCCCCGTGTGGATCAATCTACAAAGCTGTTCGACGCCGTGAAGGCGGGGGACCAGGGACGCGTCGAGGAAATGCTTCGCGACAAAGCGACGCTCTCCATTCTGGACGAACGCGACGCCGAGGGCTTCACGGTGCTCCATCACGCCGGAATCCAGAACGGGCGGATTGCCGAGCTGCTGCTCGCGGCAGGCGCCGATGCAAGGGCTAAGACGCCGGCCGGCATGGCGCTCCAGGACTTGCGGGCTCTGGGTGGGTTAAGCAGCGCGGACCTATTGGGCCCCCAGGCTCTTGAGCTGCTTCGGTTGCAGAAGCACCATGAAGATTTCGTGAGATGGTGGCGACCAGCTACGCAGGTCGAAGCCGAAGTCGCTGAAGAATCATTTATCCGCCAGGGCAAGCCTGCGGCGGCGCAGCCGCGCGCTGGCCAGGCAACCGACATGCCTCCACCTGGCTTAGGCGCCCAAGCAAAGGAGATGGGCGCTGAGCGTATGTCGACTGGCGGCAGGGCGACCGAAGAAGAGGGCGAAGGGCTGATTCGCGCAGGCACCAGCCAGTCCAAAGCGCCAGTCAAGACGCCGCCCGACGTCCTTCTCGGCGGACTCTACATCCGTGATGGGACGGGCGCATACACGCGCGTTGGCCAAACCAAGCCAGCCCTAATCGACGGTGGCGCACAAATCACGTTGAAAAACCGCGACATCGACACCTTTCGAGCGGGTATCGAGCTTGCAAAGAGCAAGGGGTGGACGTCGATCGAGGTGGGCGGCACGCCCCGCTATCGACAGGCTTCCTGGCTCGAAGGCCGTCTCCAAGGGCTGGAGGTGCAAGGGTACGAGCCTACCGAGAAAGACCAAGCGATGCTGGACAGCCGGCTCGCAGAACAGGCCGCTCAGCAAAGCGTGGCAGAGGGCCGCCCGGATGTAGTGGCGAAATCCCTTTCTGACGCCAAAGAGCAGATCCTCAAGTTCAAGAAGGACATGGTCGCGCCCAATCTTCAAAGCGGGACCTATCACGGTCGAGTTCTGGCGGGCACGTCGCACCACATCATCGTAACCGTGGACGGCCGCGCCAATACCGCTACGGCGATCGAAAAGGCTGCAATCGACGGCGTCGACTACAAGATAGGCGAACTGCTCAACGTGCAGTTTTCAAATGGAAAGCTCGTTCCCGGGCGCGACCACGGCCTCGGGGTACGACCCAAAAGATAGGAGTGTCAGATGCATGCCGCGGTAATTTCTTATGCACTTCCTGACGTTGGCCGAGTCATTCAACGACTAGACCAAGCATCAACCATGCTCGGCCAACTCAACCCCGAGTTGCGCCAAGCGGTGCTTTACGCAGGATTCCTCACTGACGTTCAAGCCGGCAGGCTTGATGTTCGCGAGACCCCGGTCGCGAAAATGGTCCACCTCGTTGACCAGTTCTGCAATTTGGTGGAAAGCCAGTTTGCTGAACCTTCTTACCCATCCTACCAATAACGTCGGGGCACACCATGGATGATTTTTCGAAGCGTGCAAGCGATCTCTACGACCAATTCACACAAACGCTTAGCGGCGTCAATCTCTCTACGGCTGTCTCCCTGCCGCACGCCATGACCAGCCTCCTGGCCATGACCAGCACAGTGGCTCATCACAATCAGCAGGGCTTGTTGCCTCCCTCAACCCAGAACCAGGTCGCGCAAAGCCAAAGCACGAATCAAGCCAGCACTGTTGATCAGTTGACTTCTGCACTGTCGCGCGGCTTCGCCAACATGAAGGCGCTGCTAGCTTCAAAGGGGCAAGCGTTGCTGTCAGCGACGTCGCTCGTCGAAAGTCAAAACATGTCCGCGCCAGCAGCGAAAGTTGCGCTTGCTCAAGGATCGGCTATCACGCCCAGCCGCGCGCCGGCACCAGGCTTTGGATTGCACAACGCAATGGATGCGTTGTTCGCATTGCAACGGAACTACGTGGCGCCGGATCTGCAGAACGGCCGCTACAGCGGTCTGGTCTTGGGTGAAACGGAAAGCCATGTGCTGTTGTCTGTGAACGGTCGCGCTCAGACCGCGACGGCGATCGACAAGTCAGTCTTGGGCGGAGTGACCTTTGCCGTCAACAAGGTACTGGATCTGCAGTTCAAGAACGGGCAAGTAGTGGACAAGGGCAAATCTCAATCACAAACCGAACAGCAGGCTATTCGGCAATCCCATCGACGCTGATCGGCTCTGACGGATTTTTCACCAGTGAAAAAGGAAGATGCAGCAATGATCTCGATTGAGGTATTTGTGTCCGCAGCCGGGGCCTTCATTGCTACCCGACACGACTGTCCATTCTTCGACGCACCGTCGCTGCACCTCTCCAGGAAGTCTCGAACCCTTGGGGCGCCGGACGGTACATCAAGGACCGCGAAGCTGTCTCCGATCGCTCTGGACGCTCTGAGCGGAGTATCCCATGTGCCAATCGCCGCATTTGCGCTTGGCGGAGTAACGCGCGCCGCCGTGAAAAGCCTGGCCGTGGTCGACTAAAGGCCGTCACCTGTGAGTAGCTACCCCGATTCAGAGAGGCTGTTCCGGCGTGACCTTGTCACCGAAATGGTGAGCCTCATGCGAAAGCAGCGTGCGCCCTGGCAACGGTCGGACCGTGCAGACTTGCCTGCACCCGCGATGCCATACAACGGAATCGCCGGAGCGGAGCGCATTTTCAAGAGTTCTAATGCGCTGGTGTTGCTATCGGCGATGCAAGTTCACGGCTGGAACGACCCCCGCTTCATAACCGCGCGACAGGCAGAGAATGCAGGCTGGCGCGTCCGTCCAGGCGGTGGAACAAACTTGATCTTCTGGCAAAGGGAGCCGGCGGGATCTGTGGGCAATGAGCGCGAGCAGTATCGCTCGTCCGTTATCAAGCTCTACAACGCTGCCGAGGTGATCGGCATGCCGGATCTTACGCCCGGCGCACGGCCGGCACCGATAGATATCAACGCCTTCGCAAACGCATTGGGAGGGCGCATCGAGCGTGCACACTTGCTTAGCTCGAGCGCGCTCGCCAGACGCGCAGCCGGTCAATTGCTGGATTCGCCGCACAAGGGGGCAGAATGGCAACACAGTCTGCGCGTCCAGCTGGCAAGCTATCTGTTTGTTCGCGAGGCCGGTGACTGGTATCGACCAAGCATCGAGTCGGCCTCGTTGCTACCACTCACCAGCAAACTCCTGGAAGACCCGGACGAGTTCTTTCGTGCCGCCCGAGATGCACAGGCGATCGCAGTAAATATTGCAAAACTCGCGAGAACTGCCAGTGTTCAAATGGGAGCAAAGCCTGTCCGGGAAGCATCCCAATCGACCGCTGTTCCAGCGCCGCGCCGGACCTTGGATGGCTCGCCTGCCGCACCGAACGCTGGCCGACAAGGGCATATTTTCTTGGCGGTTCCGCCCAGCGAGATCTCGGCCGCGAAGGCAGCCGGTGTCAAGTGGCACCCCGAATTTCGGGGCTGGTATGTGCCACAAGGGACTGACCTTGGCAAAGTCGATAAATGGATGCCCCGTGGTGTAGCGGTTTCGCGAAACGACGTGCTTGATTCGTTTGCCGAGGCGATGCGTGCGCATGGCCTGGTTGAGCCTCTGGGAGGACCGGTGGACGACAACAAGTGGCACTATGTGCCCACATCCGATGCCAAGGGAAACAGCAAGAAGGGGTCCTATATCCTTTGTGTAGACGCCGTGGTGCCCTACGGATTCATCAAGAACTTTAAAGGAACATCCGGTCCGTGGAGATATGACGGGAGATCCATCAGTCCCGAGGCCCGCGCGGCTCATGAAGCCCAAGCACGCGAGCAGTCGGCGCTGCGAGATCGGGAGCTTGCGCACCAACAAGGTGAAATTGCGAAGCAGACAAGATCGATCCTGCAGGAGCTCAAGGCAGTCCACGGGCAGGATCATCCATATCTGAAGCGGAAGGGCGTCGACGCTCATGGACTGTTCCATTGTGGCGATGAGCGTCAATTGCGCGAGCTACTGAACCTGCCGGAGTTCAAGAGCTGGAATGATCAGTTCCTGGTCGTCCCTGGCCAAGACGTCGACGACAGGATAAGGACCGCCCAAGTTATATCCAGTCGGGAGAAGGGCGGTAAGGTCTTTGTCGCCGGTGCCGGTAAGAAGGCGGCCTTTCACCTTATCGGTGTGAATAGCGTGGCAGAATTGGCTGCTGCTCCAGCAGCAATCTTCTTAGAAGGCTATGCCACCGCAGCAAGTGTTTATGAGGATCTGGGCCGCGGTCTTCCTGTGGTCGTCACCTTCGACGCTGGCAACCTGGTTGAGGTGGCCAAGGCTCTGTCCAAGCGACTTCCTTCCACGCAACCTAAGATCGTCTGCTGTGACAACGACCAATTCATAATCGAGCGGGCGTTAGACCAGGTGCGTGAGGTAATGCCCGACCTGCCGCAGGTGAACACCACCGGTAGGGAGGTGCACGTACAGGCTGGTGATGGTGCAGGCCTGCGCAGTGTGTTTCTCGGATCCGCAATCGCGGATGACCGTTGGCATGAAACCGACCATGGGAAGTACCGACTATTCATCGAGACGCGGGATGGCGCCGGCGTTCAAAAAGTCCGTGTCGATGTGGTCCGCAAGGGATCAGATCGCCATGTTCAACTGGTCCTGGAGAATAAAGGCCGCACGTGCGGCGAAGAGGCCGCGAAGATACTGGGTGGCATCGCTGTTGTGCCTGTCTTTGCATCCCTTGACGGTCGCCCCACGGATTTCAATGATCTGAAGTTGAGGGAAGGCGCTGCCCACACTCTCCAACAACTCGCTCCCAGGCTCAGAGCGCTAGGCCTATCCGCGCAGCAGATATCGCTACCTGCGAACGAATCGATTTCAGCGAAACACGGCCAAGGGCCGGTAAAGCGATAAGAGCATGCACCTATGAATAAATTGATCGACTCCATCGCTTTGAGCGCTGTCCAACAAGTGCTCACAGCGGATACCGTATGGGTTTATACGACCGGAAGAACACCGCTGGCCGATCGGGCCAGTCTACAATTTGTCGCTGACCAGGCAATGGCCCACCAACGGCCGGGATTTGAGGTGGATCAGCCCGAAAAATTCCAGTTGCCTGGTGGCGTTGCGCAGGGCGAGCTTGATGATTTGTTCAACGCTACAGCTGGAACCAGGGCTGAATTTGCGTTACGGCAGAGCGTCTTAGCGTGGGCGCGAGACGGCAAGACGCCTTCAGGTGATTCGCTCCCACCAGTCATGTCAAACGAGATGGCGAAACCGTTCAGCGTGGCCGGTTTACAGCGAGTTTGCGAAGCCCTCGACGCAGGCATGGCGCGCACCTTCGGTGAAACAGCGCCTCGACCGACGGCGACACCACATATCCCCCGCCGCGGTTGAACAAGCGCAGCCCCGGCTGGCCGGGCGGCCTCCCAGCTCCTCTCGAGCGGAATTGGCATTCTTAGGCTTAACAAAGTACAACCGTATGCTATAAATATTGCACTATTCAATTTACGGAGTGCAAAATGGCTAAAAACGGTTCTGCTTCTGTGGACGGCGGCGCGACAGCATCGGAGGCACTTGCTGCGTCCGCCAAGCCCTTCCAACAACGCGTGTTTCTCTTCCATGGCGATAAGGGTGGCGTAGGCAAGTCGTTCGCTTTCCACGTGTTCGTTGACCGCGCGCTGCAGCGCGGGCACAAAATGGCCGTAATCGAAGCAGACACTCGGAACCCTGACGTCATCCGGATCTTCTCCGGACAGACCGTCTGCCAGATGATCAACCTGCGCCGCGACGACGGTTGGATGGACGTAATTGACTTCGTTCGCGCGCACCCGGATCACCACATCGCTATCTCGTTGCCAGCCGGCATAGGCGAAGCCATGCAGAAGGACTTCGAAGACTTCTGCGGTTACCTCAAATCGAAGGTACAGGGAAAGCCCGAAGTCGTGATGTTCTGGCTGATCAACCTGTTCGCAGACTCGGTGAATCTGTTGCACACGACATACGAAAACGTGGGTTCCTTGATCGACAAGATCATCATCGTGCGCAATCTGGTTTTCGGGGCGCCTGACCAGTTCTTCATCTGGGACGAGTCACCGTTCCGCGTCGAACTTGAGCGGAAGGGGAAGGCAATTACAGTATCCCTGCCGGGCCTGCATATGCGGGTAACGACGAAGCTCGCAGCCGATCCGGACGGCATGATGCCGTTCTCGCAGGCAGTCCAAAACGCCGCGGCATTCAAGTTGCTGGAAAGCGAGCAGTGGAAACTGGAGAACTATCTCAGTAAGGACCTCGCTGTTCCGATGGAGCAAGTCTGGTCCTACGTGGACCTTTAGGCCGTAGCCGTGCCTACAGTGTGGATGGTATCTGGCAACAAGGGTGGTGCGGGCAAGTCGGCAGTTGCGATTGGCCTTGCACAAGCCCTGATGCAGGAATTCGGCACGCACGAGGTATCCGTGATCGACGGAGACGGGCGCACGCCTGACGTGCACAGAATCTACGACCGCAAGCTTCCTGCACGGCAACTCGACTTTCGGCGCCTGCGGCCCGACTCACATTCGAGCATGACCGAAGATGAATACTTCCGCATCGTGATGAGCTACGTCAAGGTATCGGAGCACGTCGTCATCAATACGCCCGACGGAGCGGACGACCAGCTGATGGGGTGGTTCGATTCGACCCTCCAATGCACGGAGAGCATGTCGGAGGAGGTCGACGTCCTATTCAAATTTCTTTTCGTTATGAGCCCAGCGGAGGACGGCTTGCGCTACCTCGAAACGCTCTCCATGCGCTTCCAGCGGCTCTATCCGATTCGCAACCTCCATTTCGGGGATGCACTGCGCTTCCGCGCATTCAACGAAACATACGCTCCAGGTTTCGAGCATGTCATCGATTTCCCGCGGCTCATGGCCGGCGAACTTGATCGGGTCAAGCGCCTGCGCCTGCCGCCCTGGGAATATGCAGAACTACGGTGCGACCGCGAGTCGCCTGAGGTGGTTACGCCGCGAGCACTCTCCCGCAAGCGTGTGCGGGACTGGATGTGTGACGTTACGGAAGCTCTGGCCCCGGCCATAGCGAATGACGCATCGAACCTCAAGCAAGGAATCATTTGACAATGGCCAATCAACAGGCTTCCGCCGGCCAGGGCACCGCGCTGCACACCAGCAAGAGCGGCCTGGTCAACAGCGTCGAGCGCATCCTCCAACGCCCGCTCACCGCCGAAGACGCGCAGCATTGGAATGCCATTCAAGATCAATACGGAATAGCCGATGACGATCCGATCGTCATTATTCTCGTCATATTGGGTGTTCACCAGCACCTGGTCAACGAACTGCCCGAAAAAATCAAAGAGGCAACCGCGAGCGCAATCGCCACGCACCGCACAACACTCGAAGACCAGGCAACCATCGTGTCAAAGGGCCTTATCGCCAAGCTGGCCCCGATGTTCCTCGATGCCTCGGCCAAGCCCTCCCCTGGGATGAAGGTGCCTGCATGGCTAGTAGTGGCCTTCGGCCTGTGCTGCGGGCTGGCTGGCGCGCTCTTGTCGCATTTTATCGGCCGCTAACAGGCCTCAGTTTATGTGGAGAAAGAAATGACCCACCAGTTTGTGGAAAACTATAACGAATACGCCGCGGTCCTACTGCGTACTGACAATCAACTGGCGAAGGAAGATCGTTGGATCTCGAGATGCTTCCTGACATGCGGCTTCGCCGATGTTGAGAGCACTGACGAGCTGGTGTTCTCCCACGCGGAAAGCGGCGTGCAGATCACTTGCGACTCTGACGCCTTGGCGATCAACGCTGGGGCTTCATCGCAGGCCCTCCGTCAGTGCTACAGCGACCTTTTCACGGTGCTGAAGAACATGGGGTGGGTGAAGGTGGAAGTGCACACTGACGCCGATGTCGAAGAGGTCATCGCGGACATGGCTGCATACATCCCGGCGTCCTACGATCTCACGATGGAGGCCGGGGCCGGGGCAGACCGCAAAGCCTTGGTCGACGACCTCCGCGCCGAGATCGTGACCCGCCAGGCCGCGCAAGACCACGACCTGGCACGATCGAGCGAAGCAGCTGTACCCATCGCCGCCTTGCACGGCACGCCCGCGGTGGAGGAGCGCCCCTCGTCGCCGGCAAGCAAGCAAACACCCCCCCAAACCCCTGCGGTACCAGGCGATCGACTCCTGACGCTGCAGGGGCCGGGCAATGCCGCGGCGGGAAGTCTGGAAGAAGCAGTGCGGCTGTTGGCTCATGGCCAGCAGCAAGTTCAACAGCAGTTCGCGGGATTGATGGCACTACTCGCAAGTGGTCAGTTGGGCGGGAACCGTTTGGCACAGTCCGAAGGGATCATGGAGGCCGCTTCGAACGCTCAGGCCACCACACACCGCCCTGTGGAGGCCTCCGCAGAGGAACAGGGTCTGTTGGACGCTCAGCAGGCTCAAGAGAGCGTGCAGGCCCGTGGCGCTGGCCAGGTGCCCCTGGCGCCGACTTCCACCCCAACGAGCGACGTCGGGCTTATTCCCGCATCTCCCGACGTGGAGAGCGATGCTCGCACGTCGGCGGATACGATCGGCAGAGTCCCTCCGCATCCGGACGATGTCCCCGTTGCAGCAGTTGCGCCTGCAATCGCGGCTCCGAAGGAGGAGGGCCTGCAGGCCGGGGAAGCACGCGCGCTGCAGCAGCCGAACGGCTCGGAGACCACCAACGCCAAGTCCATGTCGGCCGGCGCCACGCAACTCGACTGGGGAAGCACAAATGCGCTGCACCAGCCGCTCACCGATCAGCAGCAGCAGTTGATCTCGGCGGTGACCATGGTCGTACAAACGGCGCTGTCCGAAGTCTTCATGTTGCGCAACGCTGTAGACAGGCTGGGCGGAGCACATACGTCCACTGGCGCTTGACGCAGTTAGACACGCCAAAGGAGCGCCTCATGTCCGAAGACCAACAGGTGGTGAGAATCGCGGCGCTTGAAGCGGCGATTAACCGGTGCAACGCTTCTCAAGGACGCGGCTCAATCCGTAAACAAGGAAGCTCGGCAGAAGGCGATCGCAATCGGGTCGTCCTCTGCCGCGATTCAAGCCTCATGGCGGAAGTCTACGGCGTGATGATTTACACGCGTAGCGAAACTTGGCCGCTCGACCAATTCACGTCGAACCAGCGCGCAGCCTATTTGCGGTGGCATACCACTTCATAGGGCTGCTCTTTGCATATGCCGCCGACCATCAATAAGCGAGCAGACGAAGAACTCGACCAGCTGCTCGTGCAGGTGACCGAGGCGGAATTCCAGCTTGGGCAACGGGAGCTTTCAGCGTCGAAGAAGACCGAAGTGGAGTTGGTCTTGTTAAACCTCGCTGCCTGCAAAGCGGATCTGATAGAGCTACTGGACCAGCCAGAGCGAGGCAGCCTATTACCCGAAGATACAGAAATGCTTGTGAATCATCTCCGAAGCGAGATACAGATGTTGAGCGCCCGCGTGCAGGTTCTTACCACATCACGACGTGCGGCGCAGCACCGTCGCCTATTGGAGCCGCGGCAATGAATCGGCGTTCTACATACCTCGCCTTCTCGCTAGCCCTAACAGCGGGCCTCGTTGGATACAGCGGCATCTGGTGGGCACTGCCGGTAGCCATGCTCGCGGTGGCAGGATGGGGCATGGCTGGAAGCCGTCGCGCCGCGTTTGCGGTCATGCTCGTCTACTACTTGGCGGCCAGTCGTGGCCTTCTACACGGAGGGGCCGTTTTTTTCGCGAACGGATCTTCTCCAGACTCCCTCTCTTGGCAGTGGGGCTTGGTTGTCTGGACTGTACCCGCTCTCGTACTCGCCGGCGCATGGAGCCTTTGTTGGGGCCTCCGTTGGATCATGGTGCGAGCGCTCTTTGCGATCCTGGTTGTGAGCGCGCCACCAGTAGGCTTTATCGGTTGGACCAACCCTGCAAGTGGCATCGGGGTATGGCTGCCTGGCCTGGGGTGGTGGGGTGGGGCGATCGGCCTAGCAGTCGCTGCCTCGGCATCACGCCTGGGCCAGTTGTTGGCGCAACGCACGCAAGGCCGACAGAAAAATTTGTCCCGCTTGGAAACTAGATTTCTCGCCGCGTGCGGACTGCTGGCCGGCGGCGCGATGATCCTTGCGGCGTTCCGCCCAGCGCCTTCAGCGCCCGAAGGGTGGGTCGGGTTGAATACTAGGTTGGGGCAGGCCGATGACTACCAGGTCATCCGAGGCCTTCAAGAAGCAGCTGAAACGGCAGCTAGGGCCGGAGCAGCACTTATTGTGCTGCCGGAAGCAGTAGGCGGTAGCTGGGAGATAAACAAGCTGTATTGGACTGACGTTAGCCGCGCGCTGCGTGCGCGCGGTGTAGCGTTGCTGGTGGGTGCGGAAAGCCCCTCTGGCGGTGGCGGTGTCGAGCGAATCAATGGCCTGTTCGGACTGGGGCAAGTCGACGGCACGCAAATTGCCCAGCGTATCCCCGTTCCTTTGGGGATGTGGGCCCCATGGTCTTCCATTCGACACGTCGTCTCGGACTGGACCGACTCAGGAGTTGTAGATGTCGCAGGACATCGCGCAATGATCCTTATTTGCTATGAACAACTGCTTGTCTGGCCGGTCCTGCAAAGCGCAGCTATATCGAATCGTCCGGACGTGGTGATCGCCACAGCAAACGTCTGGTGGGCAAGCCAAACGTCCATCCCGGCTATCCAGGAGGCCACGGTCCGCTCTTGGGCTAGGCTCTTCGGTCTCGGCGTCGTGCAAGCGACGAACTCAGATCGATGAGCGTTCACCGCGTGATTGTGGTGCCAATTGCCTGAGTGAAATCACCCCCCCTTTATCAAAAAAAGCCCGCTGGCCAGTTCTTTCACTAGTGAAAAAAACTCCTAATATCACAATAAACTATGCCTTATGTATTTCACATGGCTACACTTGTGGTTTGCACTTGATTCTTGAATTTCACCGCGACTATGGCAGATAAAAAACCTCGTTTGCAGACGTTTAAAGCGGCTCGCACGCCGCTGCAAAACGTCATGTTAGGCATTCTCGCGATGATGTTCATTGTGATGGTCGCCTCAGTGTTTGCCACGCAGTTCTTCGCGGCCAAGATGAACTACTCGCGCCATTTAGGAGCGCCCCTTTTTTCATTGGGCGCGTGGGCCGTCTATCTTCCGTTCGACTGGATAAGTTGGGGTTGGCGATTTGCTGACCTAGTCGCCGTAAAGCCCACTGTGTACCAAATGGCCGTCATCGCACTATCTGGCGCCGCAATGGGTTTGGTTACGGGGCTGCTAGTGACGTTCTTTGCGTTTAAACGCACCGAGGGCATGGAGTCGCTACACGGCGATGCCCACTGGGCAACTGCGGAGGAGGTTGATACGACTGGTTTACTCGGCCATCCGGGCGCTGAGCTGAAGGGCATCTGTGTTGGGTCGATCATGTTGGACAAAGAAGGGGAGACGGTAAATCCCGCGCACGCCGACTACAGATCGAGGCACGTGACCCGCAAGAATGGTGGCGTCGTAATGCGGGATAGCGAGGGCCGTCCGCTCTATGACGTGAATCCCAGCGTAGTGCTGGCTTTGCAGTACCTGCGAGACAACGCACCTACCCATGTTCTAGTTTTTGCGCCGACGCGTTCTGGTAAAGGTCGAGGGTTGATCATTCCCACGTTGTTCGCATGGAACGCATCAGTTGTGGTTGCGGACCAGAAAGGCGAGAACTACGCCCTTACGGCAGGAATGCGCAAACGAGCGGGACAGCGTGTTGGAAAGTTCGCTCCCACCAGCAACGATGGATCCACGTGGAAGTGGAATCCCCTTGATGAGATCCGTAAGGGCACCGACCGGGAGGTTGGGGATGCCATGAACATATGTCAGATGATCGTGGATCCCGAGAATAAGGGGATGGAAGACCACTTTATATCGACGGCGTGGATGCTGCTTACCGCCGTGGCGCTACACCACGTGTATGCCGAGCCCGACGCCTCTATAGGTGGAATGGTGATGTATCTGTCGGATCCGCGGTTCGAGACCGACACGCAGATGTGGCAGAGAATGCTAACTGCAGAGCATGACCCCACCTTGAAGATGGGATGGGTCGACTCTGCCGACGCACCCACAAAGACTCACCCCTTGGTGGCAGCACAAGCGGCATCGATGATGAAAATCGCGGAGGAGGAACGGGGCTCCATCTTGTCGACCGCCCGCCGCGTGCTTGGCCTCTGGTACGACCCGCTAGTTGCCGCCAATACCCGGACAAGCGACTTCCTGTGTAGAGACCTGATGACGTCCGATGACCCAGTCAGCCTCTACTACATCCCTACTGAAGAAGACAAAGACCGGCTGTTGCCACTCTCAAGGCTCTTTTTCTCCATGATCATTCGCCGCAATACGGTTCCAATGGCGGCTGAGAACGGCCGCCTTGTTGGAGGGTACAAACACCGTTTGTTGATGTTGATCGACGAGTTTCCTGCGCTTGGACAGCTCGAGATTATTGAAGATGCGCTGTCTTACGTCGCAGGATACGGGATCAAGCTGATGCTGATCTGCCAAGATCTGAGACAGCTTCAAGATAAGTATGGCGACAACGAGACCATTGTGGCCGGATGCCATATTCGCATTGCCTATGGTCCCTCGGACGAGCGGACGGCGCAGCGACTGGAGGACATGGTAGGCGAGACTACAGTTGCGGAAGAAGAAGAAAACGTATCAGCGAATCGAATGGGTATTTCGGGTGGCAACGTGTCCGTCTCCCGTAAAAAAACAGGTCGGCCGCTGATGACTGCAGGCGAATGGATGACGCTGTCGAATGAAGATCTGGTGGTGCTGGTGGCAAACAATCCGCCAATTTATGGGCGAAAGATCAAATACGACGAAGTCCCCGATTTTGCTGCCTGGTCAAAACTGCCAGCACCGCATTCGAATCCACCTCTTCGGGAACGCTTAGCTCGCACAGCGCCAGCGGCAGCTCCAGCTACTGTCACCATGTTAGAGGCAATGACCGGCGGTCCTGCGCTTACCGCAGCTGACCAACGAATTGTCGACCAATTATTGGCGAATCACATTGCTGTCCAAGAGATCCAACAAGTGAGGGCGTTCTGATGATTTTTACCAGTGAAAATTTTTTCGCAAGGCTGGCATTATTTATTGCTATTGCGACAATCAACGCGCGGGCGGTAGCTGCACCCGAAATGCCTATGGCGGAACTGCTTGCCAAATGTGCGCCTACCGTCGCCGTGAGCACGATGGCGTCCATTGTGAAAGTCGAGTCGTCCGGTCACGTGTACGCGGTGGCAGACGCAGGGCCTGTGCACCTTCCTTGGAGCGTTCGCAAAGACATGGTTCGCTCTCATTTTCCGACATCGAAAGATGAGGCTGTTGAACTAGTCAAGTCGTTGCTGAAGAAAGGGCACACCGTCAGCATCGGCCTGTCGCAAGTGAACGATCGCAATCTCAAAGGCTTGGGATTAAGCGTGGAAGAGGTCTTTGATCCCTGCACGAACGTGTCTGCCGGCGGCAAGATCCTCACCAACTTCTATCAACGGGCGGCCAAAGAATTTGGCCCCGGCGAGAAAGCGCTGCAAGCGGCCATCTCCGCATATCAATCCGGCAACTGGGAACGCGGCGTAGCCAACGGCTACGTCGGCCTCGTCTACAAGGCCGCCGGGGTTGTGCCGGACCTAAAAGTGGGAACGGGAAACCGCGCGATGAAGGTGGCTAGCGCTGATAGGCCGACTAAGTCGGCCGAGCAATGGTGGGAGTCCCGCGCGGAACTACTGCGCCAAGCGCGAGAGTCGGACCTCAAGGCCTCAAAGGAATAACCCTCCAGTAGGGAACAAAAAGGACATGTCATGAAGCGGAAAATCTCAGTACTTGTAGTCGATTCGAATCAGGCTGAACTGGGCACCTTGACGGCTGCGCTAGGTAGCTGGGGCTTCGAAGTGCAGGCCTGCAGCTGCCTTGACGCGGGTGTAGACGCATTCGTTGCACACAAGCACGACATTGTGGTGTTGAGCTATGGTCTATCGGCGCTCTCGACCGAAAGTGTGTTGGCGTGCTTGCGCTCGTCCGTGGCGCCGCGGTGGACGCCCATCGTCTTCATCATGGACGACATCGAGCTGGATGAAGCCCATGATCTTGCTGAGTACGACGGCGCCGACCTCGTCGTTCGACCAATTGCTTTGCCGCTGCTCAAAGCCAAGATGAAGTCGCTGTCTCGTCTGATGGATGAAAACCGTTCAGACCCTGCAGAACAGTTCCGTGCAGTGCTGGAAGGCTCTACGGACGCAGTCGCAGTGGTCAACCAGGCGGGCCACCTCGTTGAGTTCAATTCGCCCGCAGCGCAACTGTTCGGCTGGGAACGAGACGAGGTGCTCGGCTGGCATATCCGCGATTTCATGCCAGCGCAAATCGTTGAGGTTCATGGCGACGTCTTCAAGGATGATAAGGTCGCGGCGCTTTGGAACTCGAGGCGGCTAAAGGTGAGAGGGAAAGACAGCCGGGAAATGGTGATGGAGATCCGCTTTGGCTTCATCAACCTGCCGACGCGTCGTCTTTGTTCGATCACCATGCGCGACGTTTCGGACCGGGAACGCGAAGAAGATGAAATGCTGAGGGCCTCTCTATATGACGGCCTGACCGGCTTGCCAAACCGGAACCAGTTCCAGGAGCGCCTTTCCCAGCTGATTGCGATATCCAATCGCTACAGCAAGCTTTTGGGCGTGCTGTTCATCGACCTGGACAAGTTCAAGGAAATCAATGACACGCACGGCCATGATGTTGGCGATCGGGTTCTGATGGAGATTGCCCGCCGCTTGCAGGGCAGCATTCGTGACTCCGACACGATCGCTCGCCTTGGCGGCGACGAATTCGTCGCACTCCTTTACGATCTGCGAAGCTCGGAAGACGCCAGGCTCGTCGCCGAGCGCTTTATCTCAGCGTGCGAAAGGCCCGTGATCGTCAACGATCGCAGCCTGGAGTTGTCCGCCAGCATCGGTATTGCCATCTATCCGGACGGCGCCAAGGACAAAGAAGTCCTCCTGCGGCAGGCAGACGACGCGATGTACCACGCCAAGCGCGCCGGAGGCTGCCGCTACTCATTCTTCAGTCACGAGATCAACAAAGCGGTACAACAGCGACAAGAGTTGGAGCAAGGCCTGGAGTTGGCCTTGCGCCGCAATCACTTCTTTCTCGTGTACCAGCCGCAAGTCGACCTGCGTACTAGCCAGATCGAGGGCGCTGAAGCGCTGATCCGCTGGGAGAAAGACGGCAGCGTAGTTCCACCGAACCTGTTCGTCCCGATCGCAGAAGAATCTGGTCTTATCGTTGAAATCGGTCAATGGGTATTGCGTGAGGCGTGCCGGGAAGCAAAAAGTTGGTACGACACGGGCTTGCGAGGTCCCAATGGTCACGGACTGGCAATCGGCGTGAATCTATCAGTACGCCAGTTCAACTTGCGCCTGCCAGGCGTAGTCTTCGACATACTGCATGAGACGGGTCTACCCCCGCATCTGCTAAATCTTGAGATCACCGAGAGCTTCCTGGTCCAGGACGTCGACCAGGCACGCGTCATCCTAGACAAGCTGGTCTCCGCCGGCGTCCAGCTCTCCGTCGATGACTTCGGTACGGGGTATTCCTGCCTGGCCTACCTCAAGGAATTGCCTGTGACGACCATCAAGGTCGACAAGAAGTTCGTGGACCGAATCCACACCGGCGGCAAGGATCTGAAGATGGCTTCAGGCATTGTGACTCTGGCCAAATCGCTGGAAATGAAGACGCTCGCCGAAGGGGTGGAAAAGGCGGAGCAGGTCCAAGCACTCATTGAACTCGAATGCGACTCGTGTCAGGGATACTACTTCTCCAGGCCCATCCGAGCAGCAGAATTCCGAAAGATGCTTGTCGAATCTTCGCTCCCGGTGATCGCCTGACGGTGGGACTCATGTCTAACAATGAAAAGCTCCAGGCACTACTTGCGTGGCATCCCAAAATGAACCTGGTGGCGCTGCTCGACCAGCTCTACTTCAACGACGTTCATGGAGTTCCGGTACTCAGCAGGGACTCCTGCTTGGCGCAACTCCTGCTCGTGGCCGTCACCGAGCGATTGTTTGACGAACAAGCTTTCCACGCCGCGGCGCTACGGGGTGCGCTGCTGAATCTCGACGACAAGACCTTCCTTGCGGCGTTCGCGAGTCCGCGACTAGCGTCGAATGTCGTCCAGCAGGTTACACCGGAAGAACGCACGGGGGCCCGGCTACAGGCCGCGCGCAAACTGTTCGGTGAGCATATCTATCATGCTTAGGCGGCGACCATCCGGCCGCGGAAGGCTAGCCCGCCCGTGGCGCCTCTGGTTTTGGTCGGGCCTTGCGCTGTTTGCAGCGCTGCGGGCCGCAGCGTGGTGGTTGGCCATACATAGCACCGCACCATACCCTGTAGTCGAGATTGTCGCCGGCGCCGCGTGGATTGCGTTGACAGCTACAGCAATCAAATCCCTTGCCGCGGGGCGCGCGTCGCATCGACGTGCGGCTTGGGTCAAATCGCAAAGCAACCTCGAAGCGCTACGTAAACTGTCTTGGGATCAGTTTGAGCGCTTAATTGCGGAGTTTTACTCAAGCCTGGGCTATACCGTCGACCTGGTCGGCCAGGGAGGCGCTGATGGGGGAGTGGACATCCGGCTCCGTGGTCCCGGCGGCGAACTAGTCCTCGTTCAATGCAAACACTGGAAGTCCACCCGCGTAGGGGTCGCAGTTGTTCGTGAGATGGTCGGCCTGGCCATGCATCACGGTGCCTCTGGGATTGTGATCGTGGCATCAGCGGGCTTCACAAAGGACGCGACACAGTTCGCGCGAGGCAAGTCAGTCAATTTGGTCGACGGCCCGCTATTAGTGGAAATGATGCGCGCCCATCGCGCCTAGCGAGGACTGGGGAGGGTTCATGGCGAAAATAGCAACTACAAAGCGGTCGGGAATCGCGGCACCAACCCATCGCGAACTGTGCTCAGCCGCCGTCGAATGGTTGATGCGCCCCAACAGTAAGAATGGGGCAGGCTGCACAGTCGCCTTTTCAGAGGTGCAATCCCCTTGCGGGCGAGAGGTTATGGATGCCTTTGGCGTACGCTCCGTCGGTTGGGAGACATATTCAATCCTGATCGAGGTGAAGACGTCCCGGGCAGATTTCCGAGCCGATTTGGCGAAGCCCCATCGACAAGATCCCGCTCAGAGTGGCGGCACCTACCGGTACTATCTTGCGCCGGCAGGCCTCGTCTCGGTCGACGAACTTCCACCTCGATGGGGACTGATTGAGTACGGCCGCCCGCGATTTCGCGTGTTGGCCGGGCACCTAACTGTGCGACCGGGCCCAGGCCTGCCCCATGACCTGGTCACCGATCGGAGGTTGGCCAACTGGGCCCACGTCGTCAACCACGGTCGAGAGCTTGGCACAATCGCCAGACTGCTCGGGCGCCTGGGGGACGTGGAAACGCTGCAAACCGAACTCAAGCGAGTTCGAGGGAAGCATTCGCGTCAGCAGTACCTTCTACAGCAGCTCCATGAACGTGAACGCCATGCCAGAGTAGAGGTGCAGACCCTGCGCTGGGTATTGGGGGAGAAGGGTATCGATTACGAGAAGGTGGTGGCCGAGCTGCAGGAGTGCGAATCCGCGAGAGTCCGTCAGATCTTGCGCCGGCGGAGTGCACAGCGTGACTAGGATGTTTAAAGCTGATCGCCAAGGACATCATTCACAGCAAGGCGTCAACGCGAAAGGGGGGTGATTTCACGCACCCCCGTTACCTTCGAATGTACCGCGGCGGCCCTACGCCCGAAGACGCCGGGGCGCGATCGGCGGGGGGGATGCATCGAACTGCAGGCCGCCGCGGATCTTCTTAATCTTCGCCGCGGGGTAGGCCTGCATCACGTCCTTGAGCGCCAAGAGGAAAGTCTTCTTGAAATTCTTGTCAGCATCCGGTCCTTGGTATTCGTGACCGAACTGCTCGCGCAACTTCGACCATCGCATGAACAGGCCATCAGTGGTGTCAATACGATGCAGCCGGTGCGCCATCCAGGTGTAGATGTCGAGCTTCAAGCTACTTCCCTTGAGCAGCAACATGGCCCGGTTGTCAAGTGGGACCGCGCTTTCGATCAAAGACTTGTAATAGGTCTCAGAGAGGCGCAATACTCCAGGCCACAAAGGCCGCTGGTTGGAATCCCGGTTGTTGATCCAAGCGTCGAATTGCTCGACAGGCTGGCCGTTGTAGGTACGACCGTTTACCCCGAGCTGGATGCGGCATGCGGCCAACGCATGCATTTGCGTGCGGAGTGTCCGGTAGCGCCTGCCCTCACGCTCCATCCCCATGTTGGCCAAAAATTCCGCCGCACTCGAACCGATAGGGACCTCGCGATCTCGGTTCATCACGGCATAAGACGAAATCCAGACAAGAGCCAAGCGGGGAATAGGGCCATACGGAATCGGCTGGGGGACGGGACCTGACCCTTCGTCGATCATCCCGGCCTGAACGTTAATCCAGTTGGGCCCGGATTTGCGCATGAACTCTTTGCCATCGAAACGTGAGTGCGGCAGCGCGACCTGGCAAAAGATGGCGTGGGTGAACGCAAAATCCTCGCTAGAGGGAAGGTTCTCACGGATCTGATGGCCGATATCGAGCACGCGCGAAGTCTGTTTTGTCTGCAATAACGGGTAGTCGACCTGGCCGGTCGACTGGATGTATTCGACTGGCGTACCCTTTCGCTCCTTCGACTTCGGCGCGGCTCTAGCCGGCAGCTGTGTTGCACTTGCCAGAACTGAGGGATCACCGAACGCGTACCAGCGCGAGATCGTTTTGCCCACCTTTTGAGGTGTGGCCAAGCACGCATGAAATGCCTGCGCCTGGTGGTGAGCTACGTCTTCTGCGATGCCTGCTTTGACCAGGTTGACTTCAAACTCTTCAGCGCTTTTCGATTGCGAAAACGCCATGTCAACAACGCGGGCTTGAACAGCTGCGCGCTTCGCGGGAAAACCCAAGAGCTGCAGTTGTTCATCGTAGGCTTCAACATCAAAGCGCATCTTGTGGCTCTGGTCTACTAATTCGAGGGGGGCCTGCCGGTTCATGTTTGCTCCTCGGTTACGCAGCGCGCTTGTGGGCTGCTGCGGCCTCGTGCGTAGCGCGCAGTGCGGCAGCACGGCCAGGATTGCCGCGCTCGTGCTTGCGCTCAGTGGGGTGCCAATCGCTGATATCGACGTCGACGGCCGTGATGCCAATCCGCCGCAATGCGGTCAAGGCGGCATCTGTGCTCGAAAAGCGTCGCGGCTTGTCATTGCTCCGGAGAGTAACGAGAAAGCCTCGAGCTTTCTCTTGCTGCAATTGGATATTGACGACGAAGGCGCCGCCTTGCCCCGCAAGTTGCACTGTGCGAACGCCGCCGTTCGTGTGGAGAAGCTTCAATTGGTCGAGCGTTAACGGTTGCATCGAGGGCTCTCGAGGTATTGAACGTTGACCAGTATGCAGATGACCGGGCTTTTGCGCAAGCAAATGATAAGACATGCGGCAACGAATGCGTGGTGTTGCTTGGGCGAAGACTGGAAGCGAATGAAACGGCCGCTGAGCGATTTGAACCAGCAGCAGTACCCACCCCCGCAGGACACTGACGTTATGCGCTCTGAGGCCCTGTGCGAGCTCTTGGAGCGCCATGCGTTTGGTGGAAGGCCTTACTGTTGGTTACTTGGGTTGGGACGTTGTGTTTTGGGATCGGGTTGAAGCAAAGGTGCTTGCCTGGGCGTCCGGGGGACGCCCAGGTCTGCCGGTAGGAGCCGGCCCGGAGGGCTTGGCGCCGCTTAAGCGGTGCCAACTCCGTATCCCGGCAGACAGTTTGCTGATGAAAGGTGGTGGTGTGCAGGGGGTTGGGGGCCCGTTCGCCCCCCTTAGGGGGGCTCGATTTTCTTGTGGGGGGCTTCGATTCGGCCCCCCCTCTGGGGGGGCTCTAGTTATGGGTGTCGGCGCGAAGCGCCGGGATAAGTTGGCAAGTTGTCCCCAGGTACTGGGGGCTCATACAGGGAGTAGTAGAGGAAAAACTAAAGGAAAAATACAGGATATATATGAGAGGGGGTGATTTCACGCAAAAAAGGGGGCAGATATCACGCGCTAAAAGTGGGCGATTTCACTCATCAAGGGGGGGTGATTTCACGTGGATAACTTTTGAAAAATGCAGACTTATCCACTTATCCACAACCGGTTGAGGTTCTCTGCCCAATAGGGGGTGATTTCACGCACGCAACTCCAAAAATAGGCCGTCAACTAGGGGGGGTGATTTCACGCACGGAGCAAGCTGCAACCCACGCCCCTGAAGGGGGGTGATTTCACGCATAGATTGCGTGCGCAAATGCGGGATCAAATAGCTGTCGAGAGATCATAAGGTATCAATTTTAAAGGCTTTTTATTGATAGTGGGCACTAACTAGCCATCATGACAAGAGGACGAAAGGGGGGTGATTTCACTCGGAAACCGGGCAAGATCCGTGGACAAAAAAAGGGGGGGTGATTTCACTCCAACCATGTCGATCATGCTGAATCTCATTGCGGGAGACAGGCCTGCTGGTGATCGGCGCCATCGCACCGAGAGCCTCTTTGTCCAAAGGGGGGTGATTTCACTCACATGGCTCAACCGATGCTCGCCAGAAGAGGGGGTGATTTCACTCAGCGACCTTTACCTTCAAGCAATATCTCTTGTAAAATTTTCACTAGTGAAAATCCACCGTATCCCTTTTCGGGATGCGAACCAGGAGTGCTTCGGTGCAAGACAATCGGGCCGACTCGGCAGACCTTCCATCCCTCGAGGTGGTGCTTCAGACGCTTTTACAAGCGCAGCAAGACCTCACGAGCGCGCAGGAGCTGCTTGATGGACTGGTAGACCGGCTGTATTTTCACGGCGAACTCAAATGGCGCGACGCCGCTGGGGAACTAGCAGGTCAGATAGCTGGCCGCGCGGAGCGCAGGTTGGAAGCTGTTGCCGTCTTACTCGAGCTCCAACGTAAAGGCGCATTTGAGAAGGGCATTGACTGACTCCTAACGCCGGACGATGGGCCGGCGAGCGCCGCGGCCGCCCTCCAGAAACTCGCTTTCCATCTCGTCATGGGCACCCGGCCTGCGCACTGCGTCCTCCTTCGGATTCAACGTCCGCTCAGAAGCGCAAAGTAGCAGTTCACTATGCCACCGACGTTGCCACATGACCGCAGGCTCTCGGTCCAACATGTCGGACAGTTCCTGAATGGCGGGCCCGGCTTCGTCGAGTTGCACACTACACATCGATCGAACCAACTGATCGCAGCGACAAGCAAATCGTTGTAGCCGCCATATCTCCCACAACAATTTGCGCACCAAGCCATCGCCCCGCCAGGTGTCACGTGTTTGCCTCAGCTGCTCAAGAGAGAGAGCGCATGGAAAGGCCTTCTGTGCCTCTCCCTGCCACGGCGTCCGGACGGCCGGCTCCGCCGCGAGCGATTCCCGAACAGTGCCGAGGATGACATCGATGCCGTTCCCAAGCGATCGGCGTATCCCCTCCTGTGCTTCGTTAGCAACCAATGCCAATGCTTGCAGGCGGCTGATTTCGCAAAGCAAAGAACGGACGGTTGGATGCCGCGAATACTCCTCGGCAATTTGCGCCAGTTCTTCGAGGGGGAGGGGAGGAGGGCAAGGCCTCTCCGAAATGCTGTTCATTTGTCCAGTATATAAGCACAGCACCAGCTTTGCGCCTGCTTCTAACCCACACCGCGTTACCGATGTCGCAGCGGTATTCAGGCCAAGCACGTCCTCTAAGGACCTGCAGGCACATAAATGATAGTGGCCAACTTGTCAAATGATGCATGATTGGTGCATACTTAGTGCATCACCAACCGGATGACAAGGAGCCACCATGACGGTTCTATCTTTCTCGGAACAATTCCGTGACGGCAACACAAGCTTCGTGTCCCCAAAGAAGCTGGGTAGCCTGTTCGGGTTCCAACTCCAGGATCTTGCTGATCGCGCCCACATCCACCGTAATACGGTCACGCGCAACCCAAGATCTCCTGAGCTTCAGAACTATCTGAGCCAGATGCTGCGCGTTCTATATGTCGCCACGTCGTTGACTGGTAGCGTGGAGCGAGCTGCGTATTTGGTTCGCAATGAGCCCCTTCCCGCATTTGAAGGAAAGACTGCAGACCAGCTGATCCAAGAGGGTAGGGCGCAGTCAGTCATCGACTATCTCATCTCGTTCGAGGGCGGAGCAGCCGGATGATTGTCAATCAGCTATCTGGCAACCTGGCCTATTTCCGGCTCCTCTCGCCGGCATACGCCCATATGCCTCTTTCCGGAATGGGGGCTGCGGCCAAAGGTGGGCGCTTCAATCGCCCGGGCCAAGAAGCGCTATATCTCGCGAGCGACGTTCAAACGGCCGCAGCAGAGTACCAGCAAGACAACCCCTGGCTCTCGCCAGGGGTCCTATGTTCGTATGCTGTCGACGGCTTACGTGTGGCGGACCTTAGCGCAGGCTATAACTCTCAACATTGGACACCACTCTGGGCGCAACACGCGGTCGACTGGAGAGCGATCGTCTTCAATCTCGGCAAGACCCCACCCACTTGGCTAATGGCTGACCTGGTCGTGACGGCCGGATTGGATGGCCTTCTGTTCCCGTCGAAGGCTCATCCCGGCGGCATCAACCTGGTCATCTACGGCAGCTCGTCCCGGTCGCCAACGCAGCTTACTGTTCACGATCCAAAGAACATTCTGCCCAAGGTTAGGGTGCAACCGTGAAACAGATCAGCCTTGTCGCCATAGATCCGCACAGCTGAATGTCCGTGCACCGAGACCGCAGGACGTCGACTACCGTCGACGAGTTCTCTGTAGTATGCTCAACGAACAACACTCCATTGCGAGGGAGTCCTAATTATGGTGAAGCAAGGTTTCCAGTTGCGCGATAAGCCCACTTTATTCGGTCAACGCCGCGTGAAAATAATTCTGTTCCAGCTGCTGCTGTTCTACGGGACTATGTTGTTAGTAACGGGGGCAATGTACCTTGGAGCCCGATACGACGGGGCAGCATTCAATTGGCCGGCTGAGTTGAAGTCGAACTTCCTTATCTTCACTTTGCTCCTGCTCTTCTGCAACATACCTTGGAAGCGACTCCTGCGACGAGGCCAGTTCGGTCGGAATTAAGACAAACATATTTAGCCTGTCGCGACCGACAAAAAACGCCACGACTGTGGCGTTTTTTTCTGCCGCCCGGAGGCAGGCCAAGTCCGCACTGCGCTTAATCCGGCGCCACGGCCCATGCGCCGGCGGAGTTACTTATAGAACCCACCTTTCTCTTTCCAGACAAGGGGGTAGACTTGCACATAGTTCGCCCCGGTATTGACGGTCTTCGTGGGCCCGCGGTCGCTGCGCCCGCAGACCATGTCGTTCAATCGAAAGCCTTCGGAATAGGCGCGATTCTCGATGTAGCAGAACGAATAGATGTCCATCGGTTGCTGGGCCGCAGCCTGTTCTCGCAGTTGTTGCTGTTGCTGCGCCGGTTGTT
This sequence comes from Achromobacter sp. 2789STDY5608621, assembly GCF_001299375.1. Taxonomy (NCBI): domain Bacteria; kingdom Pseudomonadati; phylum Pseudomonadota; class Betaproteobacteria; order Burkholderiales; family Alcaligenaceae; genus Achromobacter; species Achromobacter sp. 2789STDY5608621. Next base: position 4,903 of record NZ_CYTU01000022.1, on the reverse strand, counting down.
GAGGTTGGGCAACGGCGCCGGCGCTGGCCAAGCTAAGGATTGCCAAGAAGAGTTTCTTCATGCTTCTTTTCCTTGCGGTACAGGGTGGTTGACGCACGCGAAACAAAGTTCGCGGCAATGGCTACATTGACACAGTTTGTAATGAAATTGCAAGCAGCCACTTCATAACCGCCCAGCAGCGGCAATAAGCCGCGGACTGCGTTTTGTCATGCTGGGCATTGTTATGTCTCCTTGATGGGACGCAGCTGCGGATCAATGCCCGCGGCATTCTCGAATGCCGCGCGCTCTTGGCGGATCGCCTCCAGGCATAGGCGCCCTGGCTCTGAGGCCAGATACTCGATGGCGACGGTCAGCCCGTCCATGGACCTAACCAGTTCGTCCTCGTCGGCGGCCACCAACAGGGTGTGGACCAGGTCGCTGTTTTCCCAGGGCGCTGACACGCCTTCGGGCATGACCGCACAGCGCGCGCCAGCCAGCTCTAGCGCGGCCTGGCAGGCGTCAAGCGTCTTGGCTACGGTATTGCGCAGCTGCGCCTGCTTCAGCTCGCCGGCCGGCCGGCCCGCCTGGCTCCGATAGAAATGCAATTCTCTAGGGAGCCCGGCCGGTAGCCAACGGCCAGCGGCCGCAAGCAATGCCGCGTTCGTCGCCGCGCTGACGCGCTGCTCATGCAAAGCAGGCCCCAGGTCGTTGCGATCAATGGCCAAAGAGGTCAGCACGAGGCCATCGTCGGCCGTTGCCTGGATGTGCAAGAAATGCCTCCTGGCCAGAACGTCGACCACGCGTTCGTCCGACTCGCCATAGACGGCTACGGCGTCGATCCCGCCCAGCTCCAGGGCCATCAGCAGCGCGGCGGCCATAGGCCGGGTGAGGGGCGTGCCGGCGGCTTCGCGCGCCTCCCAGGTCTTGCGAGACACTCCTACGACGGCCGCCGCCGCGCTGGTCGTCCAGCCCAGTCGGCGCCGCACGCGGAACATTGCATCGTCCATTTCTGACTTCCTTTACCAAGATGCCCCGATATTCCCACAATGCGTAAATTGACTCAAGCAGGAATTTGCGCCGCCAGCGAACTGCGCCGCGTGCGCTGCTCGCTGGTCGGCGGCCAGGTCGTGGTGCTGTGGTTGCAGCACCACCACGTCGCCGGCATCGGCAATTGGCTGTTGAAGTGCACGTGCATTGTGATCGGGAAGACGTTTGTCCACACCGCTTCAACGCGGGCTTGCTTTAGGCCAGCGCCTACGCGACCCAACAAATAGACTCAATGGGACCCACACTCCGCCAACGAGGGCTGCAACGGCGAGAACGAGAGCGATCAGCTGGTCTTCAAACAGGCCTGCACTCAATTCCCTGATGCGCCAAAAATCCGGGCCAAGGATGAGGAAGCCGCAAACGAAAGCTGTCCAGGCAAGACACACAAGCGCCGTGGTGATGTTGTGCTTCTTGTATATCTCGGCTTGTTGGCGCTCGATAGCTCGTTCCCGTTCTATAAGCTCTTGCACGTCGAATGACGGCCGGGGGGACTTCACGGTCATGGTTTCACCTGTCTGTGGTTGAAGAATCAATGCTTAGGCCGCACGCAGCGGGAGGATGTTGCGGATGAACGCGCGGCGGGCCACGTCGTCGGCGAACGGGAAGGCACGCAGCTGCTCGACCAGGCCGTGCTCGGTCGGGCCGCCGTCGGCCGGGCGCGTGAAGCGCACGCCGATCTTATTGCCGGGAGCGGACACGCGCACCAGCAGGCTGCACCAGTCGTTGACGATCTCCAACATGGTGCGCAGGGTGTCTTCGCCCTCGATCCGCACGCCGCACCCCTTCAGCAGCGAGAGCAGGTCGGCCAGGTCCAGGGCACGCGGGTGCATGAAGCGCACGCCTTGCGGCATCGTGGGGTCGATGGTGACGCCGATGTTGGTCTTGTCGATGTCGGGGTTGTAGCGCAGCACGATTTCACGCGTGCCGGCCATGAACTCGATGCCGGCGTTCTCCAGGTATTGCTGCACCTTGGCGCAGCGGACCAGGTCGCGGAAGGTGCCTTCCTCGATCTTCTTGATATTGGTGTGATGGATACCGGTTTCAGTGGCCAGATCGCCACGCGTCATGCCCAGCAGCGCGCGGCCGCCGACGACCAGGTGGCCAAACACGTGCAGGTTGACGACCTTGCCATCGGCCGAGTGCACGCTGGCAGGCAGGCTTTCGACGGTGGAAACAGGGGATTCGGGATCGAACGGATAGGGCATGATGAGTGACGGTAAATTGATACCACTGACAATTTACCGTCAATTCCCTGGCGTGTCCAGCGGATCCCGCATGGCCAGGGCAGGGCGGTGAACGCGCGGATGCCGGCCGAAACGACCCCGCCAATCTCTCATCGAATGCCGTACCGCTGGTGTCGCTAGAATTTAGGCGCCGACGACGGCTCTGAGCGGACTTAGTCGATCGCCACAATGTTCCGCACGAAAACACGGCGGGCCTCGTCATCGGCAAAGGGGAAATCGCGTAGCCGCTCGACCAGGTCGCTTTCGGACGGGCCGCCGGCGGCGGACCGCATGAAGCGCACGCCGTTCTTACGGCCAGTTCGTGCCAGGCCCACCAAGACGCCGCACCAGTCGTTGGTCAGATCCAGATCCAGGATCTGACGCAGCACCGGCTCGCCTTGAACCTGCACGCCGGCCCCTTGCAACTCTTCCAGTAGGTCATCAAGATTCAAGGCGCGGGGATGAATGAAGCGCGTCCCGGACGGCATGGTCGGGTCGATGATGATGGCCACGCCGCCGCCGGCACGGAAGTTCGGATCGAAGCGCAGGGCGATCTCACGGGTGCCTGCCACGAATTCGACGCCGCGGTGCTCAAAATAGCTTTGCACCTTGGCGCACTTCTGCAGGTCGACAGGTTTGCCCTTGTCCATCTTGGACAAGGTGCTGTGGTGGATGTTGGTGTCGGCCGCCACCTGGACCAAGGTGACGGGCACCAGCACGCGCGCGGCCAACATGAGCTTGCCGAAGATCTCAGCGTTGAAGGTCTTGCCATCGGCCGAATGCACGCCGGCCGGTAAACGGGTCAGGGCTCGGCCGGGCGCGTCGGAATCGAATTCATTGGACATCGGGGACACCTTTGCGGATCGTTTGCAGCATTGGACACCAGAGGCTGGCGCCGGCGCCAGTAGGCCCGCGCGCGCCGCGCGCGGGCCCCGCTTCGGATTAGAAATCGAGCTCTTCGAAGATCACGCGGCTGGGCTGGCCATCCACGCGCAGGCGATGCGGATAGACCTTGACGTCCACCAGGTTGGGGTTCCAGGGCACGTTGCTGCGCCCTTTCAAAGTGAAGCCCGGGGCAATCTGCAGCCAGATCTCGTCGGACTCCGCCTTGTAGTACACGCGCCCCAAGGGCGCTTCCGCCGGCGGCGGCGCGTTGCTCGGTACGGCGATGCGCTGCTCAACGGCCAGGACGACCAGGTCGGGGTGGTCGGACTCGTACTGCTCGATGCGGCGTTTCAGGGCTGCGTATTCACTTGCTTTGGACATGCTGGATACCTCACGGTGGGTTCTTGGAGCTGGGCGGGCAGGGGCTCAACTGCGCCCCGGCCGATGGGGGCTGCTGGTGGCCGCGCGAACTGCCTAGCTGCGGGGCTCACGTCGGCTGGCCCGGCGCTGCCCCCCCGCACTTCATCCGCTGTGGACCACGGCGCCGGCCACAGGGCCAGCGTCTGCAGGCGGTTCAGATGCCGAAGTTCAACGCGCTTGGGAATGGAAATGCCGTCAAATCAATGAATTCCGAGAAATGCGTCATTGACTTTGGTCCCATCGCGTCACTCAAGTTGGGATTTTGCGCGGAAAGCTTCATCTAAATTGGGATTTTGCGATGTTGCCGCATTCGCATAACCACAGGCCGGTGGGCCTGGTTCAGTTCACCGGTCGGCAGGCTCGCCCCGCTGTGATAGCTATGTTGGAATGGCGATACGAGGCTATGCGTCATGGCGCACGCTCGATCCATACCGGCCGCTTTTCGCCGTCCTTGGCATCCAGCGGGTGCTTACCCGGCCGCCACGCGAATCGGTGCACGCCAACGATGTGAGACACAATCGACTCGCCATCCGAAGGCCGAATCCGAAGCTTGATTCGATGCTTGTGATCGGGCATTGCGCGTCCTATCACGGATACGTCAAATTCAAGATAGACGTCGCGATAGCCAGGTGCATCCCCGTATGTGATCAGCTCCGAATCCAGGTGCAGCGCTTCAGGACCCTGAGCGTCGACCCGGCCGAATAGGTCCGCGACTCGGTGGGCGCGCGCAGCGATCGAGGCGACTTCGGCCTGAGCGTCGCACTGCGCGCGCCAGAGCTTTTCTGCACGCGACAGCAAATCCGCGTCCCCTTCGTCGAGCCGGTCCAGAGCCTGCGCAATCGTGTAGCCCAAGTCTGCCAGCCAGTCGGCACGATTGAGCACCAGCGCGGCGGCCAAGGCTTCGCCCGTCGACATCGGGCCAGGCCCGTTATTGGCAGCGGCGCTGCGCACGACACGCATCAGATGATCGAAGGTCATGATGTCTCCAGGAAAAAACGAAGAAGGGCGATTACGCCACGTCCAGCGAGATGATGTGGCGTACAAAAGCACGCCGGGCCGTATCGTCGGCGAACGGGAAGGCGCGCAGTTGCTCGACCAGGCCGTGCTCGGACGGCCCGCCGGCGGACGGGCGGGTGAAACGCACGCCGATCTTATTGCCGGGAGCGGACACGCGCACCAGCAGGCCGCACCAGTCGTTGACGATCTCCAACATGCCGCGCAGGGTGTCCTCGCCCTCAATCTGCACGCCGCAGCCTTTCAGCAGCGAGAACAGGTCGTCCAGGTCCAGGGCACGCGGGTGCATGAAGCGCACGCCTTGCGGCATCGTGGGGTCGATGGTGACGCCGATG
>NZ_CYTU01000021.1:0-100955 GCF_001299375.1 Achromobacter sp. 2789STDY5608621 | reverse complement strand
CCCCCCCCCCGGCAGGCGGGTGAACGGCAATCGGCCCGACCGGGCAAAGGCACCCGCGATGCGTTCTCTTTCCTCCCCCTTCCGTGGCGGCGCCCGGCCCGCCGCCGCGCGCTGGCGCTACGCCGCATGCCTGCCGCTGATCCTGCTGGGCGCCCAGGCGCTGGCCGCGCCGCAGCCGTGCGAAGCGCCGCCGCCCGGCCCGCGCGACCTGGAAGGCACCGGCTACTACACCGACGCCGCCCACTCGCAGATCGACCCCGCGCTGCAGGCCCGCAACCAGGCCCAGACCCGGCCGCTGAACGACTACGCCCGCCGCGTCGCCGACCTTTCCGACGCCTACCTGGCCCACGGCGACGCCGCCGCCGGCCAATGCGCGCTGACGTGGCTGGCATCCTGGGCCAAGGACGGCGCCATGCTCGGCCGCATGATCCACGGCAACAACGACCAGGCCGACTACCTGCGCCAATGGACCCATGGCGCCGCCGCCCTGGCCTATCTGAAGACGCTGCCGCTGGCCACGCCGGCGCAACGCGGCATCATCGGGCCCTGGCTCGAACAGCTGTCGCGCGCCAACCTGGCCTACTGGGAAGACCCCCGGCACCAGCGCAACAACCATTACTACTGGACCGGCGTCGGCATCCTGGCCACCGCCATCGCCAACGACGACGCCTGCCTGCGCCGCGGCGCGCAGACGATCTACCGGAAAGGCGTCGACGACATCCAGGCCGACGGCAGCCTGCCCATGGAAATGGCGCGCGGCGCCCGCGCGCTGCACTATCACGACTACGCCGCCGCGCCGCTGGTGATGATGGCGCAGCTCGCCGATGAAAGCGGCCAGGACTGGTATGCCTACCGCGAAGGCGCCCTGGGCCGGCTGGCGCGGCGCGTGGCCAAGGGCTACCTCGACAGCGCCTGGTTCGCCCGCCACGCCGGCGTGGCGCAGCAGGACGGCAAGCCGCATGGCTTCAGCGGCTGGATCGAGTTCTACCGCCTGCACGCGCCCAACACGCCGGCCTTCAGCGCCCTGCATGCCGCCGGCCCCTTCGACGATCCCCGCCTGGGCGGCAACCTGACCCTGATGGCCGCCCACGGCATCGTGCCGCGACGCTGATGCCGACCCGCCCGTCGGACGATGCCGGCGGGCCGCGCCAGGCGTAAACTGGATCCACACCCATACGCTGTATGCGGCCGCCGAGGGGCAGCCGCCGGAGATCACCATGCAAGCCACCGCCACACGCACACTCGCCCTGCTGGCCGCCCTGCTGATATTGGGCGGCTGTTCCTCCCTGGGTCCCGGCGGCCCGCCGCATCCGGGCGCGGTCAACCCCTACAGCAGCGGCGGCTTCCACGACGCCGGCCCGAACTATCCGGACACCGGCCCCTGAGCGCCCTGCCTGGCGGCCGCGCCCGACGCGGCCGCCGGATCGTTCGCCAGCTTGAACCAGCGTTGCACGCGCTGCCAATGCGCGTCGCCGTAGAGCCGGCGAAAACGCAGGTTCTCCTCGGACTGCGCGTCCGCCATCGCCGCCAGGCGCTGGGCAATGAAGGCCGGGGTCAATGCCAGGCCGCAGTCGACCGTGATGCAGCGATGCCACTGCGCGTACGTTTCAGGGATCATTTCCGTTTCTCCGGGCAATCAGGTCAATGCCTGCGCCAGCAGCCAGGCCGAGACCAGCGAGGTCACGGCCTGGCGCCCGGCCAGGCCCCAGGCGTGGCGCGCGCCCAATTCGCGCCCAACCGTCCATAGCGTCACCAGGCAGGCCGAACAGGTCGACGCCAGCCACACCAGCACGAACATCTGCGCCGCATCCAGCCGGGCCAGCAGCGCGCCCTGGCCCTGGTTCAACGCCAGCAGGCCATCCTTGCGCAGGATCGAGAACACCACGCCTGTCGCCGCGTCCGCCGGCAGGCCCAGCGCGGCCATCGGCGCGCGCAGCAGCGACGCCAGCGCCTGCAACGCGCCCAGTCCGTCCAGCAGCGAGGCCGCCACGCAGATCAGCAGGAACACCGGCATTGCCTGTTTCAGGAACTGCGCCACCACCGCGCGCAGGCGCCATGTCACGCCGCGCCACGAGGGCCATTGCAGATACGCCTTGCCCGGTAGCGGCGCGGCGGCCTCGGCCGGCAAGGCGCCATGCCACAACCGCGTGTGCGCCGCCCCCACCAGGAACAGCAGCAACAGATAGGGCACGAACAACCCCATCCGTCCCGCCGCGCCGAACACCGATAACGTCGCGCCGATCTGGTAGCTGCAGGCCGAGCCGAACGCGATCAGACTGACGCAGGCGCGCCGCGTGCAGGCCGAGCAGGCCCGACTCTGGAACGTCGCCACCACATTGCAGCCGAAGCCCGACAGCACCGGCACCAGGTCGCGCCCGCTCAGGCCGATATGCCTGAGCGCGGGATCGAGCGCCGCGGTCATGCGGTCCTTCAGGCCGCTTTCCTCGGTCAGCGCCATCGCCAGGCCGATCAGCGCCACCACCGGAAAGGCCCAGATGAACGAATACAGCCCCAGGCTGACGACGCCGTAGCCGCCCACCAGCAGGGTCTGCAATGCGGGCGGCGCGCCGGCCAGGGCGCGCGTCAAGGGTTCGACGAGCGCCGCGTCCGCCAGCGGCTGCAACCAGCCCGACAGGCCGTAGGCCAGGTACACCGGCAGCGCGAAACTCGACAGCAACGCCAGCAGCGCCCACCAGGGGCCCAATCCGGCGTGCTCGAACGGCGTGCGCTGCGGCCGGCGCGCGAGCGACGCGTGCCACAGCACGGGCCTGGCCGGCAGCGCGGGCAAGGCCACCGCGCCGGCCAGGGCATGGCGCACCGCCGCCAATTCCCGCGGTGCCGGCGCGCGCGCATTGATGATGGCCACCGGCACGCCCAGCGCCGCGCCGCAGCGCGCCGCCAGCGCCGGCGCGTCATCGCACTTGTCCGCGAACGTCAACACCACGCAGATCCGGTGCGCGCCATGCAACGCGGCCAGCACCTCGCGCATCAGGTCGGGCGCATCGGTGGCGCGCATCACCACCGCCACCACGGCGGCCGGCGCCATCCGCGCCAGGGCCAGCCGCGTGGCGGCGCTGTCGCCGCGCAGGCGCACGCCGGGCGTATCCACAACGCGCATCGCGGCGCCATCGAGCGCGGCTTCGCGGCAGGCCACGGTGGACCCGGCCACGTTGCTCTCGTCGCCGACCGCCTGGCCCGTCAGGCCGCGGAACAGCGCCGACTTGCCGGCGTTCTCCAGGCCGGCCAGCACCACCACGGCCTCGGTCGATTCAATGGCGTCGGGCCGCATCGCGTCCACCCGCCGCCGTCAGCATTCGCAGGCCTCGTCGCAGCAATCGGCGTTGCCGAATGGGCCCCAGGCGCCGGCGGCCCGCTCGGCCTCCAGCGGCGGCAGGCCCAGGTGCTGCGCGACCATGCGCGCCACGCTGTCGAAGCGTTGGCGGAATTTGTAGATGAAGCAATAGATGCGCCGGTCCTGGCGCACCTGCGGCCCGGCCAGGAACAGGCCCGGCATCAGGGTCGATTCATCGTGCGCGCTCAGCACCGGTCGGCCGTCGGGCGTCCAGTCGAAGCACGGGCGGATCAATTGCGCGCCGCCGCCGCGCAGGAAGCCGGTGCCCAGGATCGGCGCGTTCGCAGTGGCGAAGACCCGGCCGTCTTCTGCGTGCACGCTGAACCCCGCCGCCAGCCGGCGCACTTCCAGCACATTGACGCCGAAGGCGATCTCCAGCCGGCCGCTGTCCAGCGCCTGGTAGAGCCGCTGGCGGCTGTAGGGCGACAGCGACAGACTGGGGTCGTGCGCACTGGCGGGGTCCCAGGTCGATTTGCGCGCCAGCAGCTGCACCCGCGCGCCGCGCGCCACCAGGTTCACCGCCGCGTCCACGCCGCTTTCATAGCCGCCGATCACCAGGTATTCACCGGCCTCGAAGGCCGACCAGCTATCGACCTGCGCGTAATGCAGGCAGTCCGCCGCGCCGGCGAACGGCCGCAGATCGGGGTACTGGTATTCGCCCGTGGCCCAGATCACCGCCCGCGCCAGCGCGGCGCCCCTGGAGGTCTGCAGCTGGAATTCGCCGCGCGCGCCGCGCGTCAGCGCCGAGACCTCGCAGTCCAGCGCCAGCGGCAGGTCATGCGCCTGCGCCACCCGCGCCAGGTATTGCGCGTAACGCGGGCCGTCCAGGTGCTCCATGCCGGCCGTCAGCGCCGGCGAGCTGGTCTCGGTCACGGCGTTCAGGTCGGCCAGGCCGAACGGATTGCTGTAGAACGACGGCGTGATGAAACGCGTCTCCTGCGGCCAGGACAGGAACGAGGCCCCCACCTGATGCCGGTCGATCACCGCCAGCCGGTTCACGCCATGGCGGCGCAGCGCCACGGCCATGCCGATGCCGGCCGGCCCGGCGCCGACCACGGCGACTTCAAGCACTTTCGGTTCCACGGCGCGCGCCTATTTGTTCTTGGCCCCGCCCTGGCGCGCCTTGAAGCGCGGATTGGATTTGCAGATCACATAGATGCGCCCGCGGCGCTTGACCACCTGGCAGTCCCGGTGGCGGGTCTTGGCGTCTTTAAGGGAGGAAAGGACTTTCATGCGGCACTCCGGCAAGGATCGAAAGAAAAACCGACCCGCGCGGCGCGGGTCGACGTAAATGATATGTAATAACATTACGTTTGTCACGCAAAGCCCGCCAACAGTGCTTGCACCAAGATCAGACGGAAGGTAAATTGTTGACAATCAATCGCCCCATGGCGATTTAGAACGGGTTTTCACCCTGAAAATCCCTGGATTGTTGACACAATGAGCAAAGTGCTGACGCTTCCCGGCGCCGCATCGGGCGATAGCGAGACCCTGGCGGAACACATCTTCCGCAAGATCCAGTCCGCCATCGTCAAAGGCGAGATCGCCCCGGGCAGCAAGATTTCCGAACCCGAACTGGCGCGCATCCACGGCGTCAGCCGCGGCCCGCTGCGCGAGGCCCTGCACCGGCTCGAAGGCCAGAAGCTGCTGGTGCGCGTGCCGCACGCCGGCGCCCGCGTGGTCTCGCTCAGCCCGCAGGAACTGGCCGAACTCTACGAAATCCGCGAATCGCTCGAAGGCATGGCCTGCCGCCTGGCGGCCGAGCGCATGGCGCCGGCCGAAGTCGAGCAGGTGCGCCAAGTGCTGCACGCCCACGAAAAGGACGAGGCCTTCCAGGCCGGCACCGGCTATTACCAGCAGGAGGGCGACTACGATTTCCACTACCGCATCGTCAAGGGCAGCGGCAACCAGATGCTGTTCCGCATGCTGTGCGACGAGCTCTACCAGCTGGCGCGGATGTACCGTATCCAGTACTCGACCACTCCCAACCGCCCGCGGCAGTCGTATGCCGAGCATCACCGCATTCTCGACGCCATCGCCGACCGCGATGGCGAGCTGGCTGAACTCCTGATGCGCCGCCACATCCGCGCATCCCGTCTCAACATTGAAAAACAGATCGCTCAGGGCAACCTGAAGCGCACCGAGGCATGAACAAATCCTATCGCAAGCCCCTGCAAGGCACCCGCCTGGACTATTTCGACGCGCGCGCCGCCGTGGACGCCATCGCCCCCGGCGCCTACGACCGCCTGCCCTACACCTCGCGCGTGCACGCCGAGAACCTGGTGCGCCGCTGCGATCCGGCGCTGCTGACCGACGCGCTCAAGCAGCTGATCGAACGCCGCCGCGACCTGGACTTCCCGTGGTATCCGGCCCGCGTGGTCTGTCATGACATCCTCGGCCAGACCGCGCTGGTCGACCTGGCCGGCCTGCGCGACGCCATCGCCGACAAGGGCGGCGACCCCGCCAAGGTCAACCCGGTGGTGCCGGTGCAGTTGATCGTCGACCACTCGCTGGCCGTGGAATACGGCGGCAACGACCCCGACGCCTTCGCCAAGAACCGCGCGGTGGAAGACCGCCGCAACGAAGACCGCTTCCACTTCATCGACTGGACCAAGCAGGCCTTCCGCAACATCGAAGTGGTGCCCCCGGGCAACGGCATCATGCACCAGATCAACCTGGAGCGGATGTCGCCGGTGATCTACACGCAGGACGGCGTGGCCTTCCCCGACACGCTGGTCGGCACCGACAGCCACACCCCGCACGTGGACGCGCTGGGCGTGATCGCCATCGGCGTGGGCGGCCTGGAAGCCGAGAACGTGATGCTGGGCCGCGCCTCGTGGATGCGCCTGCCCGACATCGTCGGCGTCGAACTGACCGGCCGCGCCGGCCCCGGCATCACCGCCACCGACGTGGTGCTGACGCTGACCGAATTCCTGCGCAAGGAAAAGGTGGTCGGCGCCTATCTGGAGTTCTACGGCGAAGGCGCGGCCAGCCTGACACTGGGCGACCGCGCCACCATCTCGAACATGGCGCCCGAATACGGCGCCACCGCCGCGATGTTCGCCATCGACCAGCAGACCATCGACTACCTGCGCCTGACCGGCCGCGAGGACGAACAGATCGCGCTGGTGGAAAACTACGCCAGGACCGCCGGCCTGTGGGCCGACAGCCTCAAGACCGCCGAATACGAGCGCGTGCTGCGCTTCGACCTGTCGACCGTGGTGCGCACCCTGGCCGGCCCGTCCAACCCGCACCGCCGCCTGCCGGTGGCCGACCTGGCCGAACGCGGCATCGCCGGCACCGTCGAGAACCAGCCGGGCCTGATGCCCGACGGCGCCGTCATCATCGCCGCCATCACCAGCTGCACCAACACCAGCAATCCGCGCAACGTCATCGCCGCCGGCCTGCTGGCGCGCAACGCCAACCGCGCCGGTCTGACGCGCAAGCCGTGGGTCAAGAGTTCGCTGGCGCCCGGCTCCAAGGCCGTGGCCCTGTACCTGGACGAAGCCGGCCTGACCGAGGACCTGGAAAAACTCGGCTTCGGCGTCGTGGCGTTTGCCTGTACCACGTGCAACGGCATGTCGGGCGCGCTCGATCCCGTGATCCAGCAGGAGATCATCGACCGCGATCTGTACGCCACCGCCGTGCTGTCCGGCAACCGCAACTTCGACGGCCGCATCCACCCCTACGCCAAGCAGGCCTTCCTGGCCTCGCCGCCGCTGGTGGTGGCCTACGCCATCGCCGGCACCATCCGCTTCGACATCGAACGCGACGTGCTGGGCACCGGCGCCGATGGCCGCGAGATCCGCCTGAAGGACATCTGGCCGAGCGACGAAGAGATCGACGCCATGGTCAAGGCGGCCGTCAAGCCGGAACAGTTCCGCAAGGTCTACGCGCCCATGTTCGGCCTGCGCAACGAGCGCGACGCCACGGTCGACCCGCTGTACGCGTGGCGCCCGCAGAGCACCTACATCCGCCGCCCGCCGTACTGGGAAGGCGCGCTGGCCGGCGAGCGCACGCTGCGCGGCATGCTGCCGCTGGCCGTGCTGGGCGACAACATCACCACCGACCACCTGTCGCCGTCCAACGCCATCCTGATGGACAGCGCCGCCGGCGAATACCTGCACAAGATGGGCCTGCCGGAAGAGGACTTCAACTCCTACGCCACCCACCGCGGCGACCACCTGACCGCGCAGCGCGCCACCTTCGCCAATCCCAAGCTGTTCAACGAGATGGTCAGGAACGCCGACGGCACGGTCAAGCAGGGCTCGCTGGCCCGCGTGGAACCGGAAGGCAAGGAGATGCGCATGTGGGAAGCGATCGAGACCTACATGGACCGCAAGCAGCCGCTGATCATCGTGGCCGGCGCCGACTACGGCCAGGGCTCGTCGCGCGACTGGGCCGCCAAGGGCGTGCGCCTGGCTGGCGTCGAGGCCATCGCCGCCGAAGGCTTCGAGCGCATCCACCGCACCAACCTGATCGGCATGGGCGTGCTGCCGCTGGAATTCAAGCCGGGCGTGAACCGCAAGACGCTGGGCCTGGACGGCACCGAGAGCTACGACGTGGCGGGCGAGCGCAAGCCGCGCGCCGACCTGACGCTGGTGATCCACCGCCGCAACGGCGAGACGCTGGAAGTGCCGATGACCTGTCGCCTCGACACCGCCGAGGAAGTGTCGATCTACGAAGCCGGCGGCGTGCTGCAACGCTTCGCGCAGGACTTCCTGGAAGCCGAATCGGCCGCCGGTTCGGCCAAGAAGGCCGGCTGACATCCCACCGCATGGCGGGCGCCGCGGCGCCCGCCTTCTCCACCCAAGACATCAGGACTGCCCCATGGCCCATGCCCCCCAGATCAAGATTCCCGCCACCTACATGCGCGGCGGCACCAGCAAAGGCGTGTTCTTCAAGCTCGACGACCTGCCCGAATCCGCCCGCGTGCCGGGCCCGGCGCGCGACGCGCTGCTGATGCGCGTCATCGGCAGCCCCGACCCCTACGGCAAGCAGATCGACGGCATGGGCGCGGCCACCTCCAGCACCAGCAAGACCGTCATCGTCGGCAAGAGCAGCCGCGCGGAACATGACGTCGATTACCTGTTCGGCCAGGTCTCGATCGACCAGGCCTTCGTCGACTGGAGCGGCAACTGCGGCAACCTGTCGGCCGCCGTCGGCCCCTTCGCCATCACCAATGGCCTGATCGACCCGGCCCGCGTGCCGCGCAACGGCATCGCCGTGGTGCGCATCTGGCAGGCCAACATCCAGAAGACCATCATCGCCCACGTGCCGATCACCGACGGCGCGGTGCAGGAAACCGGCGACTTCGAACTGGACGGCGTGACCTTCCCGGCCGCCGAACTGCAGCTGGAATTCATGAACCCGGCCGAGGAAGGCGACGGCGGCTCGATGTTCCCCACCGGCAACCTGGTGGACGACCTGGAAGTGCCCGGCGTGGGCACCTTCAAGGCCACCATGATCAACTCCGGCATCCCCACCATCTTCCTGGACGCCGAGGCCCTGGGCTACACCGGCGCCGAGCTGCAGGACGACATCAACGGCGACGCCGCCGCGCTGGCGCGCTTCGAGACCATCCGCGCCCACGGCGCGCTGCGCATGGGCCTGATCCAGAAACTGGAAGAGGCGGCCGCGCGCCAGCACACGCCCAAGGTGGCCTTCGTGGCCCGCCCCAGGGCCTACACCGCCTCCAGCGGCAAGCAGATCGGCGCCGGCGACATCGACGTGCTGGTGCGCGCCCTGTCCATGGGCAAGCTGCACCACGCCATGATGGGCACCGCCTCGGTCGCCATCGCCACCGCCGCGGCGGTTCCCGGCACGCTGGTCAATCTGGCGGCCGGCGGCGGCCAGCGCGACCAGGTCAACTTCGGCCATCCCTCGGGCACGCTGCGCGTCGGCGCCGAGGCGCAGCAGATCGACGGCGAATGGACCGTCACCAAGGCCATCATGAGCCGCAGCGCGCGCGTACTGATGGAAGGCCGCGTGCACGTGCCGCCCACCGGGTTCTGAGGCGGCGGCCGCCGACGGGCGCGGGCTGCGGTATTCTCTGCCGCAGCCCATTCCCTTATCGACGGAACCGTCCATGGCACACCCCGGCGCCCCACGCCGATTCCAGCGCGTCCTGGCCCTCGCGGCCCTGCTGCTGTCCGCCAGCGCGGCAGCCGCCCCGATCCTGATGCAGCCGCTGCCCGGCGCCACCTACGCGCAGGGCCGCTACTACCTGATTCCCCAACCGTACGCGACGGTCAAGGCCGACCTGGAACAAGGCCTGGCCGGCAAGGACCTGGGCGGGTTCCGCGGCCGCGACGACAGCGGACCGCTGTCATCCATGGAGTTCTACTGGGCCGAGATCGGCGCCCGCCATCAGCCCGCGCTGAAACAGGCGCTGGACCAGCAGGCCAACCAGGCCGCCGACCCGGTCCTGGCCAAGGCGCTGGCGGCCGGCGCCATCAACCGCGACGAGCACGACGCCTTCCGCGCGGCCATCGCCCGCCAGCCCGACTACGCCCCCGAACAGATCAAGTCACTGCCGTTCTTCTCGCAACCGGTGGCGCGCTGGTCGTTCCAGCGCGAACGCGGCAAGTCCCGCCGCACCCAATCCGACTACGGCACGGTCATGGATCTGTCGGGCCTGACCGGCCGCGAGGCGCTGACGCTGGTCTGGCACGGCGGCACCGACACCACCATCACGCGCCATTTCCGCCTGACCCGCTGCATGGTCGGCGTGACCTGCTTTCCCGATCCGCATTTCGAATACAACAGCCAGAGCGTCGACCACGCCGACCCGGCGCTCGACCGCTACCTGGACGGCCTGGCCCGGCGCTTGCAGGCCCTGCCGGAGGCCGACGCCGACCGCTTGATGCAGGCCTATTTCGACGCCTACGCGCGCGGCCGCGCCACGGCCACGCAGCCGGTCGGCCCCGCCCCCGCGCAGGCCACGCTGCCCGAGACGCCGGTGTCCGGCATCCGCCTGCCGGCCGACGAGGCCGACCTGCGGCGCTACGACAACGACGAATGGCGCCTGCTGGCGCTGCCCGACGGCAGCCTGCTGGCCTCCGGCGGCGCCACCCAGCGCTTCGTGCCGCGCGCGGGCGCCACGCCCGCGGCCAATGGGCCGCGCCAGGGCGCGGATGCGGCCATCACGCGTGAAGACACCGCCGGCTTCGGCCTGGCGCGCGCGCTCAAGATCGCCGCCGACGGCCAGGTCTGGGCGCTGGGCCTGCGCGAGGACGATGGCGGCCGCACGCTGCTGGCGTGGCGCCCCGGCCAGCGCCGCGCCGCCGTCCACGCGCTGGACCCGCAGCTGCCGCAATGGCGCATCGACGACTGGACCCTGCCCGCCGCCGGCGGCGTGGCGCTGCGCGTGGGCGACGACCTCTACACCATGACGCCCCAAGGCCGCTGGCGCCAGCGGCACTGGGACGCCTCGCTGCGGCGCGAGGCCAGCGACACGCTCGAAAATGCCCTGCCCTGGGTCCCCAGCGATGCGATCCAGTTCGGCGACGGCCTGTTCTGGGGCGGCGACCGCGGCGGCTATGGCATCGATCCGGCCACCGCGCGCGTGGTCGCCAGCGTCCGCACCGCCACGCCCAAGCTGCTGTTCGGCAGCCGGCCGGGCAACTGGGCCCTGGCCGTGGCGGAAACGCCTGACGGCCGGCGCCTGCGCGCCGTCGACCTGGGCACGGGACAAGTCCGCTTCGACCTCGAGACGCCTGCCGTCTACTACACCTCGGCGGCCGCGCGCAGCGCCCGCGGCCGCCTGCTCGCCGTCAGCGGCGCCGACAACACGGTGGTGGTGATCGACATGGCGCAGGGCAGGCTGCTGGCCAACCTGCGCGCGCCCAAGGACTACAGCGTCAGCGCGCTGGCGTTCTCATGGAAGGGAGACCGGCTGTGGATCTACGCCCGGCCGGTGGGCAACAACGACGTGGCGCAGTTGATTGCCTGGGACGCGCCGGCCGACGCGGTCGATCCGGCCCAGGGCCGCGATCTGCCCGACCAGATCCGCTGCGGCTACTCGATGGCGTGCCGCTGACACGGGCCGGCGCGGCGCGCCGGCCCCGCCGCCCGGCATCGAGGGATGCCGGGCGCCCCGCTTACTGGCCCTTGTCCTTCGGCGCGCTGGCCACCAGCGCGTCGAACGCCTTGTCCAGGCTGGCCAGCGAATCGGCGATGTGGGCGCGGCGGGCCGCGATCCACTTGTCCTGCGCGGCCAGCTGCTCGCGCGCTTCCTTGATCATGCGGTCCATCTCGGCCGGCTGCGGACCGCCGCTGGTGGCGCGGTTCTTGACGATGGCCACGGGGTCCAGCGTCGAGCGGAACTCGGCCTCGCTCATCGGCAGCTCGTTCGGATACTTCGAGCCCTTCATGGCTTCGGCGTAGATGCGGCGCGCCTGGTCATACGGGAAATCCAGCGGCTTGATATTGTTGGTCTTGGCGTAGCTCACGACCTCGGAGGCGAAATGATGGCCGTCGCGGAACGGCAGCTTGTACTTGCGCATCAGCACGTCGGCCAGTTCCTGCGAGGCGGTCCAGTCGCTGTTCAGTTCCTCCAGCGCGCGGTCCGGGCTGATCACCATGGCCTTGAGCACGCGGTCCCAGCGCTTGAGCGCGGAGATGCCGGCATCGACCATGGCCGAGTTCTGCTTGACGTCCTTCGGATCGCTCATGCCCGGCGTGATGTTGTGCGTCTGGATCACCGGCCCCATGGCCAGCGTCACCGCCGTCGAGGCGTCGCTGCGCGTATCGTTGAGCAGGCCGGGGTTGCGCTTTTGCGGCATGGCGCTGGACACGTAGGTATTGCCGCCGCCCTCCTCCAGCAGGATCCACGGCCGCGATTGCGCGTACTGCGTCATCACGTCCTCGACGAAGTTGCCGGTGCGCAGCGCGATGCTGGTGACGATCGACGCCACCTCCACCGGCTGGTCCATCGACGAGATCTGCGAAGCGTCATAGGCGTTGTCCACCAGCGCCGTGAAGCCCAGGTACTGCGCCATGCGCTTGCGGTCCAGCGGCCAGCTGGTGCCGTTCAACACCGTCGTGCCCATCGGCGAGCGGTCGATGCGCGCGTAGGCTTCGCGGATGCGCTGGGCATCACGCTCCAGCCCGGCCGCTTGGCCCAGCAGATAGTGGCCATAGCTGTTGGGCTGGGCCGCGACGCCGTTGGTGTAGTTGGGCACGATGGTGCCGGCGTGCTTGGCCGCCAGCTCCACCAGCGTGCGGGAGGTGGCGTTCAACTGGTCCGCCAGCTCCAGCAGCTTGTCGCGCAGGATGGCGCTGCGGTAGGTGGCATGCATGTCCTGGCTGGAACGGCCGGCGTGCAGCAGCGTCACGTCCTCGCCCGCGGCCTTGATCAGCAGCGGCTCGAAGGTGATGACGCTGGCCGGGCGCTTGGCGCCGGGCTGATTGCCGTCGTTGATCACCTTCGCCACGCCCGCGGCCAGCCGGGGCGCCATGGACTTGTCCAGCAGCCCTTCGTCGGTGTTGATCACCGCCGTCGCCTTGTTGATCTCCCCGAGCCAGAAAAAGGGATCGCGCAACGGCTTGGCGGTGGCGCTGGCGGCGGGCGCCTGCTGCGCCGAGGCGGCGTGGGCGCCGAGCGAAAGGACCAGGGCTGCGCCCAGGGCGGGCAGGAAATGTCTCATGGCGTTCTCGTTATGAAGGGGGAAAGGAAACCCCCGTATGAAACACCATTTTTGCTCGCCCTGCGCATGAAAATGCAATGTGAAAACGTAACCGTGCCCGGCGCTACGGCGGCAGCCCCTGGTCGGCGGCCCAGCGCAGCACGAAGCGCGCCCCGCCCGCCGGGCTGTCTGTCACGCTGATGCTGCCGCGGTGGCTCATCGCCACCCGCTGCACGATCGCCAACCCCAGCCCCGCGCCGCCGGTGCCGCGATCACGGCTTTCATCCAGGCGGATGAAGGGTTCGAAGATCCGCTCGCGGTCCGCCGCCGCGATCCCCGGTCCGTCGTCGTCCACCACCAGCTCGAAGCCGCCCTCGGCGCGCTGCGTCAACGCGATGTCGATGCGGCCGCGCGCGTAGCGCACCGCGTTCTGCACCAGGTTCAGCAGCGCCCGACTCATGTAGCGCGGATTCAGCCGCACGTGCGGCGGCGGGTCCGGCGCCACCACGCAGCGCACATTGCGCGCCGCGGCCTGGTGCGCCACCTGCGCCAGCGCCTCGCCCAGCCAGTCGCGCGTGTCCACCGTCTCGAGCTGCACGGTTTCCTCGGTGGGCCGTTCCAGCCGGGCGTACACCAGCAGTTCCGCCACCATGCTTTCCAGCTCGGAGATGTCCGCGCGCATGTCGCGCAGCACCCGGCCATGGCGGGCCGGCAGGCCGCCGCGGTCCAGCTGGTCCACCTCGAACGACAGCCGCGCCAGCGGCGTGCGCAGCTCGTGCGAGACGGCGTTGGTCAGGCTGCGCTGGTTATCGACCAACGCGGCGATCCGCTCGGCCATGGTGTTGAAGCTCTCGCCGACGTGGCGGATGCCCGAAATACGCGACAGGTGCACGCGCATGCTCAATTCGCCCTGGCCCATGCGCAGCGCGGCGTTGCGCAGCGCGTCCATGTCGCGCCACATCGGCAGCGCCCACAGCGCCAGCAGGCTCATCGCCATCATGAACCCCAGGAACACCCAGACGCCCCAGGTCAGCAAGGTGTCGACCAGACCCTCGCCCGGCAGACGCACCTCGAGCCACTGGGCGGGCTGGCCCGGCAGCGGCACCAGATGGGTGCTGTACTCGTCCCGCATCACGAAGCCCAGGATCTCCAGCTGCTCGCGTTCGTCCTCGTTCAGCCGCACTTCGTCCTGGCGCAGCAGCTGCAGCCGCAAACCGTAGTAGGGCCGCACCTGCTCGCGCAGCACCGTCTCGCGCTGCGCCGGCGCAACGTCGTCGAGCCGCAGGCGCAGCTCATGGACCTGGCCGCGCAGCGACTGGAAGGCGACGTTCTCCACGATCGGCCGGAACAGCGTGCCCAGGCCTTTGTCCACGAGCTGGTAAGCCACCCCGAGACTGATCAGAACCACGACGAAAACGCGAACGAGAAATTTGAGCATCGATGGCCTTCGGGCCGCCCGCCAACGGCTCGACGCGGCGGGCGCGCCCGCGTGGCGGAGCCGGCGGGGAAGCGGGAAACTGCGGGGGCAAGGTCGCGCGGCGGCCGGACGGCCGGGCCCGCGTGATCCGCGGGCGCGCCCCGGGATGATAGGGAACAAGCCCGTTCGCGTTCCGCCGTGTTTTGTGTGGGATTTGTGAAAAAAAGTGAAACAGGCAGGACAGGCGCGGCAGGGTATGCTGACCAGACCGCGCTTGCCCTGCCCCCGAGCTTTCCCTCGAAAGGACTGGAATCCCCATGGACCCGCTAGACAAGCTGTTGCGCTCCGACAAGATCCTGCAAACGTTCGACGGCGCCTCCGAAGGCGCGATACAGGCCTACGAGGACGCCTGGAGAACGCACTTTTCGGCGGCCTACCGCGCCTTCCTCAAGCGCAGCAACGGCCTGCGGTTCGGGTTCGAATTCGACCAGGCCCACCGCGCCGGCGTCTCGCCCGCGCTGGCGGACATGAACACCTTTTTCGGCATCGGCAACGGCGATCCGCACCTCGACCTGGCGCTGCTGACGCCGCGCATGGGCTTCCACAACCCGGCCTTCCTGCCGTTCGCGCCGGTGCTGGGCCTGGGCGGGGATTTCTGTACCTACGTCGAGATCAGCCAGGGTCGCCATGCGGGCCGCATCATGTACACCGACGGCGAACTGTACTCGGCGTATGCCGACCTGGACGTCACGGACAAGCCGGTGGACGCGCTGGTCGACGGCTTCATCGAGGACGGCTGGTTCATGCCGGTGGCGCCGTCGTTCGACGCACTGATCGCGCTTTACGCCAAGATGGCCTAGGGCGCGGCTCCCTCACCCCAGGTATTCGACATTGCCGCACACCGAGATGCTCTGGCCGCTGACCATCGTGCCCTCGTCCGAGCACAGGAACGCCACCTGATTGGCGATGTCCTCGGGCTGGGTCATCTTGCGCAGCGACACCTTTTCCACCAGTTGCGCGCGCATGGCATCGTTGCTGACGCCGCCGGCCGCCGCGCGGGCGGCGATGATGCGCTCGACCCGGTCGCCCGCCACCACGCCCGGCAGCACCGAATTGACGCGGATGCCGGACGGCCCCAGCTCCATCGCCCAGGTCTGCGTCAATCCGGCCAGCCCGAACTTGCTGGCGCTATAAGGGCTGCGCAGCGAAAAGCCCAGGCGGCCCGCCACCGACGAGATATTGATGATGGCCCCGCCGCCCGCCTCGCGCAGCAGCGGCACCGCGCTGCGCGCGCACAGGAACGTGCCCGTCAGGTTGACGTCGAGCGTGGCCCGCCATGCCGCCAGGTCCGTGTCCTCGAGCCGGCTGGTGGGCCCCGAGACGCCGGCGTTGTTCACCAGCGCATCGAGCCGGCCCCAGCGCGTGGCCAGGTCCGCGAACATGGCCAGCACCTGGGCTTCATCGGACACGTCCGTGACGCTGCCGCTCAAGCCGGGATGCGCCTGCACGGCGGCCTGCACCGCCTCCGCGGCCACATCGCAGATGTGCACCTGCGCCCCCGACGCGAGGAACTTGCGCGCGATCGCCAGGCCGATGCCGCCCGCGCCCGCGGTGATCAGGACCCGCTTGCCTTTCAACGATTCGATCATCAGGCTTCACTCCTTGGAAAATGCCGCGTCGGTCTCACAGCGCGAAGGCCGGCCGCACGCCGCTGCGCAGCGGCAACCCCAGGATCTCGCGCGCCTCGGCGGGCGTCGCGGGCTCCATGTCCATCTCGCGGATGATGCGCACGATGCGTTCGGTCAGTTGCACGTTGGTCGCCAGCTCGCCATGGCGGTAATACAGGTTGTCTTCCAACCCCACCCGCGCATGGCCGCCCAGCAGCAGCGCGCTGATATTGGCCTCCAGCTGCGACGGCCCGATGCCGCTGACGCAGAAGATGCTGTTCTTCGGCAGCAGGTCCACCATCATCTGCAGGTGGCGCGGCGAGAACGGCATGGCGTTCTGGAAGTTGCGGTGCACGTTCATCACCAGGTTGATGAAATGCGGCTCCTCATCCAGTCCCTCGCCGATCAGCGTGGTCGCGTCCTGCAGGATGTGCGTCGGGCTGAACACCTCCCACTCCGGCTTGATGCCGCGCGCCTTCATGCCGGCCGCCATCTCGCGCGCGCGGCTGAGCGGCGTGTTCATCAGGTACTCGCGGTCGCCGAAGGCCAGGTTCAGCGTGGTGGCGTCCAGCGTGCACATCTCGGCGCCCGCGTCCATGCCCTTCAGGCGTTCCTCCCACAGGATCTCCCAAGTGCCCGGCGTGGTCTCCCTGACCATGTCGCCGTGCACGCCGCCGCCCGTGGAATTGTTCAGCACGATGTCGCAGCGCTCGCGGATGCGCTGGTTCATGTCGCGGTAGATGGCCGCGTCGCAGGTGGCCTGGTCGTCGGGGCGGCGCGCGTGCAGCGCCACCACGCTGGCCCCGGCGTTGTAGCAGCGGTAGACGTCCTCGGCGATCTCGGCCGGCTGGGTCGGCAGGTGCGGGTTCTGGCTCTTGAACGCCATGCCCCCGGTGGGGGCAATGGTCACGATCACTTTGCGTTTTGCCATGGCGGGTCTCTTATTTCCAAAGGGCGCAGCGGGTTTCCGCCTTGGTGGTGAAGGCCTCGTTGCCGTCGATGGTCTGCACCACCTTGAAGTAGTCCCAGGGTGCCTTCGATTCCTCGGGCGTCTTGACCTGCAGCAGGTACATGTCATGCACCACGCGCCCGTCCGGCCGCACCACGCCGTTCTTGATGTACACGTCGTCGAGCTTGTTCGCGCGCAGGTAGGCCAGCACCGTGTCGGCATCGTCGGTGCCGGTGGCCTTGACCGCGCGCAGGTACTGGATGGCCGCCGAGTAATCGGCCGCCTGCAGCGACGACGGCATGGCGTTGCGCCGTTCGTAGAACTTCTGCGCCCAGGCCCGCGTCTCGTCCGACGCATTCCAATACCAGCTGTCGGTCAGGTACATGCCCTTCGCCGTCTCCAGGCCCATGGCGTGGATGTCGTTGATGAACATGATCATGCCGGCCAGCCGCATCGTCCGGGTCAGGCCGAACTCGTTGGCCGCCTTGATCGCGTTGGTCGCGTCCGCGCCGGCATTGGCCAGCGCCAGGATCTCGGCCTTGCTGGCCTGCGCCTGCAGCAGGAACGACGAGAAATCGCTGGTCGACAGCGGATGCTTGACCGACCCGACCACCTTGCCGCCGCCCGCCTCGACCACCTTGGTGGTGTCGGCCTGCAACGCATGGCCGAAGGCGTAATCGGCCGTCAGGATGTACCAGCTCTTGCCGCCCGCCTTCACCACCGCCGCGCCCGTGCCGCGCGCCTGCGCCACGGTGTCATAGGCGTAGTTCAGCGTGTACGGCGTGCACTGCTCGTTGGTCAGGGCCGGCGCGCCCGCGCCCACCACGATGATCGGCTTCTTCTTGTCGGCGGCCACCTTCGACATCGCCAGCGCCGTGCTGGAATTGGTGCCGCCGATCAGCAGGTCCAGGCCGCGCTGGTCGAACCACTCGCGCGCCTTGGCCGAGGCGATGTCCGCCTTGTTCTGGTGATCCGCCGTCAACAGCTCGATCTTCTTGCCATTGATCTCGCCGCCCATCTCCTCGATGGCCATTTTGATGGCCTCGGCGCCGCCGGGACCGTCCGGCCCCGAATAGACGCCCGACATGTCGGTAATGAAGCCGATCCGGATCACGTCGTCGGAAATCTGCGCCCGGGCCGCGCCCGCGTGCAGCAGCGCGCCGGCGATGGCGCCGGCCAGGACAGCGCGCGAAAACCTGCGTGGCATTGACAACATACCTGTCTCCTCTTATGGTTTTTTGGCTCTGGGGCCCCGAATATTCTCGGACCGGCCCCCAATGCGGACAGTCATCATGTTGACAAAGCGCCCTAGGGTTTACCTGGGCGCGATCATCACGGCGAAACGGGGAAGACCATGCGAGCACCGGCGGGCGGCACTGGCCACGAAACAGCCAGCCCCAGGCGGCGGCCCAAGCAGGATCCGGTGGACCGGATGCTGGCCGTCGTGCCCTGGTACAACGGCCTGCCGCGCCTGGAACGCGAGGTGGTCCGCGCCGAGTTGCGCGTGGTCACATTGCAGGCGGGCGAACGCCTGTTCCGCGAGGGTTCGAAATCGCTGGGCTGGTATGGCGTGGTGGACGGCCTGGTGAAATGGTCGTCGCGCGGCTCGGACGGCCGGTCGCTGTCGCTGGCCGGCTTCAGCACCGGCAGCTGGTTCGGCGAGGCCACCATGATCCGCCGCGAACCGTTCGAGTACGAAGTGGTGGCGCTGCGCCCCAGCCAGGTGGTGATCCTGCCGCGCGACACCTGCGAACGCCTCTGGAACCACAACATCGAATTCACCAAGGCGCTGATGACGCACCTGGCGCAGCGCGTGAACTGGCTGATGGCCTGCTATACCGGCAACGTGCTGCTGGACGTCGACACCACCGTCGCCCGCGCCGTCGCCGCGCAATTGAACGCCGAACAACATGCCGGCACCAACGGCCGGCTCAGGATCTCGCAGGAGGAGATCGCCAGCCTGTGCGGCGTGTCGCGCCAGCGCTGCAACACCGCCCTGACCCGGCTGGCGCGGGAAGGCGTATTGCAGACGCATTACGGCGGCATGACGATCCTGGACCGCGAAGCGCTGTACCGGCATGCGAAACTGAACCGGGAACCGGCGGATCATCCGGCGGACATGCCGGCGTAAGAGCATTTCGCCGTCCGCGGCTCGGCAGCGCCAACGCGGTCGCACGTCCGCGTTATCGTTACGCCTTCGGATTTTTCTGCCCGCGTCTCGACCCATGACCTCCGCGCCACCGCCGCCGGCCGGCTCCCTGGACACGCAGCGCCTGTCGTTACGACCGGCGCTGCGCGAGCATGCGCCGGCGCTGCTGGCGTATCACCTCGCCAATCTCGCCCACCTGCAACCCTGGGAACCCGCCCGCCCCGAATCATTCCATACCCTGTCGGCGACCGAGGAGCGGCTTGGCGCGATGCAAACGCACGCAGCGGCCGGCCAGGCGTTGCACCTGCTGCTGTTCGATCGCGCCGATGCGCGCTTGATCGGCAACTGCAGCTTCACCAATATCGTCCGGGGGCCGTTCCAGGCCTGCCATCTCGGCTTCTCGATCGCACAGGATCGACAAGGGCAGGGACTGATGCGGGAATGCCTCGTCGCCGCGACGCACCACATGTTCACCGAACACGGACTGCACCGCATCATGGCCAACCATCGGCCCGAGAACACGCGCAGCGCGCGCCTGCTGGACAGCCTGGGGTTCGAGCGCGAAGGCGTGGCGCGCGCCTACCTGAAGATCAACGGCGCCTGGGCCGACCATATCCTGACATCCCTGATCAATCCCGCGGACTCGTGACCCGGCCTTGAAACGCGGGCGCCGCGGCCCGCACGCCGCCGGTCTAGGCCACTTCCCGCCGCAGGCGATGGCGGCGCAGCTCCACCACCTGTTCCGCCCCCACCGCGCGGGCCCGCAGCTGGCCACAGCCGCCGTCCACGTCCTGCCCGGCGCTGTTGCGGATCTTGGTCAGCACCCCGCGGCGATGCAGGATGCGCACGATCTCGCGGATGCGTTCGGTCTCGGGCCGCTGGTAGTCATCGCCCTCGAGGCTGTTGAAGGGAATCACGTTGAGCACGCCGAACTTGCCCTTGAGCAGACGCGGAATCGCGTCCAGCTCATCGTCGCCGTCGTTGATGCCCTTGAGCAAGGTCCACTGGTACTGGATCGGGTAGCCGGTGTCGCGGGCGTACTTTTCACCCAGTTCCACCAAGGCCTCCGGCGCGATCTTCGGCGCGCGCGGCAGCAGGTGCTCGCGCAGCTCGGCCCGTGTCGTATGCAGCGACAGCGCCAGCGCGGGCTTGACGGATTGCCGCGGCAACGCGTCGAACACGCGCGGATCGCCCACGGTGGAGAACACCAGGTTCTTGTGGCCGATATTGCCGTCGGTGCCGAGCAGATTGATGGCCTCGAGCACGTTGTCGAGGTTGTGCGCCGGTTCGCCCATACCCATGAAAACGACCTTCTTCACCGCGCGCAAGCGCCGCGCCAGCACCACCTGGGCCAGGATCTCCATGCTGGCGACCTGACGGATCAGGCCGCTCTTGCCCGTCATGCAGAAACGACAGCCCACGGCGCAGCCGACCTGGGTCGACACACAGAGCCCGTCGCGCGGCAGCAGCACGCTTTCCACCATCTGCCCGTCGGCCAGGTCGACCAGCAGGCGCGAGCCGTCATGTCCGGCGTGTTCGGAGCGCACCCGCGCCAGCCCGTCCAGTTCCGCCGCCAGGGCCGGCAGGGCCTCGCGCACCGCCAGCGGCAGGAAGTTGTCGAAACGCCGCCGCCAGGTGTCGCTGTCGAATGCCTGCCCGGTCAGCCAGGCGCGCATGACCCGGCCGCGATGAGTCGGCTGGGCGCCCAGGGAGGCGAGACGTTGTTGGAAATCGGAGTAGCGCATGGGGAGCGGATTTTACCGCGCCCGGCACCGGCGCCCGGCATGCCGAGCCGGGCTGGCCCTACGCCGCGATGGCCTGGGCCAGTTTCTGGATGGACAGCGGCGCGCAGCCCTCGGCATCGTTGCTGATCGTCACGTAGGCCGGCTGGCCCGCGCCCGTGATGCCGCGGATCGTGCGCGCCAGCGCCGTGCGCGTGGCGAGATCCTCGCTGACGATGGCATTGAACGGATCGTGCTTCTTCTGCGCGTCGGCATAGCCATAGGCGCCGAAGACACGGTTCAGGTTCCAGCGGCAGACCAGCGGCCCCGGCCATAGCGCGCGCAGCACCGGCAGTTGCGCGTCGATCGGCGGCATCTTGCCATGCAGGCCCAGGCAGAAAGTGGCCCCATGCGCCCTGAGCGTGTCAACCAGCGCCTGACCCAGCAGTTCCGGGTCCCGCACTTCCACGGCGACGATCACGGCATCATGCCCGGACAAGGCCTCCCGGACAGCCGCCAGCAGGCGATCCAGTTTCTCGAACAGCGATGCCGAGCGGCTCAGCATGCCCAGCGGCAGCGGGCTCAGCTGGAACACCAGGACGCCGAGCTTGGCGCCCAGGCCCTCAAGCGCCGGGCGCACGAATTCCTGGACAGCCACCGACGGATCGAGGAAAAGCGGGTTGGCCTCGCGCGTCCTGCCCGCTTCGCCGCGCACCTGGGCGTCGGTAACGCTGGCGGGACATTTGACGACGAAACGGAAATCGTCATCGACCTGCCCCGCGTAGGCGGCGTACTGGCTCGCCGTCAACGGCTGCCAGAAAGTGCGGTCCACGCAAACCGTGCGCAACAGCGGATGCCGATGGTAGGCGCCCAGGCCGTGTCGGGATAGCGTGCTCGAATCGTATTCACCGTCCCAGACCAGCCCTTCCCAACCCGGGTATGACCAGGTGGAGACGCCAAAGCGCAATTGGGCCGGCAACTGCTGGGCGAGCGCGCGCCACTCCTGCCCCGCGGGAGCGGGAAGCACCCTGGCCATGCTCCGCAGGGCGGAAAGGTCGGGAGCGGCCCGAGGCGCTGCGGGATCCGGCGCGTTGGCCGACGGCACGGGCAGCGCATCGCCGAAAAGATCGTCTTGCATACTTGTGGTTCTGGCACGGGAATGGGCTATAGGGTACTTGAATCACGCCGGTTCACGCGTGCACCGTCGACGCCCACACGCCTGGTTCCCGCCCCGCCCACGGCAGGCTGCGCTCCAACTGGCCGGCCACCTGGAACAGCACATCCTCGCGGCCGGCCGGCGCCACGAACTGCATGCCAATCGGCAGGCCGGTCGCGGCGTCCTGGAACAACGGCACCGACATGGCCGGCAACCCGGCGGCGTTGAACACCGGCGTGAACGGCGAACTGCCGAAGACGCGGTCGGTCCACTGGTGGCCGTCCAGCGTTTCGGCGCCGGCGGCATAGGTCCCCAACACCGGCGCCAGGTCGGGCAGCGTGGGGGTCAACAGCAGGTCGTAGCGCGAGAAGAACGCCGCCACGCTGCGGGTCACGGCATTGCGCAGATCGAGGGCATGGACCATCTCGATGGCGCCGATCCCGCGCCCCGTTCGATAGACCGCGAGCGTCTGCGGCTCCAGGGTTGCCAGGTCGGGCTGGCGCCCCATGGCGCCCGCGATTCCGTCGATCCATGTGGCGATATTGGCGGACCACAGCACCGAGCTGGCATGCACGAACGCCTCCCAGCTGACGCCCAGCGGCGCCTCGGCCTCTTCGACCTCGTGGCCGAGCGAGGCACACAGCCGCACCGCCTCGGCAAGGCGCTCCAGGATGCAGGCCTGGGTGCGCTGGCCTCCCCAGGCCTGCGGCATGACACCGATACGCAGCTTGCCGGGCTCGATGCCGACTTGCGCCAGGTAACGGCCAACCGGCGGCGCAATTGCGTACGGCTCGCCATCGGCCGCGCCCTGCACCGCGTCGAGCAGCGCGGCGCTGTCACGCACCGAACGGCTGACGCCAAGCTGGGCCGCCAGGCCGTTGATGGCCTCTTCCAGCGCGAGGCCATTGGACACGCGGCCGCGCGTCGGCTTGAGCCCGAACACGCCGGAAGCCGCCGAGGGAATGCGGATCGAACCGGCCGCGTCGGTGGCATGGGCCAACGGCACGATGCCGGCGGCAACCGCCGCCGCGGCGCCACCGCTCGATCCGCCCGCGCCATGGGCCACATTCCACGGGTTGCGCGTCGGGCCGCACAGCGTGGATTCTGTCGTGCCGCTCCAGGCGAACTCGGGCGTGGCGGTTCGCCCCAGGGTCACCAGCCCGGCCTCGCGAAAGCGCCGCATCAGCAGCGAATCGGCTGCGGCCGTGAAGCCTTGCGCCAGCCTGCTGCCGAACTCGTTTTTCCTGCCGGCCATCGCGACGCCCACATCCTTGATCAGGAAAGGGACGCCCGCGAGGGGCGAATTGCTTTCCCGCGCGGGGGCAACGTCGGCAAGGTCCGGCGACCAGCTTTCGATCACCGCATTGATCTTCGGATTGATCTGTGCGCACGCTTGCAGCGCCGTGTCAGCGAGCTCCCGCGGACTCACCTCGCCATGCGCGATGAGGCTGCCAAGCCCGATCGCGTCGTACTGCACGTACTCTGAGAGCTTCATTACTGTTTCCTATCGACCAGGGGTGGCATAGAATCGCCACTGAGTGATACTGATCAGTACCAACGAAATCCGAATGATGATACCGATCGGTATCGTCGTCAAGAACCCATGAAAAGAAAACAGAGCGACAACCAGAACGAGGCCGTGCCCGCACCCGCGCCCGCGCCGCGTGAACGCGTGCTCGCGGCGGCCGGCGAGCTGTTCTACAACGAAGGCATCCGGGCGACCGGCGTCGAGGCCATCGCCGCCCGCGGCAACACGACGAAGATGGCGATCTACCGCCATTTCCAATCAAAGGATGTGCTGGTGACCGAATGGCTGCGCCAGGTGATCGACGACTATTGGCGCGCGCTCGATGCCATCGAAGCCGCGCATCCGGACGATCCCCGCGCGCAGATCCTCGGATGGGTCACCTATTTTTCGGACGAGGCGCGCGCCTGGTCGCACCGCGGCTGCGCGTTCATCAACTCGATCGCGGAGCTGCCCGATCCGGAACATCCCGGCCGCAAACTGATCGAGGAACACAAGGTGCGGCAATGGCGGCGACTGGCCAGCCTGTGCGAGCAGGCGGGCCTGGCGTCGCCTGAAGAGACGGCGAGCGAACTCACGTTCCTGTTCGAGGGTGCGCAGGTGTCCGCGCAGAACCGGTCAGTCCGCGACGCCGACCGGCAGTTGCGGCGGATCGTCGAGGCCGTCATCGCACGGCAGGGTACGGTCGATCGTCGGTGAATGGAGCGGGTGAAGAGGATAATTTCACTTTATGAAAGAGTTTCAGCAAAAGTTGAAACAACCAATAATAATGAAATCATGCCGACGATTTTCAATAAATATGGTATTTTCAGCAAATGATGAAAGATACTAATCCAATGAAAGCGTCGGAAGCCCGGGCGGGTGAGGCGCTGCGCTTGGTGCTTGAAAAAATCCCGATCCTTCAGATAGAAGGCATCGAAGCCGAAGCCTTATCCGGCGGCGATTGGGAGCCGGACTTGACCGCTCGGCTGCTCGTCAACGGCCAACGGCACCTACTTATCTGCGAATACAAATCGAACGGGCAACCGCGGCATGCCCGGTCCGCGTTGCTGGAGCTACGGAACTACATTGCGGAGCGAGCTCCCGAGGCGACGCCTGTCTTCATTGCTCCCTACCTCTCACCTGCGGTGAGGCGATTGTGCGAAGAGAAGGACGTCAGCTATCTCGACCTGGAGGGCAACGCCCGGATCGCTTTTGGTGGCGTGTTCATCGAGCGCCTGATGGCGGACAAACCGGCGGCCGAACAGCGCGAACTCAAATCGCTGTTCAGGCCAAGATCGGCTCAGGTTCTGCGCGTCATGCTGCGCGAACCTGGCCGTGCATGGCGCGTCACGGAACTGTCGGAAATTTCCGGCGTCAGCCTGGGGCACGTCAGCAATGTGCGCACCGGCTTGATTAATCGGGAATGGGCACGCGCCTCGAACGATGGCCTCATCCTCTCGGAACCCGATGCACTGCTAGACGCATGGCGAGACAGCTACACCGCACCGTCAGGTGAACATCTGCGGTTTTACACCCCCCTGCATGGCAGCATGTTCGAAAACGCGGCCCGTACCGCGCTACGCTCGGACGGTCCTGGACGTGCTGTTTTCGCATCGTTCTCGGCAGCGCAGTGGCTTTCGCCCTACGGTCGTACCGGCACACACTACTTCTTCGCCGACGAGGATGGCCTGCGCAAGCTTCAGGCAGCGCTGCAGCTCGCGCCTGCCGCAAAGGGCGAGAACATGGTCATCATCGTGCCGAAGGACACGGGATTGCTAGCCGACACCGTTGAACCTGCGCCGGGCGCAGTCTGCACGAGTCTGGTTCAAACCTACCTCGACCTGTCCATTGCCGGCGAACGCGGCGCCGAGGCCGCCGACCACCTGCGCAAGGAAAATCTTTCATGGCCCAAATGACGCCATCTCAGGAGCCCCAATCGGCCGCCGAATATGACGACCGCACGACCGCGGCCGTGAAATCCGTGCTGATCGAGATCGGTCAGATACTTGGCAGCTTCCAAGGCAAGTTTGCCATCATCGGCGGGGCAGTACCCTGGTTGCTGTTGGCCAACGAGGATATGCCCCACGTCGGCACGCTCGATGTGGACGTTGGTCTGGATGCAGAAGCGCTCGGCGACGGCGAGTACGCAACCTTGATCGGTGCGCTTCAGAGCCACGGATACACCCAGCGCGACGGGCTTCGGCGCTTCCAGCTGGTTCGCCAGGTTCCCGCACGAGATGACGGAGAGGCGATCGACATCGTGATCGATTTCTTGATGCCGCGCGACGCGGAGATCGTCAAGAACACCCCTCCCCTGATCAGCAACTTTGCCGTACAACGGGCCGACGGTGCTGACTTGGCGATGCGGTTCTATCAGCTGGTGGCGGTGGAGGGCCCAATGCCGGACGGAGGGACCAACCGCGTAGAGATCGCGGTGTGCTCCATCCCTGCGCTATTGGCCATGAAAGGTCATGCGCTGGCGGGCCGCTACAAGCAGAAGGATGCCTACGATATCTACTACTGCGTGCGGAACTACCTTGATGGCATCGAGGCGCTGGCGCAAGAATGTCTCCCTCTACTGGAACACGCAAGCGGCGAGCGCGGGTTTCGACACATCGCCGACAAGTTCGATGCCTTCGAGGGATACGGCCCCACCTGCGTGAGGCGCTTCGTCGAAGACACGCATGCGCTGGGAGACCGCACACCCGAACAATGGCAGCAAGATGCATTCGGGCAGATTGATGCGCTGCTGCGCGCCATGGCGCTGCGAACTTGAGTCATGACCCCAGGGGCCAGGCGCGAACCTCGCGGCCTGCCGGAGCCTCCGATCACTGCACTGAAAGACGCTGCCTTACCAGGAACTCAAACGGTAATTCAGGTTGGAGCATCATGTGAGGGAGACGCGGCTCACGCGGATCTGGACGTCAGTAGCCGTCGTTGGCATTCTTTGGAATGGAGCGGGTGAAGGGAATCGAACCCTCGTATGAAGCTTGGGAAGCTGCCGTTCTACCATTGAACTACACCCGCTCGGGTGTCGTGCCCTGGCGCAAGACCAGGGCAGAGGCAAAGATTATAGCCTGGGTTTTACCCCCCCAGGCCGCCCCCTCAGTTGGCCGTGATGCCCGCCGCCTTGACCACCTTGCCCCAGCGGTCCAGCTCGGCCTGGGTGTAGTCGCCCAGCGCCTTCGGCCCCATGAATTCGGCCTCGGCGCCCTGCTCGGCCGCCTTCTGGCGGAAGGCGTCGGTCTGCATGATCTTCTGGATTTCACCGGCGATCTTGTCCACCACCGGCGCCGGCGTGTCCTTGGGCGCGTACATGGCGAACCAGGACGAGACGATCAGGTCGGGATAACCGGCCTCGGCGGCGGTGGGCACGTCCGGCAGCGACGCCAGGCGCGTGTTGCCGGTGACGGCCAGCGCGCGCAGCTTGCCGGCGGCGATCTGGCCGAGCAGCGGCGGCGGCGTGGTGATGGTCATGTCGACGGCGCCGCCCAGCAGGTCGTTCAGCGCGGGGCCGGTGCCCTTGTACGGGATGTGCGTGATCTGCGTGCCGGCCATCTGGTTGAGCAGCTCGGTGGCGACCTGCTGCAATGAACCGTTGCCGGACGAGGCGTAGTTGAGCTTGCCCGGGTTGGCCTTGGCGTATGCGACCAGGTCCTTGAGCGACTTGATCGGCAGGTCCGGCCGCACCACCACGACCTGGGGCGCGGACAACACGTTGGCGACGGGCGCGAAGTCCTTGATCGGATCCCAGCCGGAGGTCGGCGTGACATGCGGGGTGATGACCTGGAAGCCCGAATACTGCAGCAGCAGCGTGTAGCCATCAGGCTTGGCGCGCGCGACGGCCTGGGCGGCGATGCCGCCGGAGGCGCCCGGCTTGTTTTCGACGACGACGCTCTGGCCCAGGGCTACGCCCAAGGGTTGGGCGATGAGGCGGGCGGCGATGTCGGTGGTGCCGCCGGGCGCGGCGGATACGATCAGCGTGACAGGACGATTGGGAAAATCCGCCTGCGCGTGGGCGGCGCCGGCGGCGGCCAGGCCCAGCGCGACGGCGCAGGCGCGCAGGACGGGAACGGAACGGAATGCGGTCATGCGGTTGTCTCCTTGCTGTTTTTGTATAAAGCCCCCGATGACGGGCGCGTGGGGTAAGGCAAAAATCTAGGCGGCGTCGATGGCCGGTCCGAACCGCTCCGCCAGCCAGGCGGGCGGCGCATGCGCGGCCAGTCGGGGGCCGGCGCGCAGCAAAGCCATGGGCAGTTCGCGGCCGACCAGCCCCGGCAATCCGCGCAGGATGGCCAGCAGCGCGTCGAGCGACACGCCCGTCCGCACGCCCATGCACTCGAACATGTGGACCAGTTCCTCGGTGTTGACGTTGCCGCTGGCGCCCGGCGCGTACGGGCAGCCGCCCAGGCCGCCCGCGGCGGCGTCGAAGCGGGTGATGCCGGCCTGCCAGGCCGTGATGGCGTTGGCCAGGGCCATGCCGCGCGTATTGTGCAGGTGGGCGGTGAGCGCGATGCCCGGCAGGCGCTGCGCGGCCTGCGCGCACAGCTCGCCCACCTGGCTGGGATAGGCCATGCCGGTGGTGTCGCACAGCGTGATGCCGCGGGCGCCGGCGTCGACCAGCCGGGCGGCCAGGTCCAGCACCTGCGCCGCGGGCACGTCGCCATCGAACGGACAGCCGAACGCGGTCGACAGCGAGACATTGCAGGGCGCCCCGGCGCGACCGGCGGCGGCCAGCACCTGGCTCAGCTCGTCGAACGATTGCTGGCGGGTCATGCGCAGGTTGGCGCGGTTGTGCGTCTCGCTGCACGACATGACCAGGTTCATCTCATCGACACCGGCTTCCAGCGCCCGCTCCAGGCCGCGGATGTTCGGCACCAGCGCGGTATAGATCACGCCGGGTCGGCGGCGGATGCCCTGCATCACGGCGCCCGCATCGGCCAGCGCCGGGATGGCCTTGGGCGAGGTGAAGCTGGTGACCTCGATACGGGCAAAGCCGCAGTCGGACAAGGCATCGACGAAGGCGATCTTGTCCTCGGTGGGCACCATGCGCGCTTCGATCTGCAAGCCATCGCGCGGGCCGACTTCGTTGATTTCCAGGAAGGGGGAACCGGTATTCATGGATGCATCCTCGCTGCCGGGCAGTGGAAATTGAAATAGCTCATGCGATCACGCCGCGCGCCCGCAGCGCCTCGCGTTGCTCCTCGCTCAGGCCCGCCGCCTCCAGTACCGCATCCGTATGCTCGCCCAGCGTCGGCGCGCGCTCGCGCACCGCGCCGGGGTTGGCCGACAAGCACGGAAACACCGCCGGCATGTCCACCGCGATGCCGCTGGCGGCCTCCAGGCGGGTGATGGCGCCGCGCGCCTGATAGTGCGGGTCATGGGCGATGTCGGCCACCGAATAGATGCGGCCCGACGGCACGTCGGCCTCCCGCATGGCCTGCAGCACCTCGTCGATGCCGCGCTCGCCGGTCCAGGCGCCGATGGCCTGGTCGATCTCGGCGACGCGGCGGGCGCGGCCGTCGTTATGCGCCAGGTCGGGATCGCGGCCCAGGTCGTCGCGGCCGATGCGGGCCATCAGGCGGGCGTAGATGGCATCGCCGTTGCCCGCGATCAGCACGTAGCCGTCGCGGCACGGATAGGCGTTGGACGGCGCGATGCCCGGCAGCGACGCACCCGCCGGCTCGCGCACGGCGCCGAACACCGAATACTCCGGCAGCAGGCTTTCGCTGAGGTTGAACAGGCTTTCGTACAGGGCCGCGTCGATCACCTGCCCCTGGCCGCCCCGGGCATCGCGCTGGTACAGGGCCAGCAGCACGCCCAGCGCGCCGTGCAGGCCGGCGATGGTGTCGCCCAGCGACAGGCCGGCGCGCACCGGCGCGCGGCCGGGCTCGCCATTCAGGTAGCGCAGGCCGGCCATGGCTTCGCCAATGGCGGCAAAGCCCGGCTCGCGCGCCTTCGGCCCGGTTTGGCCGTAGCCGGAAATGCGCAGCATGATCAGGCGCGGGTTCAGCGCGTGCAGGGTCTCCCACGACAGGCCCCACTTCTCCAGCGTGCCGGGGCGGAAATTCTCGATCAGCACGTCGGCCTCGGCCGCCAGCTGGCGCACGATGTCCTGCCCCTCGGGCTGGCGCAGGTCCACGCACACGGATTTCTTGTTGCGCGACTGGGCCTCCCACCACACCGAGGAGCCCTCGTGCAGCAACCGCCATTTGCGCAGCGGGTCGCCCTGCCCCGGCGGTTCGATCTTGACGACCTGCGCGCCGAAGTCCGCCAGCGTCTTGGCGGCGAACGGCCCCGCGATGAGTTGTCCGAGTTCCAGCACGCGTATGCCGGCGAGTATCTGCCCTGCCATGTCGCCTCCCGGGCGCATCCAACCAATCATGGCGGGCAGTGTGCGCCATCGCCCATGGCGGTGGAATGGACGATTCGGGAAAGGGGCATTCCCGGATCGAGAAAGCCCCTTGATGCGCCACGCCGCGGCTGAAACCGCGGCGGGCCGTCGCGCCGCCTCAGGCCGCGGACGGCTCCTGGCCGCCGCGCAGATGCGCCAGCAGCAGCCGCGCCGCCACCGGCAGCGCGTCGGCGTCGCGCACGCCCAGCAACAGCCAGCGGCGCGCCCAGTCGTCCGACAGCGCGATCAACCGGATCGGCATGGAGCGCGCATGCGGTTCGGCCGCCAGGCGCGGCAGGATGCCGACCCCCCGCGTGGCCGCCACCATGCGGCAGATGGCGTCGAAGCTGCGCACCTGGATGCGCAACCGCATGTCGCGCCCCAGCCGGCCGCTCTCGTCGGCCAGGCGGGTGGCCAGGGACGTGGCCGGCGGCAGGCCAACGTAGTCGTAGGCCAGCGTATCGGCGAACGCCACCCGCGCCTGGCGCGCCAGCGGATGGCGCTGCGGCACGATCAGCACCAGCTCGTCGAGCCGGTACGGCACGGTGGCCAGCCCCGCCGCCGGGGTGCGGTCGGCGAACACGCCGATGTCGGCGCGGTTTTCCAGCACGGCGGTGACGATGTCGCTGCTGTTTTGCTCTTCCAGGTCGATGCGCACGGCCGGATGCGCTTCCATGAAAGACGCCAGGTCCTCCGGCAGGAACTGGGTCAGCGACGAGGTATTGGCGGCAATGCGCACCTGCCCGCGCACGCCCCGCGCATAGTCGGACAGCGTGCCCGCCATCTGCTCGACTTCCTGCAGCACCCGCAGGGCATGGACCAGGCAGGCCTGGCCCGCCTCGGTCAGCTCGACGCCGGCCGCGTTGCGGTACAGCAGCTGGGTGTCCAGCGCGGCCTCCAGGTCCGAGATCCGCTTGCTGGCCGCCCCCACCGCCAAGTGGGACGCGCGCGCGCCGGCCGAGATGCTGCCCTGGCGGGCCACCGAGACGAAAAGCGAGAGCGTGACGAGGTCGATGCGGGCGATATTCATGGCGGGCAGGCGGCGCCAGGCGGACGCCGCGGCTGCACTATAGCGCGTGGGCCCCCGGGCCACGGCCGGGCAGCGCGCCAGCGATAAGTCCCCATTTAATCCCCAATACGGACTGCAGCCCGGCGGGGCTGCCACTACAATCCCGCCTATGACAACGAACAGCTCTGCGAATCCGCCCGTGAACACCCCCGCAACACCCGGCAACCCCGACGCGCCCGCGCCGGTTTCCCCCCAGACCGAGGCCGCGCTGGCCAGCGCCGCGCACGCCCCCAACAGTCCGGGCGCCACGCACATCCGCAGCTTCGTGCATCGCCGCGGCCACATCACCCAGGGCCAGCTGGCCGCGCTGGAACAGCTGCTGGGCAAGTGGTCGATTCCCTATGCCGCCCGCCGCCTGGATCCGGCCGCCGCCTTCGGCCGCGAAGCGCCGACGGTGCTGGAAATCGGCTTCGGCATGGGCGAGACCACCGAGAAGATCGCGCTGGCGCGTCCGGGCGACAACTTCCTGGGCGTGGAAGTGTTCAACGCCGGCGTCGGCTCGCTGCTGCGCCGCATCGAAGACTCCAGCATCCCCAACCTGCGCATCATTCAGCATGACGCGGTCGAGGTCGTGCGCGACATGATCGCGCCGGATTCGCTGGCCGGCGTGCACATCTACTTCCCCGACCCGTGGCCCAAGAAGCGCCACCACAAGCGCCGCCTGGTGCAGCCGCCGTTCATCGCACTGCTGGCCAGCCGCATCGCGCCGGGCGGCTACATCCATTGCGCCACCGACTGGGAAGACTACGCGGTGCAGATGCTCGACGTGCTGGGCAACGAGCCGCAACTGAAGAACACGTCGGACGGCTACGCGCCGCGCCCCGACTACCGCCCCCTGACCAAATTCGAGACGCGCGGCCTGCGGCTGGGCCACGGCGTCTGGGACCTGATCTTCAAGCGAGTCGCCTGATGCTCTACCCCGCGATCGAACCCTACCGCCACGGCATGCTGGAGACCGGCGACGGTCACCAGGTCTATTGGGAAATGTGCGGCAATCCGCAGGGCAAGCCGGCGGTGTTCCTGCACGGCGGCCCCGGCAGCGGCTGCTCGCCGGTGCATCGCCAGCTGTTCGATCCGCAGCGCTACAACGTGCTGCTGTTCGACCAGCGCGGCTGCGGCCGCTCGACGCCGCACGCCAGCCTGGACAACAACACCACCTGGCACCTGGTGGCCGACATCGAACGCCTGCGCACCGAAATCATGGGCGCCGACCAATGGCTGGTGTTCGGCGGCTCGTGGGGTTCGACGCTGGCGCTGGCCTACGCCGAAACGCATCCGCAGCACGTCAGCGAACTGGTGGTGCGCGGCATCTTCACGCTGCGTCACGCCGAAGTGCAATGGTTCTACCAGGAAGGCGCGTCGTGGCTGTTCCCCGATCGCTGGGAAGAGTACCTGGCCCCCATCCCCGAAGCCGAGCGCGGCGACCTGGTGGCGGCGTACCACAAGCGCCTGACGGGCAATGATCCCGCCGAGCAGCTGCGCGCCGCCAAGGCCTGGAGCAAGTGGGAAGACAGCACCATCACGCTGCTGCCCAGCCCGCGCCACCAGCAGAGCCACGCCGCCGACCGCGCGGCGCTGGCCTTCGCCCGCATCGAGAACCACTACTTCGTCAACGCCGGCTTCATGGAAGAAGGCCAGTTGATCCGCGACGCCCACAAGCTGCGCGGCATCCCCGGCACCATCGTGCAGGGCCGCTACGACGCCTGCACGCCCGCGCGCACCGCCTGGGACCTGCATCGCGCCTGGCCCGAGGCCGAATTCCACATCGTGCCCGACGCGGGCCACGCCTTCGACGAACCCGGCACGCTGGCGCGCCTGATCGCCGCCACCGACGCCTACGCCAAACGCTGAGGAGACCACGACATGCACATCACCCTGAACGGCGACGCCCGTGAGTTCCCGCTGGACACCACGGTGAACGAACTGCTCGAAACGCTGGGCTATGCCGGCAAG
Source organism: Achromobacter sp. 2789STDY5608621 (assembly GCF_001299375.1). Lineage (NCBI taxonomy): Bacteria > Pseudomonadati > Pseudomonadota > Betaproteobacteria > Burkholderiales > Alcaligenaceae > Achromobacter > Achromobacter sp. 2789STDY5608621. Next base: position 67,992 of record NZ_CYTU01000021.1, on the reverse strand, counting down.
CGCGTGGCGGTCGAGCGCAACGGCGAGATCGTGCCCAAGAGCCAGCACGCGCAGACCGCGCTGACCGACGGCGACCAGGTCGAGATCGTGGTGGCGGTGGGCGGCGGCTGAGCCGCGCCGCCAGCCGGACACCCCGGGAAAGGGCTGCAGCGATGCAGCCCTTCGTGTTTTCCGGCCTGTGAAACGCCTTCCGTCGGCGCCGGGGTTAATGATCCGCCGCAAACGCCGTCAACCTGTCAGCGGATAACGCTTTCCGGCAATGCCGGGTGTCGTCGATAATCCGCAGCACACAAGCGCCTGGGCCGAACCGGCCCGGCGGAGAAGTCCACTTCCCGGAAGCATCCGGCCTGGTGTCGCGGCCAGGCGGGACGCCTCACAACAAGACCGACCAGGGAGCTTCGACGCGTGAGCCGCAAACCTTCCCCCCGCCCCGACGCCCCGGACCGGGCCGGCGCCCCGCCGCAATTCCACGCGCGGTTCGACAGCCGCGTCACGCCCGACGCGCCGGACATCTGGCGCACGCTGGTCCGCCCCTACGTCGACCTGGAGATCGAGTCGGGGCCGCAGCCGTTCACCGGCGAAATGAGCGGCACCCACCTGGGCGACAGCCTCATCAGCCACAGCACCTGCTCGACCGCCATGCGCCATCGCCGCAGCGCGCTGGACGTGCGCCGCAGCCAGGTCGACCACCTGCTGATCCAGCTGTTCGTGGACGGCGGCACCCAGGGCGACTATGGCAAGCGCCAGGTCAAGGTCGGCGCGGGGTCGATCGGGCTGCTCGACCTGGGGCAGACCATGGACAGCCGCACTGCCTCCTTCTCCACCATCACCCTGACCGTGCCGCGCGACCGCCTGCCCACGGCGCTGCGCGACCGCAAGCTGCATGGCGCCCTGCTCGACCCCTCGCAGGGCGCGACGCGCCTGCTTGCGTCGCACCTGACGCAACTGATGCAACACGCCTCAGGCCTGACGCGCGAAGCCATGTCCGCCTCGGTCAACGCCGGCCTGATGCTGCTCAGCGGCAGCCTGTCGGCGCTGCGCGCTGCCGACAACGATGGCGAGGCGCGCCAGATGGTCAGCGACGGCATGCACCGGCTGGTCCGGCGCCACATCGAGCGCCACCTGGATTCCGACCAGTTGTCGCCGGAGACGATCGCGGCGGCCATCGGCATCTCGCGTTCCAGCCTGTACCGGCTGTTCCTGCGCGATGGCGGCGTCAATGCCTATGTGCAGGGACGCCGCCTGGACCGCTGCTTCGACGAACTGCTGCTGGCCACGGGCAACCGCATCGGCATCGCCGAGCTGGCCTACCGCTACGGATTTTCCAGCGAAAGTGCCTTCAGCCGGGCCTTCCGGCTGCGTTTCGGCGCCAGTCCCAGCGAGGTCCGGGCCAACGCCCAGCGCACCCGGGACGATGAGCTGGCCGGCGTCCGGTCGCACGCGGACGCCATCATGATCCAGGCCTGGCTCGCCGATATCCGCCAGCCCGCCGGAGCCGCCGCCGGCTAGCCGGCGCCTCCCGCCGCGACGCGCCGGACGCGCGGACCCGCGCAGGCGGAACGACGAGACGCCTGGCCGCTGGGACGCTGGGACGCTGGGACGCTGGGACGCTGGGACGCCAGGTATGGTTTTCCGGGACGTGGCGCCAAGGAAAAAAGTCCTGGATCCCGGAAGATTGTCCGCTTTCAAATTGCGGGCAATCCCATGCATCCCACCTGCCGCTCTCCCCTGCGCCTGTCGGCCCTGTCCCTGGCGATCGCCCTCGGTTTCGCGACCGCATCCGGCGCGCACGCGCAGCAGATCCTGTACGGCGGCGGCGACGGCGGCGGCCTGAACTTCAACAGCGGGCGGGGCGGCATCGGCGGCGGCGGCGGCGGGGCCGGCAGCACCCCGGCCAGCCGGGGCGGCAACGCGGTGCAGACGCTCGAACCCTGGCTGCAACCGGAGAACGGCCAAGGACCGGGAGGCGGCCAGGCCGCCTTCAACGGCGTGGCGGGCGGCGCCGGCGGGGGTAGCGACTCCAGTGGCTGGCCCGGCGGGGCAGGCGGAATCGGAACGGTCACCAACCAGGCGTACTTCAGCGTGTTGACCGGGCTGAATGGATCGAACGGCGGCAACGCCGATTCCAGCTCCCCCAACGCCGCGGGCGGCGGCGGGGGCGGCGCAGGACTGGTGTCCCTGGGGCAGAACGCCACCATCGAGCTCAACAACGCTTTCTTGCGGGGAGGCTCGGGCGGCGCCACCACGGACATCTACGCCATCACCAATGGCGGCGGCGGCGGCGCCGGGCTGGTCCTGGCGCGGGGGGGCACCATACGCCTTTCGGGCAACAGCCAGGTCACCGGCGGCGATGGCGGCGCATCCGCCGACCTCATACGCTCCGCCGCTGGCAGTGGTGGCGCGGGAATATTCCTCTACGATGGCGGAACCCTCATCGTGGCGGGCGGCCTGGTACGCGGCGGCGCGGGCGGCAGCAGCCCGTTCCTCGCGGGAAACGCGGCCGCGGGCGTGCTGAGCAACCTCGGACAGATCAGGAACGCGGGCACCATCTCCGGCGGCGCGGCCGCGTCGACCCGCGAGTTCTACGGCCGCCCCGGCGGCGTCGGCATACAGGCCTGGGGCGGCACGATCACCAATGACGCCACCGGCCTGATCAACGGTGGCGAGGGCGGTTCCACCGGCTATGACAGCGCCGCCAGTGTCTCGGGCACCGGCGGCGCGGCGGTCAGCTTCCTGGCCGGCCAGGCGGCCAGCCTCGTCAACGCGGGCAGGATCCACGGCGGCGCGGGCGGCGACGTGTATGCGAACTCAAAGGTCGCCGGCGCGGGCGGCGTCGGCATCTCTGGCGCGGCGACCGGCAATATCTCGATCATCAACAACGGCGCCATTGCCGGCGGCATGTCCAACGACGGCAAGCGCGCCAACGCCATCGAGCTGGCCGGCAGCGGCAACCGCCTGGAATTGCAGCCGGGGGCGATCATCCTCGGCAACGTCGTCGTCGCCGAGGGCGGCGCCGACAACGTCCTGGCGCTCGGCGGCGATGGCGCAACCGGCACGTTCGACGTCACGCAGATCGGCGCCGACCAGCGCTACAGCGGCTTCGACCGCTACGAAAAAACCGGCAGCGGCGCCTGGGTGCTGACGGGCACCGGCAACCAGGACTGGACGGTCAGGCAAGGAGACCTGTCCGGCAACAGCGCGAGCATCGCCGGCAACGTCACCTTCACGACGGGCGCGAACGGCACCCTGACCTTCAACCAGGCCATCGACGGCGCCTACGACGGCGCCATCTCGGGCGATGGCAAGCTGGTCAAGGCCGGCGTCGGCACCCTCACGCTGACGGGCAGCAACGCCTACACCGGCGGCACCGTCGTCACGGGCGGCACGCTGGCCTTGAACACCCCCAATCCCGCCGGCTCGATCAGCGGCGCCATCGATGTCGGCGCGCGGCTCGAGTTCTACAGCCCCAGCACCGGCATCAGCCTCATCACGATTGCCAGCGGCGCCAGTTCGACGCATTTCTATTCCGACGCCAACGCGGGCGACACGCGGCTGATCAACAACGGCCTGCTGGGCTTCCATGACCACGGTTCGGCCAGCCGCGCCAACGTGACCAACAACGGCAATCTGTTCTTCTTCGACAACAGCACCGCCGGCAGCGCCACGATCACCAACACGTCCCGCGTCAACTTCCTGGGCCACGCCGACGGCGGCAGCGCGAAGCTCATCAACGGGGCGGGCGCCATCGTCGATTTCAGCCAGAGCATCGGCGTGGCGGGCGACGGCAAGCTGTCGATCGGCCAGCTCACCGGCGAGGGCAGGATTTTCCTCGGCAGCAACACGCTGACGATCGGCGGCGGCGCCGACGCCACCGAACTCTGGAGCGTCATCGCCGACGGCGGCAACGCCGGCGGCGCCGGCGCCTCGCTGATCAAGGCCGGCAGCGACACGCTGATACTGCGTGGCAGGAACGGCTACACGGGGTCGACCACGGTGCGTGGCGGCACGCTGCAGGCAGGCGTCGCCGACGCCCTGTCCGCCAGCAGCGCCCTCAACGTGGAAAGCGCGGGCACCTTCAGCATCGGCGGCTACGACGTCGCCGTGAGCGCCCTGTCGGGCGCGGGCCTGGTCACCAACACGGACGGCGCGCTGCGCACCTTGACGGTCGACGGCGCGCAAAACTCGACCTTCAGCGGCCGCCTGGCCGACTCCCAGAGCGCCGGCCTGTCGCTGACCAAGCGCGGCAGCGGCACGCTGATCCTGAGCGGCTCCAACACCTATGCCGGCTACGCGCGCGGCGAGCGCGGCCAGACCGCCATCTACGGCGGCACCCTGCAATTCGGCGATGGCGCCAGCGCCAGCGTCAACCAGCTGGGCGGCGACCTCTTCGTGCACGAGAACGGCGCCCTGGCGATCAGCGGCAAGACCACGGTCGCCGTCGCCAACGACGTCAACCTGATCGGCAACAACGGCGCCGGCGCCGTGCTGTCGATCACCGCCAACGCGAACGGCCCCTCGCTGACCGCCGACCGCGTCATCATTGGCGCCGACGCCACGTTCAATCTCAGCGGCATCGACGGCCCGCTGGTCCAGGACCGGCTGCTGATCGACACGCGCGGCGGCATCCAGGGAGAGTTCGCCACGCTCAACATCGGCGGCTTCGCCGGCGCGGTGGACTACCTCGCGGCCTCGACCCGCAAGTCGACCGATGGCAAACAGTATCTCGCCACCTACGGCCTGAGCTGGACCGCCAACAACAGCCTGGCGGGCGGGACTTTCACCCTCGCCGACGCCGGCAACCGCTTCACCGTGGGCGCGGCCCTCGCCGACCAGGCCGCCAACGCCGCCACCGGCTGGAACGGCAAGTCGCTGACCAAGGCCGGCAACGGCACGCTCGTCCTGACCGGCGCCAACACCTACAGCGGCGGCACCACCATCACCAGCGGCACGCTGCAGCTGGGCGACGGCGGCAATACCGGCTCGATCAGCGGCAACGTCGTCAATCAGGGCATGCTGGCCTTCAACCGCGGCGATACCCTCACCTTCGCCGGCGACATCTCCGGCAACGGCGCCCTGCGCCAGTCCGGCGGCGGCACCACGGTCCTGACCGGCGCCAACACCCACACCGGCGGCACCCTGGTCGACGGCGGCACGCTGCGCGCCGGCAGCGCGGGCGCATTCGCCGCCCGCACCGCCTACGTCATCAACGGCGGCACGCTCGACCTGAACAATCACGACCTGACGATGTCCGCGCTGTCCGGCGCGGGCGGCACGGTGGCGCTGGGCACGGCCACCCTGACGGTGGACCAGTCCATCGACACGGCCTACGCCGGCGCGATCACCGGATCGGGCGATCTCATCAAGCTGGGCACCGGCACCCTGACGCTGACCGGCGTCTCGGCCATGAACCTGCGGCTCGCCAGCGGCGCCATGGCGACCCATGCCAACGCCTTGCGCGGCAACGCCGCGCTGGCCGCCGGCACGTCCCTGGCCTTCGACCAACCGGCCGATGCCGCCTATGGCGGCCAACTGTCGGGCCAGGGCGACCTGCGCAAGCTCGGCGCCGGCAAGCTCGACCTGACCGGCGACTCCTCCGCCTTCGCCGGCGCGACGACCATCCAGGCCGGCACGCTGGCGGTGAACGGCAAGCTCGGCGGCACGCTCGATGTCGGCGCGGCCGGCCGCCTGCAGGGCAATGGCAGCGTGGGCGACACCGCCGTCAGCGGCACCGTGGCGCCCGGCAACTCGATCGGCACGCTCAACGTCGCCGGCAACCTGGTGTTCAACCCCGGCTCGACCTACGAAGCCGAAGTCGACGCGGCGGGGCGATCGGACCGGATCATCGCCTCGGGCACCGCCACGATCAACGGCGGCGCCGTGCAGGTGGTGGCCGGCGCCGGCAATTACGCCAGCCTCACCCGCTACACCCTCCTGACCGCCAACGGCGGCCGCACGGGCGAGTTCAGCGGCGTCACCTCGAACCAGGCCTTCCTGTCGCCCACGCTCGGTTACGACGCCAACAATGTCTACCTGACCCTGACCCGCAACCAGATCGGCTTCCAGGACGTCGGCGCCACGCCCAACCAGGCAGCCGCGGGCGGCGGCGCCGAACGTCTCGGCCAGGGCAACGCGCTGCATGACGCGCTGCTGGGCCTGTCGGCGCAGCAGGCGCGGGCCGCCTTCGACCAACTGTCGGGCGAGGTCCATGCCTCGATCCGCACCGCCTTGATCGAAGACAGCCGCTACCTGCGCGATGCCGTCAACTACCGCGTCCGCGCCGCCTTCGATGGCGGCGGCTACGGCGCCGCCCCCGGCGTGGCCTACGAAAACGGCCAGCCGCGCGCGCTGGCGGCCGGCGCCGAGCGCGCGGCGCTGTGGAGCCAGGCCTTCGGCGCCTGGGCCCAGACCCGCGGCAACACCAATGCCGCGCGGCTGAACCGCTCGACCGGCGGCTTTCTCGCCGGCGCCGACGCCCCGGTATCGCAGCACTGGCGACTGGGCGCGGTGGCCGGCTACAGCCGCACCGGCTTCAATGTCAAAGACCGGCAATCGTCGGGATCGAGCGACAACTACCACCTGGGCCTCTACGGCGGCGCCCAGTGGCGCGGCCTGGCCCTGCGCGCTGGCGCCAGCCACACCTGGCACGACCTGTCCACGCGCCGCGATGTCGACTTCCCCGGCTTCTCCGACCGCCTCAAAGGCGGCTATCGCGCCGGCACCACGCAGGTCTTCGGCGAACTCGCCTACCAGATCCGCGCCGGCGGCGCCGGTCTCGAACCCTACGCCAACGTCGCCCACGTCAAACTGCGCACCCACGGCTTCACCGAGCGCGGCGGCGCGGCGGCGCTCTCGGCCGCGGCCGCCAGCACCGACACCACGTTCACCACGCTCGGCCTGCGCGCCGCGACCGCCCTGGACCTGAAGGGCGCGCCGCTGACCCTGCGCGGCATGGCCGGCTGGCGTCACGCGTTCGGCGACGCGACCCCGCTCGCCACGATGCAGTTCGCCGGCGGCGGCGCCTTTGCCGTCAGCGGCGTGCCGCTGGCGCGCGACACCGCGGTGCTCGAGGCCGGGCTCGACTACGCGGCCACCGCCCGGACCACCCTGGGCCTGGCCTACAACGGCCAACTGGGCGCCGGCCTGAGCGACCACGGCGTCAAGGCCAGCTTCACGCTCCGGTTCTAACCCTTTTTTCGCCCCGGCGGCCGCTGGCCGGGGCGATGCCCGTGTTTTTGCCGTCAACTGGCGCGCATTCTTGCGGACTCTGGCAACCGGCTAGCAACCTGTTACACGTTACCCCCTCGTCTCGCGACGATGGGGCGGGTCATAATCGTCGAGGCTGGCGTTGTCGCCAGCGCGGACGGGGGCACCTGGCCGCGCACCCTGAACGCGCTTTCTCTTTTTCTCAACGCAGCATAGATAAAGGAAACACTATGGGTCTGCTCAATTTCATCAAGGACGTTGGAGAAAAACTCTTCGGTGCCAGCGAAGCCAAGGCGGCGACGGCGGATGAGCTGAAGAAGGAACTGGACAAGCACGGCCTGAACGCCGATGGCTTGCAGATCACGGTGGACGGCGACAAGGTCACGGTCGCGGGCGAAGCCGCCAGCACCGAAGCCGCCGAGAAGATTTCCCTGGCGCTGGGCAACACCGTCGGCGTGGCCGCGGTGGACAATCAGTTGAAGGTCAAGCAGGCCGCGCCCGAGGCCAAGATGTACACGGTGCAGAAGGGCGACAACCTCTGGAAGATCGCCGAGGCGCAATACGGCAAGGGCCAGGGCGCCAAGAACACGCTGATCTTCGAGGCCAACAAGCCCATGCTGACCAGCCCCGACAAGATCTACCCCGGCCAGGTGCTGCGCATCCCGCCGCTGTCGTAGGCAACCCAACGGAATGGGCCCTCGCGGGCCCGTATCGCGGCGCAGAACCCCCTGCCTGCCGCGATGATTTGGCCAGGCGCAATGCCTGGCCATTTTTTTGGTGACGATCACGGGCAGGGGCCGGCGGTCATCGGCGAGCCCGAGGGTCGGGCCCTGCCGCCGGACACCCGTGCCGATCAGCCCTTCATGAAGCGGCCCATGCCCTTCATGCCGCCCATGGCGCGCATCATCTTGGCCATGCCGCCCTTCTTCATCTGCTTCATCATGCCCTGCATCTGCTCGAACTGGGCCAGCAGGCGGTTGACCTCCTGCACCGGCACGCCCGAACCCGCCGCGATGCGGCGCTTGCGCGAGGCCTTGATGAGTTCCGGCTTGGCGCGCTCGGCGGCCGTCATGGAATTCAGGATGCCCTCGGTGCGGCGCAGCTGCTTTTCAGCCTGGCCGCCCTGCAGCTGGCCGGCGGCCTGCTGGAACTGGGCCGGCAGCTTTTCCAGCAGCGAGCCCATATCGCCCAGCTTCTTGACCTGGCCGAGCTGGTCGCGGAAGTCGTTCAGGTCGAACTTGTTGCCCGACTTGATCTTGGCCGCCAGCTTCTGGGCCTCGGCGATGTCGATGTTCTTCTGGGCCTGCTCGACCAGCGAGACGATGTCGCCCATGCCCAGCACGCGCTGCGCCATGCGCTCGGGGTAGAACGGCTCCAGGCCGTCCAGCTTTTCCGAGACGCCGACGAACTTCAGCGGCTTGCCGGTGACGTGGCGCACCGACAGCGCCGCGCCGCCGCGGGCGTCGCCGTCCAGCTTGGTCAGCACCACGCCGGTCAGCGGCAGCGCCTCGGCGAAGGCGCGGGCGGTGTTGACCGCGTCCTGGCCCTGCATGGCGTCGACCACGAACAGCGTTTCGACCGGCTTGACCAGGTCATGCAGCGCGCGGATCTCGCGCATCATGGCCTCGTCGATGCCCAGGCGGCCGGCCGTGTCCAGGATCAGCACGTCGTAGTGGTGACGACGGGCATGGTCGACCGCGTTGCGGGCGATGTCCTCGGGCTTCTGGCTGGGATCGGACGGCAGGAAATCGACGCCGACCTGCGCCGCCACGCTCTTCAACTGGTCGATGGCGGCCGGGCGGTAGACGTCGGCGGACACCACCAACACCTTTTTCTTGCCGGTCTTGCGGCCGTGCTGGGTGTGCTGGCCTTCGCTCAGCCAGCGGGCCAGCTTGCCGGTGGTGGTGGTCTTGCCCGCGCCCTGCAGGCCGGCCATCAGGATGACGGCGGGCGGCTGCACCGCCAGCGACAGTTCGCCGGAATCGGCGCCCAGGTCGCCGCCCATGAGGGCGGTCAGTTCCTTGTGGACCACGCCCACCAGGGCCTGGCCGGGGCTGAGGCTGCTGGCGACTTCTTCGCCCAGCGCCTTTTCCTTGACCCGGGCGACGAAATCGCGCACCACGGGCAGCGCCACGTCGGCTTCCAGCAGGGCCATGCGCACTTCGCGCAGCATTTCCTGGGTGTTGGCCTCGGTCAGGCGGGCTTCGCCGCGCAGCGTCTTGACGACGCGCGACAGGCGTTGAGTTAGGTTATCGAGCATGAGAGGCGTTTCCGCTTAAACTAGTTGATTGAACGGTGGCCGCAGGCGCGGATTCCGCACTGTCGGGCGGCATGCGCCCCCAGGCCCCATCCAGACAACGGTTTCTATGTCACTAGGCATTGTATTTCACACAGCGGCCGCCTTGGCGTACGCCGTGCTCGGAGGGTCCCTCTGGATCCGCCTGGCCGGCGCCGGGGAAGTCGAGCAAACGGGCAAGATCGCCCGTCTGTGCCTGCTGGGAGCCCTGGTTCTTCATGGAATCGGGCTGCAGCAATCCATGCTGGGGGCCCCGCACCTGTTCATCGGGTGGGCGCTGGCCCTGTCGGCCGCCATCTGGCTGGGCATGGTCGTCTTCTGGCTCGAAAGCCTGCTGGTGCGCATCGACGGCCTGCAGCTGCTGCTGCTGCCCGCCGCCACCCTGGCCAGCGGCCTGGCCGCCCTGTTCCCCCAGGGCCAGTTCGTGCCCCACGCCGACAACGCCTGGCTGCGCGTCCACCTGCTGATCGCCCTGGCCGCCTATGGCCTGATCACCATCGCCGCCCTGCACGCCATGATGATGGCGCTGCTCGACCGCCACCTGCACCGCCCGCTGGACGCCCCCGCCGAACGCAGCATCATCGGCCGCGTGCTGGACTCGCAGCCGCCGCTGCTGGTGCAGGAACAGCTGCTGTTCCGCATCATCTGGATCGGCTTCGTGGTGCTGACCCTGGCCGTCGGCTCGGGCTCCATCGCCTCCATGAAGCTCACCGGCCAGATCCTGCCGTTCGACCACAAGACCGTCTTCACCCTGCTGTCCTGGCTGACGTTCGGCGTCCTGCTGGCCGGGCGCCACATCTGGGGCTGGCGCGGCCGCGTCGCCCTGCGCTGGACCCTGACCGGGTTCGGCTTCCTGATCCTGGCCTACACCGGCAGCCGGTTCGTGCTGGAAGTCATTCTGCATCGAGGCTGACGTGGGCAAGCTGCTGTTCTGGATCGTCATCATCATCGGCGTGCTGTTCGTGGCGCGCATCGCCGGCCGCATGGCCGCCGCCCGCCAGGACGGCCCCGCGGGCGCCAGCCCCCAGGGCAAGACCGGCCAGCCCGCCGCCCGCGCCCCGGAAGCCATGGTCCGCTGCGCCCACTGCGGCATCCACCTGCCGCGCTCGGAAGCCCTGCTGCAGGGCGGCCAGACCTGGTGCAGCCAGGAACACGCCCGGCTCGGCCCGGCGACCAAATAACCCGCGCCGCGGCGAGCCGCCCTCGCGGGAATAAGCGCCGGGGCATCACTATGTCCCTTTTTCCAGGCACGGCATAATGCATGTTGGATACAACCTGCTTCCTTCCCATGCCCTTGCTCCTGGATCGACATGGCTGGCTGGCGCCGGCCCCTGGTGTTTCCCGTCTGCCCTCCCCCAACTGCGACGCCCGTCCCCGTGACGCGCAGGTCTCGCTGCTGGTGCTGCACAACATCAGCCTGCCGCCGGGCCAGTTCGGCGGCCCCGAGGTCGCCGGCCTGTTCCTGAACACGCTGGACTACGCCTCGCACCCCTGGCTCGAACGCCTGCGCGGCCTGCGCGTATCGGCCCACTTCTTCATCCGCCGCGACGGCCGCATCGTGCAGTTCGTCTCCACCGAGGCGCGCGCCTGGCATGCCGGCGTCTCGCGCTTCGCCGGCCGCGAGCGCTGCAACGACTTCTCCCTCGGCATCGAGCTGGAAGGCACCGATACCCTGCCCTACACTGACGAGCAATACACCGCGCTGCGCCGGCTGACCCCGGCGTTGCGCGCGCGCTACCCCCTGGCGGCCGCCTGGGGCCACGAACACATCGCCCCCGGCCGCAAGACCGACCCGGGGCCCGCATTCAACTGGACGCGCTTCGGGCGCGACAGCGGCTTTGCGCGGCGGCAGTTGCCGCCCGCCTGACCCTTAAAGGACCGGTTATGTTGAAGATCTGGGGACGGCTGACGTCCGTCAATGTGCAGAAAGTGATGCTGGCCGTGCGCGAACTGGCGCTGCCGCATGCCTTCATCGAGGCCGGCGGTCCGTTCGGCGTGGTCGACACGCCCGAGTACGCCAGGATCAACCCCAACCGCACCGTGCCCGCCATCGACGACGGCGGCTTCGTGCTGTGGGAATCGAACGCCATCGTGCGCTACCTGGCCGCCCGCTACGGCGCCGGCACCCTGTGGCCCGAGGACGTCTGCCTGCGCGCCGACGCCGACCGCTGGATGGACTGGCAGACCACCGAATGGCAGGGCGCCATGGTCCCGGCCTTCCTGGGCCTGATCCGCACCCCCGAAGCCAAGCGCGACCACGCCGCCATCGAGCTGTCGGTCAAGCGCAGCAACGCCCGCGCCCAGATCCTGGACCAGGCCCTGCAAGGCCGCGAATTCATCGCCGGCCGCCACCTGACCACCGGCGACATCGCCCTGGTGTGCTCGGCGCACCGCTGGCTGGCGCTGCCGATCGAGCGGCCGGACACCCCGGCGCTGTCGGCATGGTACCGGCGCGTGATGATGCGGCCGGCGACGCAGGGGGTGTTGACGTTGCCGTTGGAGTAAGGGGAAAGCGCCGCGACATCTCCGGACGAACAGAATCGCGGCGCGGAACCGTCCTGTCTCACTTCCTCCGGTCTTTGAGCCAGGCCCTGACACGGCGCACCGACATCGTGACCTTGACGGACAACATGGCGGCGCTGAACAACCATCCCAAAGCCCCGCCAGCCAATGCTGCCCACGACAATATCGGCTTGGTATCGGGATCATCCAGGCTGCTCCAACCTATCCACGCAAGCGCTGGGCAAACGAAGATCAGGCACAAGACCGGCACGAAATAGGACATGTCCACGCTTATCAAAACAAATCGCCGTCTGAACCCCGGCGTGCAGTGGAGCGTGGAGACCGGCAGGTCCTTGACGAGCTTTTTGTGTTGAACGTGAGTCACGGCGACCAGAAGGATCCCCAGCGCCAGCGACAGCCATAAGAAGCCGGCGCGAAACAGAGCCGGAATGGTCAGAATCGCCGTACCGGTCGACGCCGCAGTCAGCCTCTGGATCGCCCTCATGGTTGCTTCGTCGACGATGTAGCCGGGCTTGTTCCAGCCCATTCTGCCGTAGTAGATGATGGTGCCGTCTTCCAGGGTTTCGAACAGCCCTCTCGGTCCCAAGTTCATGTCCCATCTCGATGGACAATTCGTCCGCACGGTCGTGGCACGACTATCTCCCGCGCCCGCCGACCCGCGCCTTGATCTTGGCAAACAGGAAGGCGAAATTTACTGCCCACGCCGCAAACGCGACGATGACGACCGACCATATCAAGGCCGGGCTCAATCGGGATGCGCCATCAAGCTTGGAAAATGCCAGGGCGGCGACAGCGGGCAGCAGAAAGATGTTAGGCACGATCAAGGCATAAGACATGCTTCTGCCGATCAACATCACCCTCTTACTGAACCGGGGCCGTGGATATAGCGAAACCGGCAGTGTCTTGATGAGCCTGTTGTGCCGAACATGAAAGGAAGCGGCCGCCACTGCTGCAAGCAGCATCGCCGTCCAGCGATACCCCGCGGTGAACGCAGGAGAGATGCCAAAGGCCGAAGCCGCAAATAACTCCACGTACAAACGCCGGATGGAACGCATGGCGGCCTCGTCCACGTGGTATCCGAGCGCATGACCATCCCGTCTACCGTAATAGTAGATAGTCGTGCCGTCTTCCTTGGTCTCGAACAAGCCGGTGTATGTAAAACCCGAACGCATCACTATCTCCGAAAACCGTGCATCCCAAGTGTCTTCGCTTAACCGAAGAACAGGTTGCCACTGTCGAGATAGGGGTAATTGGTTCCAACCACCCCAGGTATCATCCATCCGTATGGAGTGGAAGGATCGGCGTAATTCGTATACTCAATGAAGAGATCCGCGGTTCCGTCGCCGGTCCTGTCTCCCTCCAATCGTACGGTGGATGCCCACCACCAACCGCTATCATCATGGTGAGTAACGGGCCACTCATGTCCGTGATGATCCTCGGTCACATATCGAAGCTCTCCAGCATGCCCGGTGAACTTGCTTGTTCCGATGAACCGCAGGGCCTGATGTCCCTCGGTATTCAGGTCGCCATCCAGATTTGAAAAGTCCAGCACGTCCGGTTCGATCCGCAGCCCCCCGACTCCCCCCAGATAAGCAGGGTGGTAGTACTTGAGGCTGAAGTCCCGCGCTTCGCGAACCGTGGTCAGTCCATGGATGAACTTCGTCGTGATTTCCCCCGTGCCGGGATCCGCGAAATCGCCATCGTTGAAGACGATGCGATTGCCGCCACCGTGCACGACGAAGGTGTCGTTGCCGCCACGGCCAGTGAACGTCATTCCCCCGAGCACGTCGCCGATAAAAGTGTCGTCATAGTCGCTGCCGATGACATAGTCGATATTGCGGAATTCTCCACCGCACCAAGGACCGATAGAGCCAGATTTCAATCCCACCAGGGCGTACCCACGAAGTTTCACCAGGGCGTTATCGTGGGTGAGGAAATAGTGATTGATTTCGTAGTCCTTGAGTCCAAAGGCGCTGGCCCGATCCGCAATCCACTTGTCCATGCGATCGTTGCCATACACGGCGATGTCGACGCCCCATTTGTTCAAGGAGAAGTCGAGGACGTTGTAGCCATCCGGATTGCCGACAACTTTGTTGGACCAGTCATAGTCGTCTCCAGGCATGAACCAGTTGACTGCATTGCCCCCCACCATTTCACTCGGCGTCTCGTCGCCGATGAACAGGTAGGACTTCCCCTCCTCCCCCACGAATGACTTCACGCCATTCTCCGGCTCGATGTCGGCATAGTGCACAATCTCTGGCGGCGTCCGCAGTACTGGACCATTACCGTTGGCCTCAATACCTGGGTCATTGCCACTCACGATCCTGTCTGCGACGTCCGCAAGAATTGCGGGCAGGATCACCGCAGCATCTGGATAGTCATCCGGATGCGCGCCTATTTCCTTCATAGCCAAATAAAGCTGGTAATCGGAAAAAATCGTAACGCCATCATTGAAGGGCGGTACCTCGCCTTGCGCCGGCGAGCCAGCCTCAACGTTTGCTGGAGGCGCCTGATGATCGCCTTCATCAGGTGATGGCGTTGTCGCCGTGGGGGTTTCCCCTGCGGCCGATATATGCTTTTCGGCACCAGCAAGGGCATCGTTGATGAGCTTGGCGGCCTCCCCTTTCAGTCCAAGCGTATCCAACAGCGTCGAAACGCCGATGTTGATGGCAATGGTCGCAACGGCGGCGGGCCCCTCGATAGCAATGAGCGCACCGGCCAATCCGGCCAGCGCACCGGCGATCATCGCGCTGACCGCTACGGATGCCACCTCCGAGCCCACTGCAACTTTGGGATCCGTGCCAGAGGCGATATCTTTTTGGATTGCGCTCCAACTGAAGACGCTCTGCATAAAGTAAGCATGGGTACGCGCCATCGCCTTGAGAATCTTGAAGGAGGACTCGTCCAGACTGCTTTTCAGCAAGTCTTGCATGTACCCCAACACTTTTCCCGTCTCCGGAATCAGCGCATTGACCAACGGCTCGACCATCCCGCGCGTCGTCTTCGGATCGTGGTAATACCTGGATTCCTCGCTGTAGTGCGAAAAGTAATACGCTTCCTTTTGGTTGAGAATCTGCGCGATGTACCAAGCGGGAACGATCCGTGGCGTCGAGAAGTAGGACCATCCGATACCGTCCCAGAGGCCTGATCCCAGCCCGCCGCCCCCCAAACCTGACGGCTCCGGAGGCCAACTTCCATAAACGGTGATGCTGCCAAGCGTGGGCGTAGCCATGATGCGGCTCCTGATCGCAGATCAATCAATAGCCACCCACCACCACGCAGGCGACCGTCTATAGACATAAACGGTTGAGCCGCGATTTACAGTAAAAAAAAGCCGCAATTCAGACCAGTTCTCCGGCACCGGCCCGCGTCCCGCGATTCGAAGCATGTCGCCGCCCTCGCGGCGACGGCGTCAAGCGCCCTACTCCACCCAGGGCGTGCTCGCCCAGATCTGCCGCAGCCGCCCATCATCCTGCTTCAGGCGTTCCTGCCACTGCGGCCCATCGAGATAATCCATCTCGGTGAACTGCTGCTTCATCTGCGCCTGGAATTCCGGATTGGCGGCGACCTTGCCCAAGGCCTGGCGCAACTTCTCGGCGACATCCGCCGGCAAGCCCTTGGGCGCGACAATGCCGCGCTCGGAGGCGAACACCAGGTTTACGCCCAGCTCCTTGAAGGTCGGCACATCCGGTCCCAGCGGCGAACGCGTCTCGCTGGCCTGCGCCAGCACGCGCATGTTCTTGCCGTGATAGGGCATGACTTCGCCCAGGTTCAGGCCGCCGATCACGGTATGCCCGCCCAGCACCGAACTGCGCAGCGGCCCCGCGCCGTTGTAGGGCACGTGGTTGAGCTTGGTACCGGTCAGGTTCTGGAACAGCACCAGCGCCAGATGGTCGTCGGTGCCCACGCCGGTCGAGCCGTAGCTGATCGCGCCCGGTTTCTCGCGCGCCGCCTTGATCAGGGCATCCAGCGTCTGGTACGGACTGTCGGCCGCGACGCTGAAAGCGCTGGGGTCGCGCACCAGATTGGCCAGGTACGTGAAGTCGGCGGTGGTGAAGCCGGCCTTGCGCTCGATCGGCAGCGACACCAGCCCGGGCATGTTGGTCATCGCCAGCGTATAGCCATCGGGCTTGGCGCGCGCCACGTACGACAGCGCGATGGCGCTGGACGCGCCCGGCTTGTTCTGCACCACGATGGTGGCGCCCAGCTCCTTTTCCAGGAACACGGCCAGCGAGCGCGCCGTCAGGTCGGTGCCGCCGCCGGGCGCGAAGCCCACCACCAGTTCGATGGGATGGTCGGGCCAGGCCCAGGCCGGCCACGCGGCGCACAGCGCGGCCACGGACAGCGCGGCGCGAGCGGCCGCCTTGCGTGTAAAGAACATGGTTGTCTCCTGTGTGGGTACTGCTGTTGTTATGCGTTGTGATGGGCCGGGCATGCCGGCCAGTCACGCGGGACGGCTGCGACGGCCGCCCCGGGTCAAACTGTTCCCTAGCCGCCCTGGCCTCGTTCCTGCGCCTCGCGCCACGCCAGCAGGCGCGTCACGCCTTCGGCCATGCCCACTTGCGGCTGCCAGCCGATCTGTTGTCCCGCCAGATCGTGCGGGATGTGGAAAGCCCCGCCCGAGGTCAGGCGCACCGTGCCAGGCGGGTCCGGCCGGATCTCCGGCTCCAGCTCGCTCTTGCAGTAGTCCAGCACCAGCCGCACCAGTTCACCGGTGGTGATGGGCGCGGGGCCGGATACGTTCACGGCCACATCGGTGGCGTCGCTCTGGAACGCGGCGACATTGGCGCGCGCCACGTCCGACACATGCACGAAGTGCTTGGTATCGCTGCCGTCGCCGGGCAGCACGGGACGCTCGCCCTGGCGCACGCGGTCGTAGGTCTCCATGATGTACAGCGAATTGGCGGCGCGGTAGTGCTGGCGTTCGCCGTACACGGTGGAATAGCGCAGCACCACGTAGTCCAGCCCGGCCTTCTGGTGGTACTGGCGGCACAGCTGTTCGCCCATGATCTTGGAAGCGCCGTACAGGATCGCGGCGGGCGGCGCGCCGACAGAATGGAACGGGCCGTTCTCGGCCAGCGCGCCGGCAATGCCGCTGCCATAGCCGTAGACGGCGTTGGACGAGGCGAACACGAACTTCTTCACCTTGTTGGCGCGGCAGGCTTCCAGCATGTTCTGCGCGCCGCGGATGTTCACGTCCACCGCCTGCCAGGGCGTCTGCGCGAAACCCAGCGTCATGTAGGCGGCCAGGTGCAGCACGCCGTCCACGCCTTCGGTCGCGGCCAGCAGGTCGGGCAGGCGCATCAGGTCCCCGCGCACCACTTTCACGCGCGGATTGCCCTGCAGGTGGGCGATGGCCTCGGGCGTGCCAAACGCGAAGTTGTCCAGCAGGATCACTTCGCGCACGCCGGCGGCCAGCAGCGCGTCGGCGGTGTGCGAGCCCACCAGGCTGGCGGCGCCGGCGATCAGGATGCGGGCATCGGCCAGCGGCAGCGCCGCGCTTTTCTTGTCGGTCGTCATGTGATTCACAGTCCCATCGGTTGATTGTGCATGCCCCAGTACAGGCTCTTGACCTGGCTGTAGAGGCGCAGGCCATGCAGGCCCTTCTCGCGGCCGATGCCGCTGGCCTTGAAGCCGCCGAACGGCGTGGCGATGTGCGATTGCTTGTAGGTGTTGATCCAGACGGAGCCCGCCTCGATCTCGCGCGCCACGCGCCAGGCGCGGGCGTAGTCGCCGGTCCACATGCCCGCGGCCAGGCCGAAGGGCGTGTCGTTGGCCTGCTGGATCACGTCGTCCTCGTCGTCGAACGGCAGCGCCACCAGCACCGGCCCGAAGATCTCTTCCTGGCAGACGCGCGCGCCGTTGCCCAGGCCGTCAATCACGGTGGGCAGGTAGAACCAGCCGTTGGCCAGCTCGGCGCGGTCCGGCGCGGCGCCGCCGACCAGCACGCGGCCGCCCTCGGCCCGGCCGATGTCGACATAGCCGGCGACCTTGTCGCGATGCGCGCGCGACACCAGCGGCCCCATCTGCGTGGCCGGGTCATCGGGCAGCCCCACGCGCACCTGGCGCGTGCGCGCCACCAGCGCCTCCATGAAACGCCCATAGATCGATTTCTGCACGAACAGGCGCGAACCCGCCACGCAGCTCTGCCCGGCCGAGCCAAAGATGCCCGACACCACGCCGGCCACGGCGCGGTCCAGGTCGGCGTCGTCGAACACGATGTGCGGCGACTTGCCGCCCAGCTCCAGGCCGACGGGAATCAAGCGCTGGCCGGCAATGCCGCCGATGGCGCGGCCGGTCTCGGTGCCGCCGGTGAATGACACCATGCGCACGCCGGGATGCCTGACCAGCGCGGCGCCGACGTCTTCGCCGTGACCCGGCAACACCGTCAGCAGCCCTTCGGGCAAGCCGGCCTCGGCGCAGATGCGGGCCAGTTCCAGCGCCAGCTGCGGCGTCTCCTCGGACGGCTTGAGCAGCACCGCGTTGCCGGCCGCCAGCGCCGGCGCGGCCTTCTGCGCCTCGTTCATGATGGGCGAGTTCCAAGGCGTGATGGCCGCGATCACGCCGAACGGCTCGGCCAGCGCCATCGAGAAATACTCGCCGCGCGGCGAGGTCATCTCGTTCTGCCAGGTCTCGCACACCGCGGCGTAATAGCGGAAATGCCCGGCCGCGCTGTCGACCATGTTCAGGCATTCCTTCCACGGTTTGCCGCTGTCGATCATCTGCAGCCGCGCCAGCGGCTCGCGCTCGGCGGCCAGGCGCCGGCCGATCTCGTACAGCGTGGCGGCGCGCTGGTCGGGACGCAGCTTGCGCCACGGCTGGCGCTGGAACGCGTCCCAGGCGATGGCGACGGCGGCATCCACGTCGCGCGGCAAGGCGCGCGTGACGATGCCGGCAACGCTGCCGTCGGCGGGATTGATGGAGGTGATGACGGCGTCGCCGTCTTGGCTGTGGCGCCAGTCGGCGCCCAGCCGGAAGGGCTTGTGGCTCGATGCATTCATAACGTCGTGGAATCCGGAGACTGCGGTAGACGCATCATCGGCCGGCCGACTATTAGGAACAATTCGATATTTTTCTTATATTCTTAGCTCATGGCTATGAATATCAAGTACCGGCCGCTCAAGGCCTTCCTGCTGGCGGTCGACACCGGTTCGTTCACGCACGCCGCCAACCAACTGGGCGTGACGCAGCCCTCGTTCACCGCGCTGATCCAGGACCTGGAGGACGTGCTGGGCCTGCGCCTGTTCGAACGCACCACCCGCAGCATCAGCCTGACCTCGGCCGGACAGGATTTCCATGCCCGCGTGCAGCGGCCCATCGCCGACCTGGAGGAAGCCTATCGCGGCCTGGCCGACCTGGCGGCGGTGCGGCGCGGCAACGTCACCCTGGGCGCCCTGCCCTCGACCGCGCTGGCGCTGCTGCCCGTGGCGGTCGGCGCGCTACGCCAGCGCCATCCGGCCTTGAAGGTGCGCGTGGTCGAGGCGCACAACGACGAACTGGTGGCCATGCTGCGCACCAACCAGATCGAGTTCGCCGTCGGCGCGCTGGCCGAGCCGGCGCCGGACCTGTCTTTCACGCCTCTGGCCCAGGATTGCTTCTGCGCCATCTACCCCGCCGGCCATGCCCTGGGAAAAAAGCGCGGACCGCTGCATTGGCGCGACGTACTGCGCTATGACCTGATCCTGCTGTCGCAGGGCTCGAACGCGCGCCAGCAGTTCGACCGCGCGGTGCGTGAAGAGACCGGCGCGCCGGCCACCGCGCTGCGCTACGACGTGACCAACATGGGCACCGCCGCCGGCATGGTGCGCCAGGGCCTGGGCGTGAGCGTGCTGCCGCGCCTGGCGCTGCCGGAATTGAACCTGGCGGGGCTGCGCGCGGCGGCGCTGTGCGATGCCTCGGCTCGCCGCGCTATCGGCCTGCTGCACCGGCGCGACCGCTCGCTGTCGCCGGCCGCGCAGGCGCTGGCGGTGCAGTTGGAAACGGCCATGGACGAGATCGCCCGGCGGCTGCTGCCGCTGCCGCCACTGAAGTGACCCGGCCACGGCTTCCCTCCAAACGCCGACTCATCCCGCCGCGAACAGTGCGCCGATGCGCGCCACATCGTCGTCGCTCAACACCCCCGCCTGCCACCGCAGCGTTAGCCACGCCAGCAGGTTGTCGTAGCGCGCCCGGTCCAGGTCGCGCAGCGCCTCGAAACGCTGGCGTTCCGCATCCAGCACATCCAGGTTGGTGCGCTCGCCGCCCAGCACGCTTTGCCGCGTGGCCTGCACGCGCTGCGCGGCCGCCTCGGCGGCCTGCCGGTAGGCGCTGATGCGCTCACGGCTGCCGGCAAAGGTGTGGAACTGCCGCGCCAGGTCATTCAGCAGCGCCCATGTCGCGGCCTCGAGCTTGTGCTGCGCTTCTTCCTGCTCGGCCAGCGCCTGGCCGCTGGCCGCCGAGGTCCGCCCGCCGGAATACAGCGGAATGCTGACCTCGATGCCCACCGAACCGGTGTCATAGCGCTGGCCGATCTGGTTGTCGCCGTTGGAATTGGTCAACTGCTTGCGCGCCACCAGGCGCGCTGTCGGCAGATGCCCGGCGCGGGCAGCCTGATAGCGCTGGCGGCTGGCTTCCACCAGGTGGCGCTGGGCCAGCAGTTCCGGATTGCCGTCCAGCGCCAGTTGGCGCCATGCCGGCAAGTCACGCCCATCGACGGCCAGGGCGGCCAGGGCCGCCTCCCGCAAGGGCGCCAACGGGCTGTCGGCCAACGCCGGGCCGACGATCGCCCCCAGCGCATTGCGGGCGTCGCGCAACTGGTCCTGCGCCTCGATCTCCTGCGCCTGCACCACGTGGGCGCGGGCCTCGATCTCCAGTTGATCCGTGCGCGTGCCCTGCCCCGCCGCCACGAAGCGCGCGCTGCGGCGCGCGTCCTCCCGCAACGAACGGCCCTGTGACTGCGTCAACGCCAGGGCTTGCTGCGCATAGAGCACGGCGGTGTAGGCCTGCAATACCCGCACGGCCAGCGCCTGCCGCGCGCGCTCCAACGTCAATCCCCCCGCCTCGGCGCGTTCGCGTCCGGCGCGGTATTGCGCGAACGCCGCCGCGTCGAACAACGGCTGGCTCAGCGTGAAACCCGAGGCATAGCTGGCGTAGCGCGAGCGTTGCTCCAGCGCGCCCCACCGGGTCTGCTGGCGCGATGTCGTGTCGTTGCGGGCGCGGCTGTAGTGGTAACCCAGGTTCGGCAACAGGCCGCTGCGCCCCAGCGCCGCTTCCTCGGCGTCGGCCCGCTCGCGCGCCCGCGCCGCCTGCCAGGTGGGGTCGGACGCCAGCGCCATCGTGTACGCCTGCTGGAAATCCAGCGCCTGCGCCGCGCTCATCCCGGGCAGGAGCAGCGCCACCATCACGACCCAGGCCGCCGGCAACCGGTACTGGCAACGGCTCATGCGTCACCCCACGCCAGCCGCGCGCGGTCGAGCAGGGGCTTGAACAGGTAGTTCAACAGCGACCGCTCGCCCGTGCGCACGAACACCTCGACCGGCATGCCCGCGCGCAACGGCGCATCGCCAATGCGGCGCAACTGGCCCGGCGCCACGTCGGCGCGCAGGCGATAGTAGGGCCGGCCGTTATGTTCGTCCTCGAAGCGGTCCGCCGACACCAGCGTCACCGCGCCCTCCAGCCGCGGCGTGCTGCTGGCGTCGAAGGCGGTGAACATCAGCTCCACCGGCAGGCCCGCATGCACCTTGTCGATGGACTCCACCGGCAGGCGCCCCTCGACCACCAAGGGTTCGTCCTCGGGCACGATCTCCATCAGGCGCGAGCCCGGCTGCACCACGCCGCCGACGGTGTGCGTGGCCAGGGCCACCACGGTGCCGCTGGCCGGCGCGCGGATCTCGCTGTGCGCCAGGTCGAACTCCGCCGTCGCCAGCTTCTGCGTCAACTGTTCGCGCTGCACGCGCGTTTCCGCCAGGTCGGTGCGCACCTCGCGCTGGAACGCGTCGCGGCGCTGCTGGCCGCGCAGCGCCAGTTCCGCGATCTGCTGGCGGGTCTGGCCCAGGGCGCCCAGGTCCGCCGCCATGTCGCCGTCCAGTTGCGCGAGGCTGCGCTCCAGCTCCAGCACGCGATTGCGCGGCACGTAGCCTTCGCGCGCCAGATCGCGCAGGTTGCCCAGTTGTTCCCGCAACAACGTGCGTTGCGTGCGCTTGTGCGCCAACGTCGATTCCAGCCCGCCGGCCAGGGCCCGGCTGCCGGCCAGCGTCGCCTCGATGCCGGCCAGTTCCCCCGCCAGCGCCGCGCGGCGGCTGGCAAAGAGCTGGCGCTCCATCGCGTAGGCGGCCGCCGCTTCGGCATTCGCGTGCGTGTCGGGCGGCGCAAGATCATCCCGGCCATCGCGCTCGGCCAGCAAGCGCGCTTCGCGCGCGATGACGGCCGCCTGCTGCGCGCGCAGGCTCTGCGCCTCGCCACGCACCCGCGTATCGTCCAGCCGCACCAGCGTCTGACCGGCCCGGACCGGGTCGCCTTCGGCCACCAGCAGCGCGCTCACCACGCCGCCCTCGATACTGTCCACCGCGCGCCGCTCGCCCGTCACGACGACGATGCCGGGCATCGCCACGCCGTTGTCCAGCGGCGCCCACGCCGCCCAGGCCAGGAAGCCGCCAAAACCCACCGCCAGCACCCACCAGCCGAAACGGGCCGACCAGCCGCCCTGCTCGTCACCATCGACCGCGCCGGCATCATCCTTGTCCAGTTCGGGCCGCAACACCACCACACGATTGCCCTCGGCGCGCCCCGTCATGCCTTGCCTCCGAAGTAGTGTCCGGGAAAGGCGCCGCCCGCCAGGGGATACACCTGCGCCGCCGTTGCGGAAGGACGCGGCGGCGACGCGGCCCCGGTCGGACGCCCGCCCGCCGCGGCAGGCGCGGCGGACTGAGATGCCGCCCTGGCGTTCCCCCCGGCCGCGCCCTCCGGCGGCGGCCGCAGCACCTCATGGGTCGCCCCGAAGCGCTGCGCCTGGCCATCTCGCAGCAACAGCAGGTGGGTCGTCGCCGCCAGCACCTTGGGCCGGTGCGTCACCAGCACCACCGTCGCGCCCATCTCGCGCAGGCGGCCCAGCGCGTCGAGCAAGGCCTGCTCGCCGACATCATCCAGACTGGCGTTAGGCTCATCCAGCACCACCAGTCGCGGCGTCCCATACAACGCCCGCGCCAGCGCGATGCGCTGGCGTTGCCCGCCCGACAATCCCTGGCCGCCAGTGCCGAGCGGCGTGTCATAGCCGCGCGGCAGGGCCAGGATCATGTCGTGCGCGCCGGCCAGCCGGGCGGCATCGATCACCCGCCGGGCCAACACCTCGCCATCGCTGTCCGGCCCGGGAAAACGCGCGATGTTCTCGGCCACCGTCCCGGAGAACAACTCCACGTCCTGCGGCACATACCCCAGCCACTCGCCCAGCCGCGCGCGCTCCCATTGCCGCAGATCGGCGCCATCCAGCCGCGCCGTGCCCAGGCGGGCCGGCCACACGCCCGCCACCAATCGGGCCAAGGTCGATTTGCCCGCGCCCGACGGGCCGACCACGCCCAGCACCTGCCCCGGCTCCAGCGCGAACGACACATTCACCAGCGTCGGCTGCGCCGCGCCCGGCGGCGTCACCGTCACCCCTTCCAGCCGCAGCGCGCCCTTCGGCTCGGGCAACGTCAGGCCCGCGGCGTGCTTTGGATACGTCGCCAGCAGGTCCTGCAGGCGCCGCCACGCCAGGCGCGTGCCCGCCCATTGCCGCCACGCGCCGATCACCTGATCGATCGGACTGAGCACGCGTCCCATCAGGATCGACCCCGCGATCATCATGCCGGCGCTGACATGGCTCTGCAGCACCAGCCACGCCCCCAGGCCCAGCACCAGCGATTGCAACGCCATCCGCACCGTCTTCGACAGGCTCGCGATCATCGCTGAACGCTGGCTGGCCATGCCCTGACGCCGCACATAGCCCACATGCAGCCGCTGCCAGCGCGCCCGCAACCGATCCAGCATGCCCATGGCCTGGATGGCCTCGGCGTTGCGCAGCTGTCCTTCGGCCTCGACCCCCGCTCGCACCGACAGCCCGCCCGCCTCGGCCAGCAGCTTGCGCGACACCTGCTCGTTGAGCCAGGCCAGCGCCACCAGCACCACCGCGCCCGCCAACGCCAGCGTTCCCACCCACGGATGGAACAGGAACATCACCAGCAGGAACAACGGAAACCACGGCGCATCGAAGAACGCGAACACCGCGCTGCCCGTCAGGAACTGGCGCAAGGTATTCAGGTCATTGACCGCCTGGGAGGCATTGGCCGGCACGCCCGCCAGGCCGCGCTCGAACGCCGCCCCGTGCACACGCCCCGCCAACGCCGCGTCAAAGCGCGCGCCGATCTGGATGATGACCACGCTGC
Source organism: Achromobacter sp. 2789STDY5608621 (assembly GCF_001299375.1). NCBI lineage: Bacteria > Pseudomonadati > Pseudomonadota > Betaproteobacteria > Burkholderiales > Alcaligenaceae > Achromobacter > Achromobacter sp. 2789STDY5608621. Next base: position 43,575 of record NZ_CYTU01000021.1, on the reverse strand, counting down.
GCGCGTAATCCAGCGCCCCCATCAGCGCCAGCAGGCCGACGATCATCAGGCTCAGCATGACCAGCGTGAAGACGTTGCCGGACGCCAGCACGCGGTCATAGACCTGCAGCATGTACAGCGACGGCGCCAGCATCAGCAGGTTGGCGGCAACGCTGAAGGCCGCCACGCTGTACCAGCCCGTGCGAAAGCGCGCCAGGAGCGATTTGATCTCTAGGGCGTCCCCGTCCTGTGCCGCGCCCGCGCGCGTCTGGGTTTGCTGCATCGGTTTTCCTTGTCCGGATGACTGCCGGAACACGCAGAATGAAGAAACAAAAAGACGGTCGCGGCAGGGGATAGGCCCGCCGCGACCGCAGCCCACGCGCCCGAGACAGCGCGGGAAAAATCGCGGATGGGCTACGCCGCCAGGGCCAGGTCGGTCTCGGTGGCGAAGTTGTGGCCGACGAGGTCGGCGATGGACATGCTGATGTCCATGTCGTTCTGCGCCAGGGCGCCGAACAGACCGCCATGGGACATGACACCGGCCTTGGCATCGTCCAAGCCATCGACATGGCCGTTCATCAGTCCCCATACGATGTCGTGCACATCGTTGGCACGGCCGTCCGAAACATCACCATAGACCGGCAGGTCGAACGTAAACGTGATGAGCGGATCGACTGCATGCCCGGTCTGATCCACCCCACCGCTCAAGGTAATGGAGTCCAGTACGCCCCAGACGGTGTGGGGCGTCGCGCCTTCGACCTTGGGGCCACTGTACGGCGGGAAGTAGTAGTTCAGCTCACCCGAGGCAACGAAGGCATAGTGGGCAACGTTTTTGCTGGCATAGCCATAGTCGGTGCCGCTGAAGGGGCCGCCACCGAAGAAGCCTCCAAAGTTCTTGCCGACGGTGTGTTCACCGGCGACGCCGTCGTTCTCGAAGACCATCAACATGGATTCCAACGAATCCTCCATCGAGACGCCTTGAGGAAGGTGACTTTCGTCGATAAAGCTGATCGATACAGACATTTTCATGCTCCATTAACTACGGATTCAGTCGAGTAACCCCGACTCCCTTGGCGCCGCGTCACGCAGGCGCCAAGCATGCGAACCATTCGCATGTTCTTTCGAAGAACCGCCATACGCCGGTCCTGGTCAATGCTTGCCCTAGAAGCGCACCTCCATGCCCAACGTGACGGTGCGCCCGGGCGCGAACGTGCGCGCCAGCGCGTCGGAATAGCCTTCCACGTACATGCGATTGGTGATGTTCTCGACCGCCGCCATAAACTTGACGTTGTCATTGGCCTGATAACTGGCATACCAGTCCCAGGTGGTGTACTTGAACCAGACCTGCGCGCCGCCAGTGTCGCGGTTGTACCAACCCTCGCCGCTGTAGTTGAGGCGCACACCCGTATCCAGCTTGCGCTCCAACAGGCGCGCGCCAATCAACACCATGCCCTTATCGACCGGCTTGGCGATGGCGCTGTTGAAAACGAAATTGCCGCATGAGGTCCAGGCATCGGCCCAGGCCTGCCAGGAGTCGTACCCCGCCTCAAGCGCTTCATCGTGCGGCTTCGGATAGCTGCCATCCGACTTGGGCACGTCATACTTGTTTGGCCCTGATCCCAGCGGATACACGTTTTCGCAGAACTTGTTCGGTCTCCCGAGGTAATGCGTGTAACTCACGGCGCCATAGACAAAACCGGCGTCATAGCGCCCTTCCAATTCGAGACCGCGAAACCGGGTGCGAGTGAGGTTGTTGGTAAAGAAGGTCGTGCCCAGTAGCGGGAAGTAGGTCCCCGGGCTGGTCTCGCTTCCCGGCAGCAGACCCATCATCGAGGAAAACAGATAGTTGTCCGCCCGCGTGTCGAAATAACCGGCCTTGAGCGACAGATCGTCGCCCTGCGCCACGACGTCCTTGAAGATGGCATTGACGCCCACTTCCCAGGTTTGCGCGGTCTCAGGTTTCAGGAAGGGGTTGGGTACGATCGTTTCGAAGCCTTCCGTGGGATGACCGCCGGCCATCATCAGTTCATTGATGGCTGGCGGACGCCACGACTTGCCCCAACTGCCATACAACTCCAGCCAGCGGGCGGGGCGGATGGCGGCGGACAGCGACGGCAGCAGCTTGCCGCCGCTGCGGTCGACGTCGTACTCGTACGTGGTGGGCTGATCGTCCCACCAAACGTCTATAAATTGATCCTCAAACTTTCTGCGCGAGAGGTTAATGGGTCTCCGAGTCGGTACTTTGCTGTACATGATCTCGCCCGTGTTCGGGTCACGCCTAAGGGGGTATATAAATCGGCCTGGCTTCTTTGGGTCCGGCACACGGTCGTGCAGAGCTTTGTAGTAGCTATAAGCAGGATTGGAATCCCACCATGCTTTCAAGGCTGCCAGGTCACCGCTTCTCGCCATGCGGCAGCCTTCCCCATAAACCTCAGCCTTGTCCACCTCACCAGGGAGATTGTGCGTATAGCTGCAAAGGTTTTTTTCGGCCGTCCTCAACGAAGTTTGGTGATACGGCGCGGTTCCAGGCATATGTGTCTTGCCTTTGACCCAGTAGCGTTCATAGCGCAAACCCGCTGAGACCGTATAGAAATCGTCTTCCAGCTTCAAATTGGCGAAGATGCTTCCCATGTTGCGGCGTCCTCTCGGGTTGAGAGAGTCCTTACCATCCGCGCCAAAAGGCCTGACTTCACGCCCCTGGTTATTCCAGCGTTGGCTCGAAGTTGCACTATCAGAGAAATACTCGATACCGTAGTGGGCACTGAGCAGCGAGTTCGTACCCAGCAGGAAGCGCGAGGTATTGTCCACCTGCACGCCATGGGTCCGGGTGCGCAAGCGGGTTTCCTTACCGACGCCGTAGTGGCTGCAAATGTCCGTCGTATAGTCGGAGACGTACCCCCCATTATCGGTTTCACATTTGCCGGTGCCGTCGGACTTCCAGTGCTCGAAATGAATGGCCTCTCGAATCGCCACAGGATCGGTTATCCAAGAGCCTCCTCCCGGAGTTAAGACTTTCGGATAATTCGGTTCCGTGTAGTTGCTGACACGGGTATCGACGGCATAGAGCTTCACGTTCAAGTCTAGCCACGGGTTGTCCGCCGGCTTGAGCTTGTAGTCCAGCGCGAAGCTGTCGGACTGCGCCTTGGACGCTCCCAGCGTTCGCCAGGGGGAGCCGCTGTTATCTGGACTCGCCAGCACGGATTCCGCAGTGTACGAATAGTTCACCCGCGTGCCGACATAACTCAATTGCAGGGACGATGCATCATTCAACTTCCAGCGCGCCTTGAACAGGCTGGAATCCTGCTCCTGAGCGGCGAATTTCACATCGTTGAATTCCACCTTGCTGCGCCGGCCGTCGCTGTCACGCACCACTTCCTTGTTCCAGTCGGATTGCCCGCCCCGCAACCCAAACCGATAATCCCCGATAGATCGCCGCGACACCGCCGCCATCACTTCCAGGTTCTCACCCGCGCGCGCCGCGCCCGCCGCGCTGCCGATGAAATTGGTACCGTTCCCCTGATAGCCCATCCCGGACGTGCCCCGCAGCTTCAAGCCGATATCCCTGCCCTCGCGCAGCACATCCCCAAAATCCAGCGTGCGGAAATCCACGCTCCCCGCCATCGCGCCGGTGCCATGCACCCCATGCACCACGCCTCGCTCCACCACGGCCTCGGACAGGAGTTCCGAATCGACATACATTTCTCCATTGCGTTGCATGTGCCCGTTCTGTACGAAATCCTGGCGCATGCCGTCGATCATCATGTTGACGCGGCCGAAGTCCTGCATGCCACGGATGTTGATCGACAGGCCGGGGTTCTGGCGGTTGACGGCGCTGGCGACGCCGGGGGTGTCCTGGATGAGTTCGGCGGCGTGGCGGACCGGCACTCGGTCCATTTCTTCACGCGTGATGATGCTGACGGCGCGAGGGGATTGATAGACGCGCTCGTTGACATCGTTGCCGCGAACCACAACGGGCGCCATCGAGTACACCCGCGCACGCGCGCCGGGACCGTTGTCGACCAGTTGCACATTCGGACGGACAGCGCCCGCGGTCCGGCGATAGCGGTAGCCGATGGGACTGTTTCCCAACAACCTGGTCAGGCCGGTCTCGATGTTGAAGCTGCCCTTCAGCGCGACACTGGTATAGGCCGAGAGATCGACGTCGTTCATGTACAGGTCAACGCCGGACTGGCGCGCGAATGCCAGTACGGCCTGCGCCATCGCTTGCGCCGGGATGTCGAAGACAAACGTCCGCTGACGCTCATCGTCCTTCCGATCAGCAGGCGCCGAGATGCCTGAGGCACGCTCCTGCGTTTGCGCGACTGACACGCAAGGTAGGACTAATGCGCCTGCGGCCAGCATGCGACCCGCAGCACGGAACTTCACCTGTCTTCTCTTCACTTTCGTCTCTGGTTGCCACCGATGCAAACGCGCATCATTACCATTAACGGTTGAGAATCGAACTACAGTAAAAAAAGTTCGGAAAAGACAGTCGCCAGAGGGAGAGCGGCGCGGAGGCGTCCTGACTTCGTCTTACTCAGGGCCGAGCATCCGAGCCAAGCGTATCTCGCGGCGGCCGGTGATTACCCGGCCAGTTTTTCCGCCGCGGCCTGCAGCCCGCCGAGAATGCTGTCCGCGAGCGCTTCGGGGAATCCGGTTGGAATCAGTTCGCTGACGGTGTGTATCACCTGCTCGGTCCGGGCGACCAGGTCGTCGATCACGAAACGCGCGTCGCGCCCGTCCGGCGTGACGACGCCATGCTCGGCGCCCAGCGCCAGCCAGTGTCTGCGTTGAATGTCCTGCATCTTCCAGTGCGGATTCCTGGTGCGCACGGCCATGGCCATTCTTGCCTTGAACGGCGACAGCTGATTCGCGCGCGCTCCCATGACCGGGTAGGCGGACAGCACATCGTAGAGCGGCGCAAGCTCGTAGGCGCCGCCCGGGCGCAGGAAGATGCTGAAATTCTTGGCGTGCCCATCCGTGGCGCGCAGCATCCAGAAGATAACCTGTGCCTGAAAGAAGATCCGCCGATCACGGTCAGGGTCCAGGGACGTGGACAGCAGCCTCATGATGGGCCCCATGCCCGGCCCGCCATCCGCCTCGTATTTAAGATGCGGCGGTGTGCCCGTCGCCTGGCACATGTCTTCCTGCGGCAGCCGCAGCAGCCAAGGTTGCCCCGTCGACCGACGGGCCCAGCGCCGGTCGAAGCGCTCGACGGCCAGCACTTTCATGTCCTCGAACAACAGCGGTTGCGTGCGGGCCACCGGCAGGCCGTAGGCGCGCAGGATCTCCGAGCATAACCATTCGTTCTCGACCGACTCGCTCATGTCGTACTGAAGATTGCCGACCCGGCCCAAGGGCATTTTGAGGATGTGCGAGGTCGGGGTCGCGCCATGTGGCAGACACCATCGACCATCGAACCATAGCAAAGCCGTCTTTTCCTGGGCGCCCGCGATGGAAATGCGGAAATCGTCGATATCGGCGGCGCCGGCGCCGCCGAAGGGCGTCGGCGCAAGGGTGTTGCGCAGTACCTGTGCCACTTCGGCCTCGCTAAGCAGCGTCGCACTCAGTTCGCGCGCGTCCTGGGGCGGAGCGGCATCAGGCAGCACCTGCAATGCGCCCGCGCAATCGCGGCCCACTTCGGCAAGCAGCGTGAATGCATCGGTTGCGGTCGCATGGAATCGCCGCGCGACACGCTCACGGATTTGCCGGCTGTCGGGCAGCAGGTTCTCGAAGTAGGTGCGAACCGCATCCCCTCGATGCGGCGGGTTGCCCGGCGTGAAGGGAAGCGACAGCGATAGCGGCCTGCCCTGATCGGCGCTGACCCAGGCGTCGGCATATTGCAGGATGTCGCCGGCGCGGGGCTGCACGCTCCAGGTGCCGACCATGACGCCGTTCATCCAGAGGTGCAGGGACTGTATGTGCGAACGACGCCCCATGGCTCACCATTCCTGATCGGACACCTGCCGGCTTGCCAGCGGTTCCTCGGGTTCGCGCAGCACCAGTTCCACGCCCAGGATGCTCAAGAATTGCAGGAGCCGATCCGCACCGACCTTTTCCGCATTGCGCTCCAAGGCGGAAAGGGTCTGTTGCGTGATACCCAGCCGCAAAGCAGCGGCGGCCTGGGTCAGCCCGGCCTTTTTTCGGAATGCCTGAAGCAATGCCGGCAATTGCTCCGCGGTGCGTACGGTGTAGTCGGCCATACACGTCTCACGCTGTTTTTCAGGTTTACAAAGCATAGGCTGTAAATGGTTCATACACAATATAGGCTGTATTTCGCATATACAAATCATGATTTGTTTTTTGAATTTACAGCATCTGATTTGTATTTCGAAAATTCAGTACAGCACCGTCACCCCCGGCAACCGCAGCTGCGCAAGCTGCATCTCGCCACAGAGCGTGGCCAGTGCGCCGTCGAGGTTATCCAGATGGAACAGCGCGTTCACCGACCTGCGCGCCGCGGCGCGGTTCGCCAGGATCAGCCGGCCCGGTCGGAAATCGCCGATGCGCCGCAGGACCTGCTCCAGCGGTTCGCCTTCGAAGATGAGATAGCCGTCGGCCCAGGCGGCCCCGCGCGCGGGCGCGACGGCGCTGCGCGCAACGCCACCGGCATGGCTGAAAGTGGCGCTGTCGCCCGAGCCCAGTGTCAGGCTCGCCTCGCCTGACGAGGGCGGCCGGTCCAGCGCGAGGTCTACGCGATGCTGCAACACACCGACCCAGCCATGGCTGGCATCCTGGCGCCGCACGGCGTAGCGCGTGCCCAGCGCGGTCATGCTGGCGCCCGCGCTCGTCACCACGAAACGGCGCGGCTCGGCCGCTCCGGTGGGCGCTGGCGAAAACACCGCTTCGCCGCGCAGCAGGCGCACCCGGCGGGCCATGGCGTCGTATTCCACATCCAGCGCGCTGTTGCTGCCCAGCAGCACGAGGCTGCCGTCGGGCAACACGAAAGATCGGACTTCGCCGACGCCGCTGCGGTAGTCGGCCAACCAGGGCGCGACGATGTCCGGACCATTGACCGCGCCGGCCGCCACCAGCGCCAAGGCCGTCAGCGCCAGTGCGCGTCGCGATGGCAGCAGACGGCCGGCCCGCCGCCACGACGCGACACAGGCGCGCCAGGGATCGCGCCCAGACCGAGACGCCGGCTGCGCGCAGACCGCCGCGTCGCGGCAGGCGCCTGCCAGGGCCCAGACCATTTCGGCATCGGCCAGGGCCGGGCCATGGCGCGCGTCGCGCGCCAACCAACGATCGAGGCGGCGCTGTTCGGCCGGCGCGAGCGCGCCCGCCTCCAGGCGCACGGCCCACCGGCTGGCCTGGCGGCGCAGGCGCCGTTGGCGGCCGAAGCGGTTCAGCGGATACATGATGGGATCTTCATGAAAGGAATAAACGGCCCGGACGCGAAAGACAGTAAAAAAAGCGCCCAAAGCGCGTATTCATTGCGCGGGCTCATGGATCGTTCCCCAGGCGTTCGCGCATCAGTTCAAGCGCCATGGCCAGGTGCTTCTGCACCGAGCTGGGAGAGATGTCCAGATAGCGCGCGGCCTGCGCATGGCTCAGGCCCTCGACGCGGCAGAGCTTGAAGATCTGGCGCGTGCGTGGCGGCAGTTCAGCCAGGGTCGCGGTCAACCGCGCCAGTTGCCGGCGGACGTGCACGTGCACGTCGGGCGCGGTGCGCGGATCGCGCACGCCTTCCAGTACGTCATCCGACGCCATGTCGGTGCGGGATTGATGATGATTGCGGCGATGGTCGATGAGCAGGCGATTGGCGATGGCGTAGAGATAGGCCAGCGCGGTGTCGTCCAGCGGGACGTCTTCCTGGTGGGCAAGGAGGCGGGCGAAGCAGTCCTGCACCAGGTCGGCGCTGAGTTCGGCTTCGCCGGTCTTCAGGAACAGGTAACGACGCAGCCGCTCGGCATAGGCCGCATACAGGCGCTCGACATCAGGTTGGGGCGCCACGTGCTCGTCGCCGGAAATCTACTCAATCGTGATGAGCGTCAGGGATGGTTGAGCAAGAGACTAGCACCGATAGGGCGCCCTGCCGGTGGCGGCGGCATATGAATTGGTCGGAGATTTGACCTGGACCGGCGTAGCCGTCCGGCGCCCCGCGTCAGGGCCCCGGCGTCGCGCGCCATGCGCGGATCGCTCGCGGTATTTACCGATGTGTTGCCCTACTGGTCGGCGTCGCGCGGCTTGGCGGGACCGCCCTGCACCTTCCAGCCCAGTTCGGCCGAGATGCGCGCCGCCGCGTCGCGCACCACGGCGACCATGTCCTGCATGCGTTCCAGCGACATGTAGGGCACCGTGCTGGACACGCTGATGGCGGCGACGATGCCGCTGGAGGCGTCGCGCACCGGCGCGGCCACGCAGCGGATCGACGGTTCGTTGTCTTCCAGGTCGAAGGCGTAGCCGTGGGCGGCGTAGTCGCGCATGCGGTCGCGGAAGGCCTCCCAGGTCTGGCGGCCGCCAGGCGCGCGCGAGGACACCGGTGCGCCGACGCGATGCAGCGCCTTCCATTGCGGTTCGTCGGCATCGAGCAGCAGCGCCTTGCCGACGCCGGTGGCGGCCAAGGGCATGCGATGGCCGACGCGCGAGCGCATCTCCAATCCCTTCTTGCCGGGAATCTTTTCCAGGTACAGCACTTCGTCGTTGTCGCGCACGGCCAGGTGGATGGTGTCGCCGGTCTCGGCGGCGAGGCTGTCCAGATAGGGCCGCGCCAAGGTCGCCATGGGGAAGGCTTCGCGCGCCTGGAAGCCGAGTTCGATCAGTTTCGGGCCGAGCACGTAGCCGACGCCGGGCAGCGAGCGCAGGTAACGCTCCTGCACCAGGCAGCTGGCGAGCCGGTGCGTGGTGCTGCGCGCCACGCCGATATGGGCGCAGATGTCCTTGAGATCGCGCGCGCCCGCGGCGACGGCCTGGATCACGCCCAATCCGCGCATCAGGGTCTGCGTGCCGGCGGGGGCCGCGGCGTCGGGATCGTAGGCGGGGGAAGAATCGGACATGGAGGAACAGGTGCTGGAAATCGGGAACGGGGAACGGGAAGCGAGAGACGGGAAGCGAGAGACCAATCCCTGTATATGGGATTTAATTCTATATTTTGAGATTTTTCAAGCGCTGATCTAGAATTTTTCCCAACCCGCCCCCGCGCCGTCCTTGGCGCCGTCGCGGGCCTGACGACAACAAGGTCGACCAGCTCCTGCCGCGCGCGAACGCCTCCCCGCGCCCTCGCCCGCAGCGCGCCGCCGGCCCGAGACGAGACAGATTCTGATGACAACCGGATTGCCTGCCCGCGCGGCCCTGATAGCGCTGGATTGGGGCACCTCTTCGCTGCGCGCCTATCGCCTCGATGGCGCCGGCCGCACGCTGGATACCCGCCATCTGCCGTGGGGCATCATGCGCCTGCCGCAGCCCTTGCAGGACGGCGCCGCCACGCCCAGCGGCCAATCAGGCTTCGAACTGGCCTTCGAGCAGGCCTGCGGCGACTGGCTGCGGGCCGAGCCGCACCTGCCCGTGATCGCCTGCGGCATGGTCGGCAGCGCGCAGGGCTGGCAAGAGGCCGCCTACCTGGATGTGCCGGTCGACCTGGAACGCATCGGCACGCTGCTGACGCGCGTCGAGCGCAATGGCGCGACGCCGGTGCACATCGTGCCCGGCCTGATCCAGCGCCACGGCCTGCCCAATGTGATGCGCGGCGAAGAGACCCAGGTCTTCGGCGTGCTGTTCGACCAGGGCAACGATCCCGCCGACAGCGTGCTGATCGGCCTGCCGGGCACGCACTCCAAGTGGGTCAACGCGCGCCGCGGCCAGGTCACACATTTCGATACCTTCATGACCGGCGAGGTCTATGCCGCGCTGCGCGGCCACACCATCCTGGGCCGCACCATGGTCGAGGCGCCGACCTCCGACATGGCGGCGTTCGAGCGCGGCGTGAAAGTGGCTGGCGTGCCGGCCGGACGCGCCGGCGTGCTGTCGACGATCTTCAGCACCCGCGCGCTGGGGCTGACCGGCGAACTGGCCGGCGTGTCGCAGGCCGATTACCTGTCGGGCCTGCTGATCGGCCATGAAATCTGCGCGCTGGCCGACATGCTGCGGCTGCAGGGCGAACTGCCGCGCATCGTGCTGTGCGGCGACGACGCGCTGTGCCAGCGCTACATCGTGGCGCTGCGGCACTACGGCCTGGGCACGCCGCAACTGGCGCAACACGCCACCGAACGCGGCCTGTGGCACCTGGCGGTTTCCGCCGGACTGGTGCCCGCCCCCTCTTCTTCCGAGACCACATCATGACCCATACCGGACTGCAAACCGCCATGGCCCATTGCGGCCTGATCGCCATCCTGCGCGGCGTCACGCCCGCCGAGGCCGTGCCTGTCGCGCAAGCGCTGTACGAGGCGGGCTTTCGCCTGATCGAAGTGCCGCTGAATTCGCCGGATCCGCTGGCCAGCATCCGCGCCATGCGCGACGCGCTGCCGGCCGACTGCCTGGTGGGCGCCGGCACGGTGCTGAACCCCGATGACGTGGCGCGCATCAAGGACGCCGGCGGCGAGCTGATTGTCATGCCGCACAGCGACCTGGCCGTGGTGCGCGCGGCCAAGGCCGCGGGCCTGGCGTCGTGCCCCGGCGTGGCCACGCCGACCGAAGCCTTCGCCGCGCTGGCGGCCGGCGCCGACGTGCTCAAGATGTTCCCCGCCGAACAGCTCGGCCCGGCCGTGCTCAAGGCCTGGCGCGCGGTGATGCGCCCGCCGATCGCGCTGGTGCCGGTCGGCGGCATCACGCCCGACAACCTTTCCACCTACGCCCAGGCGGGCGCCAGCGGCTTCGGCCTGGGCTCCGCCTTGTACAAACCCGGCCTCACGGCCAACGAAGTCGGCCAGAACGCGCGCGCTTTCATCGCCGCCTGGCAACGCGCCTATCCCGCCCAGGAGACCCAAGCATGAAGATCACCAAGCTCACTACCTACATCGTGCCGCCGCGGTGGTGCTTCCTGAAGATCGAAACCGACGCCGGCATCGTCGGCTGGGGTGAACCGGTCGTCGAGGGCCGCGCCCACTCGGTGGCCGCCGCCGTCGAAGAACTGTCGGACTACCTGATCGGCAAGGACCCGCGCAACATCGAGGACCACTGGACCGTGCTGTACCGCGGCGGCTTCTACCGCGGCGGCGCCATCCACATGAGCGCGCTGGCCGGCATCGACCAGGCGCTGTGGGACATCAAGGGCAAGGACCTGGGCGTGCCCGTGTCGCAACTGCTGGGCGGCAACGTGCGCGACCGCATCCGCGTGTATTCGTGGATCGGCGGCGACCGGCCGGCCGACACCGCCGCGGCCGCCAAGGGCGCGGTCGAGCGCGGCTTCACCGCCGTCAAGATGAACGGCACCGAGGAACTGCAGTACATCGATTCGTTCGACAAGGTCGAGAAGTGCCTGGAGAACGTGGCCGCCGTGCGCGACGCGGTCGGCCCCAACGTCGGCATCGGCGTGGACTTCCACGGCCGCGTGCACAAGCCGATGGCCAAGGTGCTGATGAAGGAACTGGACCCGTTCAAGCTGATGTTCATCGAAGAGCCGGTGCTCAGCGAACACTACGAAGCGCTGAAGGAACTGGCGCCGCTGACGTCCACGCCGATCGCGCTGGGCGAGCGCCTGTTCTCGCGCTGGGACTTCAAGCGCGTGCTGGCCGACGGCTACGTCGACATCATCCAGCCGGATCCGTCGCACGCCGGCGGCATCACCGAGACGCGCAAGATCGCCGCCATGGCCGAGGCCTACGACGTGGCGCTGGCGCTGCACTGCCCGCTGGGCCCGATCGCGCTGGCCACCTGCCTGCAGATCGACGCCGGTTGCTACAACGCCTTCATCCAGGAACAGAGCCTGGGCATCCACTACAACGCCGCCAACGACCTGCTGGACTACGTCAGCAACCGCGAGGTGTTCGCCTACGAGAACGGCATGGTCGCGATTCCCCAGGGCCCCGGCCTGGGCATCGAGGTCAACGAGGAATACGTGAAAGAACGCGCGGCGGTGGGCCACCGCTGGCGCAACCCCATCTGGCGCCACGCCGACGGCAGCTTCGCCGAGTGGTAAGCCGGTAGAAAAAAGCGAAAGAGGAGACCCCCTTGACCACCGCCACCCACCCGGGCCTGCAAAGCGCCCAGCGGCCGACGCGCAGCCGCTATCTCATCATGGTGATGCTGTTCATCACCGTCGTCATCAACTACCTGGACCGCAGCAACCTGTCCATCGCCGCGCCCGCCCTCAAGGACGAGTTCGGCCTGGACACGGTGCACGAAGGGCTGATCCTGTCGGCCTTCGGCTGGACCTATGCCGCCATGCAGATCCCCGGCGGCTGGCTGGTGGACCGCGTGTCGCCGCGCGTGCTGTACGCGGCCGCGCTGATCCTGTGGTCGGCGGCGACGTTCTTCATGGGCTTTGCCGGCAGCTTCGTGATCCTGTTCGTGCTGCGCCTGGCCGTGGGCGCGCTGGAAGCCCCGGCCTATCCGATCAATAACCGCGTCGTCACGACCTGGTTCCCGGAAAAGGAACGGGCCACCGCCATCGGCTTCTACACCTCGGGCCAGTTCGTCGGCCTGGCGTTCCTGACGCCGGTGCTGGCCTGGCTGCAGCACCACTACGGCTGGCACATGGTGTTCGTCAGCACCGGCCTGCTGGGCATCATCTGGGGCGTGCTGTGGTACATGATCTACCGTGAACCGCGCCAGTTCAAGGGCGCCAACGCGGCCGAGATCGAGCTGATCCAGAAAGGCGGCGGCGTGGTCGACCTGGACAAGCGCGTCACCGAGAAGAAGGCGCCGTTCAACTGGAACGACCTGGGCCTGGTGATGAGCCAGCGCAAGCTGTGGGGCGTGTACCTGGGCCAGTTCTGCCTGACGTCGACGCTGTGGTTCTTCCTGACGTGGTTCCCCACCTATCTGGTGAAGTACCGCGGCATGGACTTCATCAAGTCGGGCTTCCTGGCGTCGGTGCCGTTCCTGGCGGCGTTCATCGGCGTGCTGTGCTCGGGCGTGCTGTCGGACTTCCTGGTCCGCCGCGGCGCCACCGTGGGCCTGGCGCGCAAGCTGCCGATCATCCTGGGGCTGCTGATCTCGACGTCGATGATCGGCGCCAACTTCACCGACTCGACGCCGTGGGTGATCTTCTTCCTGGCGGTGGCGTTCTTCGGCAACGGCCTGGCGTCGATCACCTGGTCCCTGGTGTCGGCGCTGGCGCCGGTGCGGCTGCTGGGGCTGACCGGCGGGGTGTTCAACTTCGTCGGCAACCTGTCGTCGATCTGCACCCCGATCGTGATCGGCTTCCTGGTGTCGAAGGACAGCTTCGCGCCGGCCATCGTGTATGTGTCGTCGCTGGCGCTGCTGGGCGCGCTGTCGTACATCCTGCTGGTGGGCAAGGTGGAGCGGATCGAGGCCTGATCCGCGCGGCATCGCCGCCGCACCGCCACCGCAACGAAGGGCGCCCACGTGGGCGCCCTTCTGCTTTGTATCGTCGATTCGAGCAGAGTTCCGCGCGACGGATGGCGATATAATCACGTTATGTTATATCATAACTATTGTAGCCATTCCCAACTCGGCCGGCAACATGCCCGGCCGGCCCGCCCCGCCCCTCCCATTGACTCCCCCGCATCTTCGGACGAAGAAGGACTCGCAGTGCTCGAAGCCATCGGCCTGACCAAACGCTACGGCGACCAGATCGCGCTCCACCCGCTGGACCTGCGCATCGAGCCGGGCGAAATCTATTGCCTGCTGGGCGCCAACGGCGCCGGCAAGACCACCACCATCAACCTGTTCCTGAACTTCATCGACGCCGACGGCGGCCAGGCCCAGATCCACGGCCTGGACGTGGCGCGCGAACCGCTGGCCAGCAAGCGCCACGTGGCCTACATCCCCGAGCAGGTCAATCTGTACGGCACGCTCAGCGGACTGGAAAACCTGCGCTATTTCGCCGCGCTGGCCCTGGGCGAGGCGCCGCCGCGCGCGCGCCTGCTGGAACTGCTGGCCGAGGTCGGCCTCGATCCGGCCGCGGCCGACAAGCGCGTCGCCGCCTATTCCAAGGGCATGCGGCAGAAGGTCTGGATCGCCGTGGCGCTGGCCAAGGACGCGCGCGCGCTGCTGCTGGACGAGCCCACCTCCGGACTGGACCCGTCCGCCGCCGCCGAATTCACCCGTCTGCTGCAACGCGCCAGCGAACGCGGCGTGGCCATCCTCGCCACCACCCACGACCTGTTCCACGCCCGCCAGACCGCCACCCGCGTCGGCATCATGAAGCGCGGCCGGCTGGTCGAGAGCCTGGACAGCCGGCAGATCGACGACACCGACCTGCAGGCGCTGTACCTGGCGCACATGAGGACCGGCGCATGATTCTGCTGATCGCCCTCAAGGACCTGCGCGAACGCCTGCGCGACGGCCGCTTGTACTGGGCCGGGGGCATCGTCGCGGTGCTGCTGCTGACCGCGCTGGCGGTGGGCTACCTGCACCAGCAGGAAGCGCGCGCCGAACAGGCCGCGGCCCAGAACACCGACTACGCCGACTGGCTCAAGCAAGGCGCGCGCCATCCGCACGACGCCGCCCACCAGGGCATGCACGTCTTCAAGCCCGACACCACGCTGGCGCTGCTGGATCCGGGCATCAATCCGTATATCGGCAGCACCGTATGGCTGCAGGCGCACCGCCAGAGCGAGGTCAAGTTCCGCCCGGCGCAGGACGCCACCGGGCTGCAGCGCTTTGGCGACTTGTCGGCCGCCTGGATCCTGCAGGCGCTGGGGCCGCTGCTGGTGATCGTGCTGGGCTTCAACGCGTTTTCGGGCGAACGCGAGCAAGGCATCCTGCGCCAGACCCTGAGCCTGGGCATCGCCCCGTGGCGCCTGCTGTGGGGCAAGGCCACCGCCCTGGCCATGAGCCTGGGCCTGCTGCTGGCGCCGGCCGCGCTGGCGGCCGGCGTGGCGGTGTGGCTGGCCGGCGGCCGCGCCGACGCGCTGTGGCGCTTCGCCGTGCTGGCGGGCGGCTACGCGATGTACCTGGCCGTCTTCATCTTCGTCACGCTGGGCGTATCGGCGGCGGCGCGCTCGTCGCGCGTGGCGATCACGGTGCTGCTGGCGCTCTGGATCGCCAATACGGTGATCGCGCCGCGCGTGATGGCCGAACTGTCGCGCGGCCTCTATCCCAGCCCGACTCGCCTGGAATTCAACCAGGCGCTGCAGGACGACCTCAAGGCCACCTCCGACCGCGTCTGGATGCAGGCCTTCGGCACCACCGAGCGCTGGAGCCGCGACGTGCCGCTGAACAAGTGGGGCCTGGCGCTCAAGCTCGACGACCAGTCCAGCTACGCCGTCTACGACCGTCACTTCGGCCGCCTGTGGGACACCTGGGAACGGCAGCAGACCGTGCAGGAAGCGGCCGGCTGGCTGATGCCGCTGCTGGCGGTGCGGGCGCTGTCCGCCGCCATGGCCGGCACCGACTTCGCCCACCACCGCGACTTCACCACCGCCGCCGAACAGCAGCGCCGCGTGATCCAGGACATCGTCAGCGCCGACCTGGTGGCGCACGCCGACACGCAGGAACACCTGCATTTCTCGTATCAGGCCAGCCCCTCGCTGTGGGCGCGCGTGCCGCCTTTCAAGTACCAGCCGCCCGCGGCCGGCTGGGCGCTGCACCAGGCGCGCCTGAGCCTCTTCATGCTGGGCGCCGCGCTGCTGCTGAGCCTGCTCTTTGCCTGGCGCGCCGTGGCCCGCCAGACCGCCCTGTAGGAGACCCCTGGTGCACGATACGCAATTTCGCCGCTTCGGGATGGTCCTGCGGCACGAACTCCGCCTGCTGACGCGCGAACGCGCGCTGTGGCTGTGCGGCCTGCTGTTCCTGCTGCTGGTGGGCTACGCGGTCTTCAACGGGCTGCTGCAGACGTCGTTGCGCGACGAGGCCCAGGCCGCGCTGGCGCGCGCCGACGCGCAGAACCGCGCCAGCCAGCTGGCGCAGCTGCAACGCATCATGGACGGCAGCGAAACCCCGACGCCGTTCGGCAACCCGGCCAGCCCCGCCAACATGGGCGGCGGCCTGGGCGCGCACTACGCCATCATGCCGAGCGTGCCGCTGGCGCCGGTGGCGCTGGGCCAGACCGACCTGTTCCCGTCGCAGTTCAAGGTGACCTACGACAGCAAGGTCAACTTCATCCACAACAACGACATCGAGAACCCCTGGCACCTGCTGAGCGGGCATTTCGACCTGGCGTTCGTGGTGGTCTACCTGCTGCCGCTGCTGATCTTCGCGCTCGGCCACAACCTGCTGTCCGGCGAGAAGGAAGACGGCACGTTGCGCCTGCTGCTGTCGCAGCCGCTGGCGCTGTTGACGCTGATCAGCGGCAAGATCGCGCTGCGCGCGGCCGTGCTGCTGAGCGCAGCGGTGCTGCTGCCGGTGGCGGCCCTGCTGATCGCCCGCCCCCAGGCCTTGCAGGCCGCCAGCGCCACGCTGTGGTGGGCCCTGCTGGTCGGCGCCTACGCGCTGTTCTGGTTCTCCGCCGTGGTGGCGGTCAACGCCTTCGGCAAATCCTCGGCCGCCAACGCCATGATCCTGATGGTCGGCTGGGTCCTGCTGGTGCTGGTGGTGCCGGTGCTGCTCAACCTGGTGGCCGCCTACGCCAGCCCCGCGCCGTCGCGCGCCGAACTGGCCACGCGCACCCGCGTGGCGACGGCGCTGGCGATGCGCGACCACGCCGCCCTGCTCTCGACCGACTACGGCCACATGGACAAGCCGGATGCGCTGATTCCGCGCGACGGCCATCTGGAAATCACCGGCCGTCCGCTGGGCCATGCGCGGGTCGAGCGCCAGGTGGACGCGGCGATGCAGCCCGAACTGGACCGCTTCGACGCGCAGATGGCGCGCCAGCAGGCGCTGGTGGCGCGCTACAGCGTGCTGTCGCCGGCGGCGGTGGCGTTCGAAGGCATCACCGCGCTGGCGGGCACCGGACAACGCCGCCACGCCGACTTCATGCGCCAGATCGACGCCTATCACCGGGCCTGGAAGGATTTCTTCCTGCCCCGCATCGAGGCCAGCCGCGCCATCGCGCCGGAGGACTTTGCCGCCATGCCGGTCTTCCACTGGCAGGAAGAGGATCCCGCCGCCGTCCGCGCGCGGGCCGTGCGCGCGCTGCTGCAGCTGCTGGCGCCCGCCGCGTTGCTGCTGGCCCTGGCCGGTTGGCGCCTGCGCCGCTACCGCGTGGTCTAGACACAGGTTTTTCACCCCCATCAAGTTTCGGGAAAGCGTCATGAGAAGAGTCGTATCCACCGCCGCGCTCGCGGCATGCACCGCCGTGCCCAACGTCCAGGCCCAGGAAGTCCAGGCGCGCGAGGCCGAACTGCCCAGCATCCGCGTCGAGGCTGCCAGCGACGCGGACAGCCTGCACCTGGACAGCCGCAGCAGCAGCGCGTCGCGCCTGGGCCTGACCGTGCGCGAAACGCCGGCGTCGGTCGAGATCGTGTCGCAGCAGGCCATGCGCGAACGCGGCGCCACCACCCTCAGCGAAGCCCTGCGCGGCGCCACCGGCCTGGCCGGCGGCGGTCCGCCGTCCTCGCCCACCACGCTGTCCTCGCGCGGCTTCACCGACATCCTGTATCTATACGACGGCCTGCGCATGTCGGGCGCCGGCTCGACCAACCGGGTCGAGGACACCTGGAACTACGAGCGCATCGAAGTCCTGAAAGGCCCGGCCTCGGTGCTGCAGGGCGACAGCGCCATCGGCGGCATCGTCAACTTCCAGACCAAGCGCCCCGACCGCGACAACCCCTCGCGCGAAGCGATGTTCTCGTATGGCAGCTACGGCAGCACCCGCACCGGCATCGGCCTGGGCGACAACTTCGGCGAGACCGGCGCCTACCGCATCGACTACAGCCACAACGACAGCCGCGTCGGCACCATCGACCGCAACAGCAACAAGCTGGACCACCTGACCACCGGCGTCGCCTTCGACGTCGCGCCCGCCACCCGCCTGGACCTGTCGTTCGACTACTCGCGCGACACCGGCCACGCCTATTGGGGCACGCCGCTGATCCCGCGCAGCCTGGCCAAGGACCCCACAGGCGTGGTCAGCACGCCCGACGGCCGCGTGCTCGACCGCGCCCTGGCCGGCAAGAACTACAACGTGCTCGACGACCGCAACGAGGCCGAAGCCTATTGGGTGCGGGCGCGGGTCACCCACCAGCTGACGCCGTCATGGACGCTGCGCAACGAACTGGCGATGAACAAGGTCGACCGGCTGTGGAAGAACTCGGAATCGGCCACCTTCAGCGCCCCCGGCTCGATCGATCGTGACCAGACCATCATCACGCACCACCAGCGCTACCTGATCGACCGTTTCGACGCGACCCACAACGGCACCATCGGCGGCCTGTCGAACAAGTTCGTGATCGGCGGCGAGCTCAGCAAGACCACGCTCGACAGCGAACGGCGCTTCTCGAATCGCTCGGCCAGCACCGGCGACGCCCTGCGCGTGTCGCTGTGGAATCCGGACGTGGGCTATTTCAACGACGACCCCGCGCTGATGAGCGGCCCCGGCAACCGCACCGACTTCACCACCGACGTGCGCGGCGCCGCGCTGTTCCTGGAAGACTCGCTCAAGCTGACCGAGCGCTGGACCGTGGTCGGCGGCTACCGCTACGACCGCATCCGCGTCGAGCGCAGCGTCACCGACCTGAACGCCGGCACCCGCAGCGCCTTCAGCACCCGCTACAACGCCAACTCCATGCGCCTGGGCACCGTGTATGACGTGACGCCGTCGTCCTCGGTCTACGCGCAGTACACCAACGCCACCATCCCGGTGGGCTCGCTGTTCCTCTTGTCGCAGTCCAACGCCTCGTTCCCGCTGGCCAAGGGCGAGCAATGGGAAGCCGGCTTCAAGCAGAGCCTGGGCGACGTCGAATGGACCGCGGCGGTCTATCACATCAAGCTGGAGAACGTGCTGACGCGCGACGCCAATGACCCGCGCGTGACCGTCAACAACGGCCGCCAATCGTCGCGCGGGGTGGAGCTGTCGGCCGACTGGCGCGTCACGCCGCAGCTGACCGTGTCCGGCAACATCGCGGCGCTGAACGCCCGCTTCGATTCGCTGACCGAGGCCGACGGCACCTCGCGCGTGGGCAACACCCCGCCCAACGTGCCCGAGCGCGTCGCCAACCTGTACGCCAACTACCGGCTCAAGGAACTGCCGATGAACTTCTTCGTCGGCCTGAACCACACCGGCAAGATCTATACCGACAACGCCAACCAGATCCGCATCAACGGCCACACCACCGTGGATGCGGCCGTCAGCTACCGCCTGCGGCCGGCGCTGATCACCTTCCGCGTGCGCAACCTGACCGACAAGCTCTACGCCTACTACGGCGGTCGCGCCACCAGCCAGGTGCTGCTGGCGCCGGGTCGCACCTACGAGTTGGGCGTGACGTTCGAGTTCTGATCAGCAGCCCTGCACCGCCAGCTTGCGCTGGCGCTGGTTGGCGGCGCGCTGCCACAGCACCAGCCCCAGCCCGGCGGCGGCGATGACCGCGCCGGCGATCGGCACCGCGGCGTAGCCCAGGCCGGCGGAAATCACGCCGCCACCGGCCGCCGCGCCCACGGCGTTGCCCAGGTTGAACGCGCCCACGTTCACCGACGAGGCCAGGCCGGGCGCGTCGGTGGCGGCGCGCATCACCCGCATCTGCAGCGGCGGCACCACGGCGAAGGTGCCGAAGCCGAAGATCAGCAGGCCGATCGCGGCGCCCACCGGGGTCTGCGCCAGCCACGGGAAGGCCAGCAGGTCGGCGATCACCAGCACCAGGAAGGCGATCAGGCTGCCATCCAGCGACCGATCGGCGAAACGGCCGCCGGCGGTGTTGCCGATGGTGAAGCCGATGCCGATCAGCACCAGCATCGCGGTCACGAAGTTGGGCGAGGCGCCGGTCAACTCGGCCAGCGTCGGCGCCACGTAGGTGTACAGCGTGAACATCGCGCCCGCGCCCAGCACCGTGGTCAACAGGGCAACCAGCACCACCGGGGTCTTGAGCACCGCCAGTTCGTGGCGGATGTCCGGACGCCGCCCGGCTTCGCCCGCCGGCAACGCGAACCACAGCGACAGCATCGCCAGCAGGCCCAGGACCGAGGTCGCGGCGAACGACATGCGCCAGCCGATCACCTGGCCCAGCCAGGTCGCCGCCGGCACGCCGCCGACGTTGGCGATGGTCAGCCCCAGGAACATCGTCGCCACCGCGCTGGCCTGCTTGTGGCGCGGCACCACGCTGGCGGCCACCAGCGAACCCAGGCCGAAGAAGGCGCCGTGGTTCAGGCTGGTCACCAGGCGCGCCAGCAGCAGCGTGGTGTAGTTGGGCGACAGCGCCGACAGCAGGTTGCCGATGGTGAAGATCGCCATCAGCACGATCAGCGCCTTGCGGCGCGACCAGCGCGACAGCGCCAGCGTCATCAGCGGCGCGCCGAGCATCACGCCGATCGCGTAGGCGCTGATCAGCATGCCGGCGCTGGGGATGGACACGCCCACGCCGTCGGCGATCACGGGCAGCAGGCCCATGGGCGAGAATTCGGTGACGCCGATGCCGAAGGCGCCGACGGCCAGCGCCAGCAATGGCAGGCCGGCTTTCACCGGCGGGGTTTCATGGGTAGACATACGGGTTCCTTGGTATGGATGCGCCGACCAGGGAATCCAGGGGCGTCGCGGCG
This sequence comes from Achromobacter sp. 2789STDY5608621, assembly GCF_001299375.1. NCBI lineage: Bacteria > Pseudomonadati > Pseudomonadota > Betaproteobacteria > Burkholderiales > Alcaligenaceae > Achromobacter > Achromobacter sp. 2789STDY5608621. The sequence goes on along the minus strand of NZ_CYTU01000021.1, from coordinate 22,902 downwards.
AAGGCCGGGGCGTAGGACGGGTCTGATCGGAAGACAGGCGGCCAGTATGACGGGTATACCCTTACAGAAAAAGCAACTAAACGGGGAAAGACTTTTGACCTGGAGTCATGAATGACGTGGGGGGGTCGAGAGAGGGGAGAAATTCCCGCTCGGTAATTTTTTCGACGGAAATCGCGTTGTTCATCAAAAAAATTACCGAGCGGGAATATGGGCCTAGGATAAAAGGGACGGGCTCAACGATCCCATCCTCAACGAGGTAGTACGGCCCCAGCCGCCCCTCGCCAATGAAAAAGGCGCCCTCGCGGGCGCCCTTTTCTTGCCTTCGTGTACCGCCGCTTACTTCAGCAGCAGCGCATTCAGCCGCTTCACGAACGCCGCCGGGTCGGCGATTTGCGCGCCTTCGGCCAGCAGGGCCTGGTCGAGCAGCAGGCGGGCCCACTGGTCGAACTCGCCGTCGTCGGCGGCGCGGATGCGGGCCAGCAGCGGGTGTTCCGGGTTGATCTCCAGCACCGGCTTGACGTTGGGCGCTTCCTGGCCGGCGGCCTTCAGCATGCGCAGCAGGTGCGGGCTGAGTTCGTTCTGGCCCACCACCACGCACGCCGGCGAATCCACCAGGCGCAGCGTCACGCGCACTTCCTTGACCTGGTCTTCCAGGGTCTTCTGCAGACGCTCGACCAGCGGCTTGAAGTCCTCGGCCACTTCGGCCTGGTGCTTCTTTTCTTCCTCGTCGGCCAGCTCGGCCAGGTCGAGGCCGCCCTTGGCCACCGAGACCAGCGACTTGCCGTCGAATTCACGCAGGTACGACAGCATCCACTCGTCGACGCGGTCGGACAGCAGCAGCACCTCGATGCCCTTCTTGCGGAAGATCTCCAGGTGCGGGCTGTTGCTGGCGGCGGCGAAGGTGTCGGCCGTGACGTAGTAGATCTTGTCCTGGCCTTCCTTCATGCGCGCCACGTAGTCGGCGAACGACACGGTCTGGGCCTGGTCGCCGGTGTGGGTCGAGGCGAAGCGCATCAGCTTGGCGATGCGTTCCAGGTTGGCGTGGTCTTCGCCCGCGCCTTCCTTGAGCACCTGGCCAAATTCCGACCAGAACGCGGCGTACTCTTCCGGCTTGTTCTCGGCCAGGTCTTCCAGCAGCGACAGGATGCGCTTGGCCGAGCCTTCGCGGATGGCGCGCACGTCGCGGCTTTCCTGCAGTATCTCGCGCGACACGTTCAGCGGCAGGTCGGCCGAGTCGATCACGCCGCGCACGAAGCGCAGGTACGACGGCAGCAGCTGGTCGGCGTCGTCCATGATGAAGACGCGCTTGACGTACAGCTTGACGCCACGACGGCCGTCGCGGTCCCACAGGTCCATCGGCGCGTGCTTGGGCACGTACAGCAGCTGGGTGTATTCGCTGCGGCCTTCGACGCGGTTGTGAGTCCAGGCGAGCGGGTCGTCATAGTCGTGCGACACCGTCTTGTAGAACTCGCGGTACTGTTCCTCGGTGACGTCGGCCTTGTTGCGGGCCCACAGGGCGTTGGCCTGGTTGACCGTTTCCAGCTCGTCCTGCTTGACCTGTTCGCCCTTCTCCGCGTCCCATTCTTCCTTGGCCATGCGGATCGGCAGCGAGATGTGGTCGGAGTAGCGGCGCAGGATCTCGCGCAGCTTCCAGCCGTTGAGCAGCTCGTCTTCGTCGGCGCGCAGGTGCAGCGTGACGTCGGTGCCGCGCGTGGCCTTGTCGGCGGCTGCGATGGTGAATTCGCCCTGGCCGTCGGACTCCCAGCGGATGGCGTCGGTGGCGCCGGCGCGGCGGCTGACCACCGTGACCTTGTCGGCCACGATGAACGAGGAATAGAAGCCCACGCCGAACTGGCCGATCAGTTGCGCATCCTTCTGCTTGTCGCCGGTCAGCTGCGAGAAGAACTCGCGCGTGCCCGAACGGGCGATGGTGCCCAGGTTGGCCACGGCCTCTTCGCGCGACAGGCCGATACCGTTGTCGGAAATGGTGATCGTGCGCGCTTCCTTGTCGTAGCCGACGGTGATGGCCAGCTCGCCATCGCCTTCCAGCAGCGCCGGGTTGTCGATGGCTTCGAAGCGCAGCTTGTCGCAGGCATCAGACGCGTTCGACACCAGCTCGCGCAGGAAGATTTCCTTGTTGCTGTACAGCGAATGGATCATCAGGTGCAGCAGTTGCTTCACCTCGGCCTGGAATCCCAGGGTTTCGGACGTGGCAGTTTGGCTCATCGTTGTATGAAAAGTCGGAAAATTAGGGACAAAGGAAAGCCGGATGGCAGGGCGCGCGGCCCGGGCGGTCTCCGGGAAACCCTATTGTGATGGGGGCCATCTGAAATATTTCAAGACCGGCCCCTGCGGCGGCCGTTCCGGCGCCGCCGCGGGCAAGCGAGGACACCCCGCTCCGCCCCGGGCATCAATCAAAAATGGACAGGACGCCGCTGCGATAACGCGTCTTGGCCTCCAGCACCTCTTCAAATTCGGGCACCGCCAGCTTCCCGCTGCGGACCAGCTTGCGGATGTCGTCCGCCGTGATCTGCCGGGTTGCCTGCGAGCGGAGCAGAAAATCCGCCGCGGCGGGATCGAGGATCTGGTAGATCGGACTGAATATCAGCTGCGACGCCCCCAGCTCGTCGAGATAATAGAGCGTGTCGCCATTGCGCCAGACCGAGCCGAAGCCGTGATAGACGTCGCCGAGCTTGGTCCAATCCCCCGCCGGCGCGTCCTTGAACCGCAGGATCAGCGTGGACCGGGACACCAGCCCGCCGCCGCCGCGGGAGCGGTTCCAGACCTCCTTGCCCTTCAGGAACAGCACCTGACGGCCATCCCGGAAAACATACGGCGACAGCGCCGTGAAGCCACCCGCCGCGAACGGATCGTCGCCGGCCCGCTCCACCACGCCCTTCTCGCTGTTGTAGAAATAGATGCCGTCCCGGCTCGCGAACAGCGCATGGAGCACGTGCCGGCCCTGTTCGTTCACCAGCCGGTAGGGCGCATGCGCCGGGTCGAACGCCAGCGCCCCCAGGTACACCATGCCATTGCGCGGGTCATGAAGATAAGGCTGGTTGTAGAGATTGCCGACCGTGAAGGTGTACAGCGCCGGATCATCCGACAACGGCAGCAGCGTCTCCCGGTAATAGACCCGGTGGCCATCGGCGAAGAAATCGTCGCCCGGCCGCGCCTCGCCGCCCTGGATCGCGGCGATGCGGCGCAATTGCGCCGGGTCCGCTTGCGGCATGTCGCGACCCTTGTAGAACACGCGCGCGCCATCCGTGGCCAACTGGCGGTCGAGCAGCGGCCGGTAGGGCTGGCCGCTGGCCGGCAAAACCAGGAACGGGTACAGGTAGGTCTGCGGCTTGTCGCCCCGGCCGGCCCGATACAGGATGTTCTGCCAGATCTCATCCAGCCGACCCAGCTCGCGATTGAGTCCGGAAGAAGAATCACAGAAGTAGGTCAGCGCGCCGTCGCTGAAATAGCTGTTGCCCAGGTAGCGCGTGGTGTCCGCACGCATTTGCGGCAGGACGCGGTTGCCGCAATACACATGGCTTGCATCTCGCGCCGCCTGGCGGCTATCGAAGCGGCCCTTGTCGAAGGTCTGGAAACTGGCCGGATCGGCGCCCCCCATGCGGTAGTAGCCGTTGCTGGGCACGGCCGCGTAGACCTCGCCCTGATAGCGCTTGTAGATGCTGTTGCCATAGGACTCGCCATGATCGATGGCGGCGAAATCGTCGCCGCTATCGATCAGCCAGAACAGCAGCAGCATCGACAGGAGCAGGGCCAGCAAGACCACGACGATCACGATCCCTCTGGTGCGTTTATGCATCGGTTCCCGGTTCGGCGGCCCCTGGTTGGCGGACAAGAATTCTATCAAGCCCCCTGTCGCCCCCCCTGGCAGACGCGCTGCGCCCGGGGACCTTCCCCGCTAAAATGCCGCACTTTCCTCCCATCCCACCCCCGGCCGGCTCCCTGCCATGCAACCCGCCTCCCTGACCCAACCTACCTCCCACGGCGCGTCCGACGACGCCGAACCCCGCCACGACCTGGTCTACGGCCCCGACGATCGTCCCGCCGCCCCGGTCGCCTTCGTCGCCGCCCTGCAGCATTTGCTGGCCATCCTGGTGCCCATCGTCACCCCCGGCCTGCTGATCTGCCAGGCCCTGGGCGTGAGCAGCCGCGACACCACCCTGATCGTGTCCATGTCGCTGGTCATCTCCGGCATCGCCACCTACGTGCAGTGCAAGCGCTTCGGTCCGCTGGGCGCGGGCCTCCTGATCGTGCAGGGCACCAGTTTCAACTTCGTCGGCCCGCTGATCGCCGGCGGCTCGGTCATGGTCAAACAGGGCACGCCGGTCGAGGCCGTGATGGCCGCGATCTTCGGCGTCGTCATCGCCGGTTCCTTCGTCGAAATGGGCATTAGCCGCATCCTGCCCTTCGTCAAGCGCCTGATCACCCCGCTGGTCACCGGCATCGTCGTGCTGCTGATCGGCCTGACGCTGATCAAGGTCGGCCTCATCAGCATGGGCGGCGGTTTCGGCGCCATGGCCAGCGGCACCTTCGCCAGCGCCGAGAACCTGACGCTATCGGGCCTGGTGCTGGGCACCATCATCCTGCTGAACCGCGTGCCGGTGGTGTGGATCCGCAGCACCGCGCTGGTGCTGGCGCTGGCCGTCGGCTACATCGCCGCCGCCTACATGGGCCGCCTGGACTTCACCGGCGCGCGCGAAGCCGCGCTGTTCCAGGTGCCGATGCCGCTGCACTTCGGCCTGGGCTTCTCCTGGGCACTGTTCGTGCCGATGCTGATCATCTACCTGGTCACCTCGCTGGAAGCCATCGGCGACGTCACCGCCACCAGCAAGGTCTCCAAGCAGCCGGTCGAAGGCCCGCTGTGGATGCAGCGCATCAAGGGCGGCGTGCTGGTCAACGGCGCCAACTCGCTGCTGGCCGGCGTGTTCAACACCTTCCCCAGCTCGGTCTTCGCCCAGAACAACGGCGTCATCCAGCTGACCGGCATCGCCAGCCGCCACGTCGGCGTGTGGATCGCCGGCATGCTGGTCCTGCTGGGCCTGTTCCCCACCGTCGCCGGCGTGCTGCAGGCCGTGCCGGAACCCGTGCTGGGCGGCGCCGCCATGGTCATGTTCGGCGCCGTGGCCGCCTCGGGCATCAACATCCTGGCCGGCATCCACCTGGACCGCCGCGCCCTGCTGATCATCGCCGTGTCGCTGGCCCTGGGCCTGGGCGTGTCGCAGGTGCCCGAGATCCTGTCGCACCTGCCGCACTCGGTGAAGAGCGTGCTGGAATCGGGCGTGGCCACCGGCGGCATCTGCGCGCTGGTCATGAACTGGTTCCTGCCGGAAAAGAAGTGAGCACGCAGGCCGGCGCGCCCCGCGCCGGCCCCTTGCCTGACAATTTTCCCCAGACCGCATATAATCGCGGTCTTCGCTTTACCCGCGACCGTCGCCTGGACGGTCCCGCGACCAGCCTGCCCGGGTGGTGAAATTGGTAGACGCAGGGGACTCAAAATCCCCCGCCGCAAGGCGTGCCGGTTCGATTCCGGCCCCGGGCACCAGATTGAAAAAGCCGCTCCTGCGACGCAGAGCGGCTTTTTGTTTGCGCGGCGCTATGCGTGCGCCGTGTCCTTGCCCTTGGCGACGGCGGTGAGCGATACGCCCAATGCGTCCATGACCCGGCGCAGCGTCAGGTAGCTGGAATTTGCTCCCCAGAGAGCAATACAGCCAGCAGAGTAAGCTCCCAGACAAACACGGAGACCTCGACATGGACATCTACGAGCGCACTTTCGACTGGGTGCCCGCGGCCGAAGGGCGGGCCCGATTCGCCGGGGGTATCCGCGGCTGGGACGAACGCGGACACGACACCTATGCGGTCGAAGTGGATGGCAAGGTCATGTATGGCGAGATCGCCAGGACCTTTCTTCCCAACCAGAACGACTTCAACATCCAGATCGTGTCGTTCGGCTATGGCGTGCGCGAACACGTTGGCATGCCGCGGCCGGCAGGCCATGACTCACACGCCCGGGGCGTTTCCGATGGGGAGACGCTGCAACGTGTGCAATCGGTCCTGGCGCGGCTGATCCTGGCCGGCCTGTGTTTCGAGGACCGACCCCGTGTCCTGCTTGAATATCCCCACGCCCGCTTCCAGGGCAGACTGATCTTCGCCGAAGGCTCGGCGGCCGGCGCGCCGGCGCGAGAGCTCACGATCCGCGCGGAGCCCCGCTCCGCCTGAGCGTGACCATTCCCTCACGCCAGGCGCGATCTCAATGGCGCCCCCAGCGCCCCTCGTAATACACCCAATGCCCATGCCGCTGGCGCCACTCCGGCCCGTGATACACGTAGCCCGGCCGCGCCGGCATCCACACGCCGCCGACCCACGCGTGGCGCCCGCCGACCCATTCCCAATGGCCCGGCGCCCACACGTAGCCCACGCGCGGCGGCGGCACGACTTCCACGCGGGGAGGCGGCGGCGCCACGTCGATGCTGATGGCCACGCCGGCCTGCGCGACGCCGGGCACAGAGAGCGCCCCCAGGGACAGGACCACCGCGGCACCCGCGGTCATCGCGGCTTTGACTAGATTCTTCATGATGCATCTCCCTCGCAGTCGCGTCCGCCAATGCGGACGCGGTGAGGCCAGTGTGCGCGGAAGGGATTATCGAAATGGTTACGCACCATGGGCAGATGGTTTCAGTGGATTTCGCACCGTGGCGACGCTTCCGCCACGCGCCCCACCCAGGGCCATCCGGCCCCGTAAATTCCGCACAGTGGATTTAAGGGGAATTCCCCGATTCTCCGCCTCAGGCCCGGCCGATACCATTCGCCGCATTTCCGCCTGTCGGCGGACATAGACCCATAAGTTGCGCGCCCGCGCGGAGACACCATGAAAGCACTGACTACCGTCGCGGCAGGCGCCGCGCTCCTTCTCTCGTCGTGGGGCGCCAGCGCGGGCGTGACGTTCGAGAACGTCAAGAACAAAGGCTTCGTGCAGTGCGGCGTGTCCACCGGCGTGGCCGGCTTCTCGGTCAATGACAGCAAGGGCGGCTGGATGGGCCTGGACGTGGACCTGTGCCGCGCGCTGGCCGTGACCATGTTCGGCGATGCCTCCAAGTCCAAGATCATGGCCGTCAGCGCGGTGCAGCGCTTCACCGCCCTGCAGTCCGGCGAAGTCGACGTCCTGCCGCGCAACACCACCCTGGTCATGACGCGCGACACCACCCTGGGCCTGATCGGCGTAGGCGTGAACTACTACGACAGTCAGGGCATCATGGTGAACAAGTCCCTGAACGTGAAAAGCGCCAAGGAGCTGGACGGCGCCACCGTCTGCGTGCAGCCCGGCACCACCACCGAACTGAATCTGTCCGACTGGTTCCGCTCGCAGAACATCGCCTTCAAGCCGGTGGTGGTCGAGCGCATGGATGAAATCGTCCGCGCCTTCGCGGTGGGCCGCTGCGACGCCTTCACCGGCGACAAGTCGCAACTGGCCGCCGCCCGCACCAATCTCGAAAACCCCGAGAAATACGACATCCTGCCGGAGAACTTCTCCAAGGAACCGCTGGGCCCCATGGTGCGCCAGGGCGACGAGCAATGGTTCAACGTGGTCCGCTGGACCATGTTCGCGATGCTGGAGGCCGAGGAATACGGTGTCACCTCGAAGAACGTGGACGAGATGCTCAAGAGCACCAACCCCAACGTGCAACGCCTGCTGGGCGTGACGCCGGGGATGGGCAAGAACCTGGGCGTGGATGACAAGTGGGCCTACAACGTCATCAAGCAGATCGGCAATTACGGCGAGAGCTTCGAGAAGAATCTTGGCGAGACCAGCCCGCTGAAGCTGGCGCGGGGGTTGAATGCGTCGTATCGGAATGGCGGGCTGATGTATGGATGGCCGGTGCGGTGACGCGGCATACCTGAATGGAGAAACGGGCGCTTGAGGCGCCCGTTTTACATGGGTGTTCACATTTCACGCCTAAAAAAGGGCCCAAGCGAAGCGGAATCGCCGCTACACCTACTCATGACAGATTTCTAACTAGGACCGAGTAACATGCACCCAACAGCACAACATCGGACTGCAGGAAATCTGCAATTGGTAGTGCCCATCGAAATCTAGGCTTTCCGAATACAGCTATTGCGCCTGATCTTTACTCGAGGCCAATTCGAAAAGACCGCCACTTTCCCTGACGTTTCAAAAAAAATGCGTAATCCACCCTGGACGCGCGACGAACTGATCCTCGCGTTGGATTTGTACATGAAGCGCCGATCCAATCTTCCAAGCCATGGCAGCGTTGAAGTCTCCGACCTCTCGACGCTGCTGAACAGAATGGCAGAATCTTTGGGGAAGTCAGCAGCGACCACATATCGCAACACCAACGGCGTGTACATGAAGCTGATGAACTTTCGCCGTCTCGACCCGTTATATCTGGAGAGCGGAAAGAAGGGGCTAGCCCGAGGGAATAAAGACGAACAGGTTGTCTGGGATCTCTTTTCGTCTAATACGAGTCAGCTGGCCTTGGTCAGTAACGCGATACGAAAAGCCAGCAGCTATAAAGACTTGCCGCGGCTAGAAGACGACGAGGCTTACGAAGCCCCTGAGGGGCGCATATTGACTCGCATGCACCGCTATCGCGAGCGCGATAGCGAATTGGTTAAAAAAGCGAAACAAGCTGCACAAAAGCAGCACGGACGCCTTGCCTGTGAAGCTTGTGGTTTCGACTTCAAGGAAACCTATGGCGTTCGTGGCGAAGGCTTTATCGAGGTACACCATACAAAGCCGCTGCATACGGTGGCTGAAGATCACAAGACTAGTGTCTCCGACCTGGCTCTTCTTTGTGCAAATTGTCATAGGATGGTTCACGCAACCCGCCAATGGCTCAGCGTACCGGAGGTTCGAGCGCTATTACGGTCAAATCTCTCACCCTGAAGACACAGACAAGAAGCCCGCGCCTCTCGCAACGTCATAAGTTCCGCCCGTCAACTTCAACAACACGGCAGTTACCGTTTGACGTAAAGGAAGTGGGCTAAACAAAGCGCCTTTAGGCACCGCATGCCCCCGCCCGTTTATGATGGCGTCGTAGCAAGTCCGCCCAAATGCGTTACTCTCCCCACCCCAATCATTCCCCCCGCAAGGAGCCCAACATGGCACAAGCCTCCGCCCGCCACATCCTGGTTTCGACCGAAGCCAAGGCCAACGAACTGAAGACCGCCATCGAAAACGGCGCCGACTTCGCCCAGCTGGCCAAGGAAAACTCGAGCTGCCCGTCCAGCCGCGACGGCGGCAACCTGGGCACGTTCGGCCCGGGCCAGATGGTCAAGGAATTCGACACCGTGGTGTTCAGCGCCCCCGTCGGCGAAGTCCAGGGCCCGGTGAAGACCCAGTTCGGTTATCACCTGGTCGAAGTGACCAGCCGCAAGGACTGAGTCCTCGCCCCAGCAGGTCCAGAGACCGCCGCCGGCGCAATGCCGGCGGCGGTTTTTTTTGAAAGCCGCCAGACGGCCTGCGGCGCAGGCGGGAACCCGCCCCCTCCCTCTTACAGCAGATACAACCGGAACGGATACGCGTAGTAGATCTGCTCGGTGCGGTTCACCTTGCCCTCGAACTCCTGGTAGATCCGCTTGCGGGCGCGATACAGCGCCTCCATGGGCGCCTCGCCCTGGCGGGTGCCGCCGAAGAAGTAGCGCAGCATCAGGGTCGAGGAATTGCCGGACTCGTTGCTGATGATGGGGGCCAGGTAGTGATGGGCGCCGCAACGGCGCGCGGCGTCGACGAAGGCCTTGCTCATGCCGAGCTGGCTGGCGTCGAAATAGACCAGGTCGAAGGCGGCGCCCTGCAGGTCCTTGGGGTACATGTCGTCCTCGCCCAGGCCGATGGCGTCGTTCTCGTCTTTTTCCGGCCGCCCCCAGGTGGGACTGACGACGCCTTCGCCGCTGATCAGCAGGAAATCGTAGCGGCTGCGCGCGAACATGTCGGGCGTGGCGGTGGTGGTGAGCTGGAAGGTCGAGCTGGGGTAGAGGCGGCGCACGTCGCCGGTGCCGTCGTCGGGATCGGTCTCGGGATCCCGCAGGATCAGGCCGCGGGCTTCAGGGCCGAAGGCGGCGGCGCGGGGACGTGCGCCGGCGGCCGCAGCCGCCGCGGGCGCGGCGGGCGACAGACGAGATTCGGGCGCGGCATTGCCCTCGGGCGTCCCGGCCGCCGCCGCGAAGCGGAACGCGACCGGCTTCTGCACGAACAACGGCGTGCCGTCGACCGGCAGCAGATCGAGCGCGAAGTGCATGGAGGTCGGCTGGATCTCGAAGATGACGCACGGCGCCTTGCGCAGCGACGGCAGCAGCGGTCCCAGCAGTTCGTGCGACAGGATCGCCATGCGGGCGTCGAAGCGGCCGTCGAGCCGCCGGTTCTCTTCCAGCATGTCGTAGACGCGGCGGAATTCCTTGGACAGGATCCCGGCCGACCGCTCGGGGATGACGGTCTGCGTGGTCGCGTCGTAGTCCGATTGCAGCGTCAGGCGGTCGTCCTGCTGTTGCAGCAGGATACGCATGCAACGGGCCGGCGAAACAGCGGTGACGGTGACGTCAGGGGCGCCCGCCGCCACCGCGGCGGCGACGCCCCGCAGCGCCAGGGCGCAAGTCAGCAGCAAGACGCCCGCGGCACGCGAGCGCAGCGGGCGTCGAGGCGGGCGGCCGACGCGAAAGACGGCGTAGGGAGTCATTGATGCGGCATTCGGGAACGAGACACGCCAATGCTACGCAGGATCCGTGTGAAGGTCTGTGAAGTTTGCACCTGACTTTGTCCGCCCCGGACGATCAGGCCTTGCCCGTCATCACCATGTGCGCCAGCGCGTCGGCGTCCAGGCCCGCCACGTCGCGCTCGACGACCTTGACGCCGCTCTTGAGAATCGCGACGCGGTCGGCCAGCGCGACCACGTCGGCCATGTTGTGGCTGATCAGGATGACGGTGCGCCCTTCCTCGCGCAGCTTGCGCACCAGGTTCAGGACCAGCGCGGTTTCCTTGACGCCGAGCGCGGCGGTGGGCTCGTCCATGATGACGACGCGCGCATCCCAGCGCAGCGCCCGCGCGATGGCCACGGCCTGGCGCTGGCCGCCCGACATGCGTTCGACCGGGCGGTCCATGTCGTCGATCGGCACCGACAGGCGTTGCAGGTAGCCGCGCGCCTCCTGCGCCATGCGGCGCTTGTCGAGCACGCGCAGCGGGCCGATGCGGCGCACCAGTTCGGCGCCCATGAAGACGTTTTCCCAGATGGACAGGCGCGGCGCCAGCGCCAGGTCCTGGTAGATGGTGGCGATGCCCTGCGCCAGCGCGTCATGCGGCGAGCCGAACACCACCGGCTTGCCATCCAGGCTCAACTCGCCGCCCGTGGGCGCCTGGGCGCCCGAGATGATGCGGATCAGCGTGGACTTGCCCGCGCCGTTGTCGCCGCAGATGGCCATGACGCGGCCCGCCGGCACCTCCAGGTCGACGCCCTTCAGGGCCTCGACGGCGCCGTAGGACTTGCGGACTTGGCGGAGCGATAGCGCGGCGGGCGGAGCGGCGGTCATGGTGGCGGAAGCGGACATGAAGGATGCGGCGGCAGGCGACGCGGCACGCCGCCTGCCGTGGGCCTATTTGGCGGGGGTCAGGAATTGCTGCACGTTGCTGGCATCGACCAGCACCGAGTCCATGAATAGGTAGGGGCCGGACGCGATCTTGTCCTTGGGCTCTTTCTTGACGACGATGCGGTCAATCGCGTCGATGGCGGTGACGCCCAGTTGCTCGAACGGAATCATCATGGTGGCGGTGATGAGGCTGCCGGGATCGGCGATGCGGCGATAGGTCTCCGGGCCGCCGTCGACCGACACCAGCGTGATGTCGCCCTTCTTCATGCCTTGCGCCTGCAGCAGGTCGTCAATCACGTAGGCCTGGCCGTCGAACGAGGCCCAGACGCCCTTGAACTGCCCCTGGTTGCGCAGGAACAGCGCCTGCATGCCGTTGCGCACGTCGTCGCGCCAGCTTTGCGTGCGCGCCATGCTGAACTTGGCCAGGTCCTTGACGGCGGTGTTTTCCGACAGCACCGCGTCGAGCATCTTGCCGCGGATGCGGGTGCCGGAATTGCCGTCGAAGCGGGCCGACAGGATGTTGCCCTGGTAGCCCATCTTGCCCAGCAGGTACAGCACCGATTGCGCGCCGGTGGCGTATTCATTGACCTCGACGTCGAACAGCATGTGCGGGCTGGCGCCGGACATGACGCCGACCACGGCGATGCCCTTTTCCTTAGCGGCCTGCAGCTGGGCGTCGGTCTCGACCGGCTTGCCCATGGCGATGACGATGGCATCGACCTTCTTGTTGACCAGCGTGTCGAGCTGCTCGGCCAGCTTGGGCAGCGAGCCCTCGGCGTTCAGCTGCGTCACGGTCCAGCCCTTGGCGCGGGCGGCTTGCGCGGCCGCGTTGGCGGCGCGCGCATGGGTTTCCGAGGACATCTGGAAGGCCACCACGCCGACGTCGAACGCGTGCGCGGCGCTAGCGGCCAGCGCCTGTGCGGCGAATGCGCCCAGCAGCAGCGTGCGCTTGAAGAATCGGTTCATGCTGTTTCCCCTTCCTATCCGAATTTGAAGGCCGCTTTCTTGAGCACGGCCGATGACACCGCGACGGACGCGACGATGATGAAGCCAAGGACGATGTCCTGCACGTAATAGGCCGCGCCCATCAGCACCAGGCCGTTGCCCAGGACCTTGAGGATCAGCGCGGCCACCAGCGTGCCGGGAATGTTGGCATGGCCGGGATTGAACATGGTCATGCCCAGCAGCACGGCGGCGATGGCGTACAGGAAATAGTCGCCGGCCATGTTGGGCGCGGCGGACGACAGGCTGGAAGTCAGCAGCACGGCGGCCAGGCCGGCGCACAGGCCGGACAGCGCCAGGCCGATGCTTTTCATGGCGCGGATGTTGATGCCTGCCAGGCGGGCGGACTCGCCAGCCTCGCCGGTGGCGGTCATGCGGGCGCCGGTGCGGGTCCACTTGACCAGGAAGAAGGCGAACAGCACCGCGCCCACCATCCACAGCACCAGCGCGGGAATGCCGAAAGGCTTGCCGCGCGCCAGGTCGGTGAAGGCGGCGGGCCAGCGGCCCACGTACGAGACGCCGTCCGTCAGCATGAAGGCGAAGCCGCGCGCCATGGCGGCCATGCCGAGCGTGGCGATCAGGGAGGGAACCCGCAGCCGGGTGACGGCAAAGCCATTGAAGAGGCCGCAGAACAGGCCGACGCCCAGGCCGGCGGCGATGGCCAGCAACACGGGCTGGCCGGTGTGCACCAGGGCGCCGGTGACCACGGCGGCCAGGCTGGCCACGTCGGCCACGGACAGGTCCAGTTCCGCGGTCACCAGCGCCAGCGTGAAGCCGATGGCGATGATGGCCAGGAAGCTGGTTTCCTTGGCGATGTTCAGCAGATTGCCGGGCGCGGCGAAGTTCGGGGCGGCTATCGCGAAAAAGCCCACCAGGACCAATCCCGCAATTGCCGTGCCGTACTTTTCCAGGATGCCGCGCATCGCCTCGCCCTTGCTGCATGTGATTGATGGCGCGCGCGCCTTGCCGCGCCTCGCCTGCCGGCCGGATCGTCGTCCAGGCCTGTGGCGTCGTAGTGTATACCCGGCACACGCGCGCCGGCACCGGGGCGCGCCGGATCGCGCCTAGGGTTTTACCCCAGCCGCAGGGCCGCCAATGCGTGCGACACGGGCGCCAGCGCGGCCTCGGCGGCGCGGAATTGAGCGTACAGCCGCCGATAGGCGGCGACGCGCTCGGGCCGAGGCTCGTAGCGCCGGGCGACGCGCGCCAGCGCGTCCTGCGCCGCCGCGAAGCTGGCGTAACGCCCCACCCCGGTCCAGGCCGCGGCCGCCGCGCCAAGAATGCCGGGCTGGTCGGCCTGGCCGACGATGACGGGACGCTCGCAGATATCGGCCTTGGCCTGGCACCACCGCGAATTGGACGCGGCGCCGCCGCCGAAACGGATTTCGGCCACGGGCTGCCCCAGCGCGGCCTCGGCGCGCTCCAGCACGATGCGGTTCAGGAACGCCACGCCTTCCAGCACGGCCCAGGCCAGGTCGCCCGGACCATGGCGGCGGTTCAGGCCGACAAAGGCGCCGCGCAGGTGCGGATCCCAGTAAGGCACGCGCTCGCCCTGCAGGTATGGCAGGAACAGGGCCGGCTGCGGATCGCGCGGCGCGCCAAGCAGGGCATCCATCGCCGGGCCGACGCCGGCCATGCCTTCAGCGCCCAGGCGGCCCAGCAAGGGCAACAGCCAGGCAATGGTGTCGGCGCCATTCTGGCCCGGCCCGCCGACCTGGTGATGGCCGCCGCCCCAATCCACGGTCATCAGGCCCTCGGCACGCACCGGCTCGGCGCCCACCGCGCCGAACACTTCGGTGGTGCCCGAGATGTTGTAGGCGTATCCCGGGCGCAGCGCGCCCAGGCCGGCGACGGCGGCCCAGGTGTCGTTGGCGCAGGCGATCACGGGACGGCCGGCCAGGCGGGCCAGCGCGCCCGGCAGCCCGGGCCGCACCGGGCCGACGATGTCCAGGGGATCGAGCAGGTCGGGCAACCAGGCGGGACCGGCGCCGATGGCGGTCAGCAGGTCGCCGGCAGGCGCCGCCGCGGCCGGCACATCCGCGACGGGCGGAGACGCCTGCCCGGCGGCTACCGGGCCAAGCGCCGCCGAAGCCGCCAGGCGCGCCAGCGAGACCGTGTCGCTGGCCGCCCGGCCGGTCAGGCGCAGGTTGAGGTAATCCTTGGGATCCAGCACCGTCCGCACACGGGCCGCGTGCGCCGGTTCCTTGCGCAGCAACCAGGCGATGCGGGCCCAGGGATGGAAGGCGTTGATCTGTCCGCTTTCCGGATGGCCGGCCGGCAGCGACGACAGCCATTCGGGCAGGTCCACCGCCGCCCGCGTATCGCGCCAGGTGATGGCCGGCCGGATGGCCGCGCCCTGCGCGTCCACGAACACCTGCGTGCGCGTGACGCCGCAGATGGCAATGGCCTGGACCGCATCGAAAGCCGCCGCGCCGGCCTGCGCCACCAGGGTGTCCGCCAGCGCCTGCAGGCCGCGCCACCACGCGTCGGCGTCGATCTCATCCCAACCGGGCTGAAGCGCAACACCCGCCGGGCTGTCGATGAAGCAGGAATGGGCGATGCCGCCCTCCCCGTCGACCAGCGCCGCGCGAAAGCGCGTGCCGCCCAGGTCCACCGCGAGGACGTAGTTCACAGAAGCATTCATGACATCGATCGAAAAGGCAAAGGGACGGGCGCGCCGGAACCGGCATATTACGAAAACGCCCCTTCCGGCGCATCAATGGAATCGATGGCACGGCCCCCTGCCCCCAATCCCGCACCTTCCCATCGCCGGCCCTCCCTACGCTGCGCCGCAGCACCGGATTCCCTATCAATTGATAATTTCTGTTCAGGTGACAGCGGCCGGCGGCGTGCGACAGAATGGCCTGCGCCTGGCGGGAGACAGCCGGGCCCCACATCCAAGAGGTCCAGGCCCATGAAGCCATCCAGGAACAAGGTCATCATCACCTGCGCCATCACCGGCTCGGTCCATACGCCGTCGATGTCGCCGCACCTGCCCGTCACGCCCGACGAGATCGCCCGCTCCGCCATCGAGGCGGCCGAGGCCGGCGCCGCCATCGTGCACTTGCACGCGCGCCAGCCGGACACGGGCCAGCCAACACAGGACCCGGCGCTATACGCGCAGTTCCTGCCGCGCATCAAGGCCGCGTCCGATGTGGTGATCAACATCACCACGGGCGGGTCGCCGGTGCTGCCGCTGGCCGACCGCATGGCGCCGGCGCTGCGCTTCAAGCCGGAAGTCGCGTCACTGAACATGGGTTCGATGAACTTCGGCATGTACGAACTGCTGGAGCGCTTCAAGACGTTCTCGCACACCTGGGAACGCCCCTACCTGGAAGGCAGCAACGACCTGATCTTCAAGAACACCTTCAAGGACATCGAGCACATCCTGACGGCCTGCGGCGACAACGGCACGCGCTTCGAGATCGAGTGCTACGACATCGGCCACCTGTACACCGCGGCCCATTTCGTCGACCGCAAGCTGCTCAAGCCGCCTTTCCTGATCCAGTCCGTGTTCGGCATCCGTGGCGGTATCGGCACGCACCCCGAAGACGTGATGATGATGAAGCGCACCGCCGACCGCCTGTTCGGCGCCGACTACACCTGGTCGGTGCTGGCGGCCGGACGCAAGCAGACGCCGCTGGCGACGATGGCGGCCACGATGGGCGGCAACGTGCGCGTGGGGCTGGAGGATTCGTTGTGGGACGGGCCGGGGGAACTGGCGCGCTCCAACGCCGACCAGGTGCGGCGCATCCGCCGCATCCTGGAGGACCTGTCGCTGCAGATCGCCACGCCCGACGAGGCGCGCGCGACCCTGCAACTGAAGGGCGGCCGCGACGTCGCGTTCTGAGCGGCGGCGGGGCCACCCACCACAACAAGATCCGCGGGATCGAGGAGACAACCATGAAAAAGACACTGTGCGCGGCCGCGCTGGCCGCCGTGCTGGGCTGGACGGGCGCGGCGCGAGCCGATGACGGCGTGATCCGCATCGGCTTCATCACCGACATGTCGGGCCTGTCGGCGGACGCCGACGGCCCAGGCGGCGCCGAGGCCATCAAGATGGCGGTGGCCGACCTGGGCGGCGTGGTGGCGGGCAAGAAGGTCGAGGTGCTGGTGGCCGACCACCAGAACCGCGCAGACATCGCCTCGTCGCGGGCGCGCGAGTGGCTCGACCAGAAGGGCGTGACCATGCTGATCGCTGGCGCCAACTCGGCGGCGGCGCTGGCCATGGCCAAGGTGGCCGAAGAGAAGAAGACGCCATTCTTCGTGGTGAGCGCCGGCGCCTCGGAACTGACCAATTCGCAATGCACGCCCTACACCGTGCACTATGTCTACGACACGGTGTCGCTGGCGCGCGGCACGGCGCGGGCGATGCTCAAGGAAGGCAACAAGGACTGGTTCTTCCTGACGGTGGATCACGCTTTCGGGCAGGCGCTGGAACGGGACGCTTCGACCGTCGTGCAGGCCGAGGGCGGAACGGTCAAAGGGCGCGTGCGCCATCCGCTGAACACGGCGGACTTCTCGTCCTTCATCCTGCAGGCGCAGGCCTCGGGCGCCTCGGTGCTGGGGCTGGCCAACTCCGCCAGCGACACCAGCAATGCCGTCAAGGCGGCGGCCGAGTTCGGCCTGACGCCGAAGATGAAGATCGCCGGCCTGCTGGTGCTGATCACCGACATCCACGCGCTCGGCCTGCCGGCCGCGCAGGGCATGTACCTGACCACGGCCTGGTATTGGGACCAGGACGACGCGTCGCGCCAGTGGGCGGCGCGCTTCGAGGAGAAAATGAAGAAGAAGCCGTCGATGCTGCAGGCCGGCGACTACTCGGCCACCACCACCTACCTGAAGGCCGTGGCCGCCACCGGCAGTACCGATGGCGACACGGTGATGAAGTGGCTGAAGGCCAACCCGGTGAACGATTTCTTCGTGAAAGACGGCAGGATCCGCGCCGACGGCCTGATGGTGCATGACATGTTCCTGATGCAGGTGAAGACGCCGGCGGAATCGAAAGGCCCGTGGGACTACTACAAGCTGGTGGCGCGCGCGCCGGGCGACCAGATCTATACCTCGCCGGCCGAATCGACCTGCCGCCTGATGAAGCCCTGATCCTGCCCGGATCGCCATGAGCAAGGAACCTGCATGACTGTCAAAAATCCCATCCCGGCGGACATCGGCGCCCTGCCCGTGGACCTGGCCGGCAAACGCGTCATCGTCACGGCCGGCGCGGCCGGCATCGGCGCCGCCATCGCCGGCGCTTTCGCGGCGCGTGGCGCGCGGGTGCATGTATGCGATGTGGACGAGCGCGCGCTGGTGGCCTGCCCGCATCCCTGGTCGCGCGCCGACGTGAGCCGGCGCGACGAGATCGACCGCTACATGGGCGAAGCGCTGTCGCACCTGGGCGGACTCGACGTCCTGGTGAACAATGCCGGCATCGCCGGGCCGACCGCCGGCATCGGCGACATCGCCCCGCAAGACCTGGACGCCACGCTGGACATCAACCTGGCCGCGCAGTTCCACACCGTGCGGCACGCGCTGCCGGCGCTGCGCGAAGCGGGCGGCGGCAGCATCATCAACATCAGCTCGGTCGCCGGCCGCATGGGCGTGCCGATGCGCACGCCCTATGCCGCCACCAAGTGGGGCGTGGTCGGCCTGACCCGTTCGCTGGCGGTCGAGCTGGGCGGCTACGGCATCCGCGTCAACGCACTGCTGCCCGGCCTGGTGGCCGGCCCCCGCATCGACCGGGTCATCGAGGCCCGCGCCCGCAACATGGGCGTGACGGTGGCCGAGGAGACCCGGCTGGAGCTGGCCGGCGTCAGCCTGGGGCAATTCGTGCGCGCGGCGGACATCGCCAACATGGCGCTGTTCCTGGCCAGCCCGTTCGGGGCGATGGTCAGCGGCCAGGCCATCAGCATCGACGGCGATCTGCAATCGCTGCCCTGGCAGCCACCCACGGACTAGCCCCTACGCCAACAGCTGGACGGTCCGCGCATACACGCCCTGCTGCCGCTGCCGGGCGGCCGCGTGCAAGGCCTGGAGCAGGTGCTCGACTGACTCCCGGCTGGCGGCCTCGTTGCGCGCGATCAACACGAAATCGAACCATTGGCGCGAGGCCAGCGGCAGCGCCACCAGGTCGGGATAGGCCGCCGTGATGTCGGAGGCCGACAGCGCGTTGACCATGCTGACGCCCCGCACCGCGCACACCGTGCCGGCGAGCAGCGACATATGCGCCCGCATGCCGGAACGCAACTGCATCGACTCGGCGATGTCGCCCTGCGGCATGACGTAGTCGGACCACAAGGGCTGCACGTAGCTGTCGGGACGGATGTCGGCCACCGCCACCACCTCGCCACGCGCCAGGGCATGCTCGCGATGCACGATCGCCATGACCTCGGTGCGCAGGAACGGCCGGAACATCAGCCGGGAATTCTCCTGCGCCACCGCGCCCAACCCGAAATCCGCGCGCATGGTGTCGACGGCGCTGATCGCCTGTACCGACGACTCCAGGTCGATCGAGAACGGCCGCGTGCCGTGGGCGTCGAGATAGCGGCGCACCGCGTCCGGCGCATAGGACAGGGCCAGCGCGGGCGAGCTGGCGATACGCAGGCCGCGACCGCCGAACTGCTCGATGCTGTGCAGCGCCTCGTCGATGCGCACCAATTCGTCCAGCACGAACTTGGCCTCGCCGTACAGATACTGCCCCGCCTCGGTGGGCCGCAGCGTCTTGTGGGACCGGTCGAACAACTGCACGCCGGTCGCCTGTTCGAGCCGCGAGATGGCGTGGCTGACGGCCGGCTGGGTCAGGTGCATGGCCTGCGCGGCCTGCCGGGTGGACCCGGTCATGACGACGGTGTAGAAGATGCGCAGGTCGTGGATGTTGAAGTTGCGCTTCATGCGGTATCGCGGCTCCCCTGTTGGCGCGGAGGCTCGCTCCGCCCGATGCCTGATTCTAGGTCGAGAACGCCGCCAGGAGCAGGCGGACCGGACGGGCAACCGTCCGGCATCCGCGAATCGCCGTCACGCCTGGTCTTCGGAGTAGATACCCGCCGAGATGGTGGCGCTGCCCACGAACATCTCGCCATACAGCACCGGCACGGGGTTGCCCTGCGCCGTGGTGTTGACCGGGCCGTTGAAGTTGTACGACGCGCCGTTGTCGGGCCCGTCCTTGACGCTCAGGGCCCGTTGCTGTGGCGTGAGCAACTGCACCACGCCGCCCAGCGTCATCGCCAGGCCCATGGTCATCAGCGAGGTGCTGGCGCCCGCCCACAACGCGACGTTGACGCCGGGGATGAAGGACGCGACGATCATCGCCACGCCCACCACCACCTGCATCAGGCCGCCGCGCTTGGCGCCGGTGGGCATGGGCGCGATGCGGATGTCTTCACGGCCGGCCGGCCGCGCCAATTCGCTTTCGTCCAGGTTGCGGCGGCCAAGGAAGCAGGCGTAGCGCACGCCCCTGGATTCGCTGTCGAGCAGGCGGGCTTCGAAGCCGGGCAGCAATACGCACAGCGCGCGTACCGCTTCGGCGGTGCTGGAAACGGCCAGCTGGTGCAGCCGGCCGAACTCCGCGCCCAGCCGGCCGTAGAGGCGGACGGTGGTGAGGGGTTGGGTCATGCCTGGCTCCCCGGCAGTCCTTGCGGCCCGGCCGCGGCGTCGGCCGGCTTCGGGTAGCGCTGCTTGACGTCGCGGCATTGCGCCACCCAGCTCGTCACCTCGTCGGGCAGCGCCTGGCCCGACGCCTGCAGGTGCGCGGCGAACTTCATGATCGCGTCGAGCTGGTCGCCGATGGCGGGATAGGCGCGGGCGCGCAGCGGCGCGTAGGGTTCATAGTGGCGGATTTTCAACGGTGAACTCCTTGTTCAGATAGGGCCAGGCTTCGACGGTGACCTGGAATGTGCCGGGAGATCCAAACTCCAGATCGACTTCGGCCTCGGTGCACGGGTACACAGCACGGCCGATCCGGATCGTGCACGGGACAGGCAACGCCGACAATGTGTGGCGCGTCAGGATGGAGGGCGATTCCGGCCGTGATGCGAGGGCTTTCTCCCGAACATATTGCAGATCGGGATTGCCCTCTCCCTCGACAAAGGGATCTCCCGTCACCGCCGAAGTCGCCTCCACGCTTTCGCGCGGTCCACGCATGACGCCGACAATCCGACCCGTCGAGTCGTAAAACGATGCGATGTACATATTCATTCCTCTCACCTTTTCACCATCAGCGCCACGATCCGGATCTTTGCGCCATTGCTCACGGAACTCGATGAATTCACGACGATGGTGTTGTTGCCGCGTATCGCATTCCCAACGGTTACCGCGGTAAGCGGCATGCTCGTATATTCCCAAGGCTGACTCCCGTCCCCGCTGCCACTCTGCCAGGCTGAATGGGAACCCGTGGCTTCCTCCATCAAGGCGCCATTGACATAGATGCGCAAATTGGATGCCATGCCGCTGTAGCCGGACCGGTACGCAATCACCACAACAGGACCATCTACGTTGCTATTGATGACGAGGGTCCCGGCTCCAGGCCCGGACCACGACACGGGAATCGTCACAGCATTCCCAGCGATCGACAGCGTATCCACCTGCGCTTCGTGAATGTTGGCACGCTTGATATACGCCTGCCCCACGTTGGCAAGCTGTGCGGCAATCGTCCCGACATCGATGCGCTCGGCGCTCATCACTCCTGCGTTGATCTTCTCCGCGCTCAAGCTCCGGATCATCGCATTCGTGATCCTGCCCGTCCCGATGACCGCATCGTTGATGAACGTCTGCCCGTTATCGATCACGAACGGCGTGGTCGTCGCGCCGTTGGCCAGGTTCAGCAGCGCCAGCCGGTCGGCCAGGAAGTACACCGAGGTCTGCATCGATCCGTCGGGCTGGCTGTACGCCCCCAGCGACATGCCGGCTGCGTAGATCTGCTTGTCCTTCGTGACCTGGGCCTTGATGCTCCAGGTGGCCTTGAGCTGACCGTCCACGTCCACCAGCGCATTGCGCGTTTCCTGCACGCCGGCGGCGGCGCCGTTGGCGGTCGCCATCACCGTGTCGACGCGCGAGGACAGCGCCCCATCGGCATCGGCCCGCTTGGTCTCCTCGGCCGTGATCGCGGCGCGGGTCTCATCCAGGCCGGTGGTCAGGCCGTCGATGGTGCCGGTCAGTTCCTGGGCCAGCTCGTCGCGGCTGATCTTGCCGTTCAGGTATTCCAGGATTTCGCTGGCTTCCCAGCTGGATTCGCCCATCACGCCCTGGTCGCCCGGATACCAGGCGCCGATCTCGCCGTTCAGGGCGACGATGCGGCCCCAGAAGTAGAAGCGCTTGCCGGCCGCCAGGCCCATCAGGGTATGGGCGCTTTGCGGGAAGGCGAAGTCGCCCAGCTTGATGGCGCTGGCGCGGTCGTTGGACGCGCTGTACCAGATCTCGGTGCGCTGCGCGGTGAAACGCCCTTCCGGAAAGGCCCAGCGCAGGTCGATGCCGAACACCAGGGGTTTGGTGGCCAGCAGCGCCAGCGCCGGCGGCGGCGCGATGTCGCCTTCCAGCATCGTCTCGGTGGAATTGACCCACACCGACGAGATGTCCGACACGTTGATCGCCCGCACCCGCGCCACGTAGGCGCCGGCGCGGATGTCCGGCAATTCCAGCGTCAGCGCGCCGGTGCGGCCCGCCTCGACCCAGTCGGAATTGTCGCGCCGCCACTGCACCTGGTAGGCCACGGCCGAGGCCGCCGCGTCCCAGCTGATGACGCCGACGTGCCGCGCCAGGCCCTGGTCGATCACCGAGCGCGAGGCCAGCCGGATGTTCACAGGGGCCGGTTGCACCGACGGCGGCACGACGGTGATCGGCTTGGGATCGAGCCGCGTACCGAAGTCGACGTTGTCGAACTTGCCGGGTTCGTGCTGCACGGCGGCGATCTCGGCCACCAGGCCTTGCTTGCGCTTGACGCTCAACACGCGGAACGTCTGCGCCGACAGGGCCTCGGATTCCAGCGTCCACACGCATTCGGCTTCCGGCGCCTGCGAGAACGGCGTGGTGACCGTGATGTGCAGCACCGTGCCGGGCAGGCCGACCAGGTCGGCGGTCAGCTCGGTCGAATCCACGGTGAAGACGGTGTTGTCCACGGTCAGGCCGGTGCCCACCGCCGTCGCCACCACGCGGGTTTCCGACAGGCCGTTGGGCAGGTTGACGGTCAGGCGGTCGCCCGGCCGCACGCCGAGTTCGGCATCGACCGTGATCTTGCTGATCTCGCCTTCACGGATGCGGCCGCCGATGCGGCGGCCCGCCAGGTGCTGGTCGGCCACGCGG